>JBIIOE010000155.1:0-7360 GCA_044337105.1 Bdellovibrionota bacterium | reverse complement strand
GTGAACGTAAACGTACCCGAAACAAAAACCTCAAGTTTTTCGGGTACGTTCACGTTTACGTGCACGAGCACGTTCACGTGGAAAGGCGCGATCTATAGGTCAAAACGAGGGCTTACGCTATCTCCAAGCTCGCTATCACCCACTCTAAAACGCGATGAGCCTATTTTGAGTTAAACATTGTGGGAAACGCATAGAGGGAAGAAAGATGATTCCACTCAGCACGGATGCACTATAAGAACGGAGCTGAAGCGATGCAGCATGAGGGGCATCTATTCACACTTGCCTGAAAATCCCGAGGTAATGACAACTCAGGGAGCGCATACGAAGACTGGCGACACTGTCGATCGAGATACTGTAGCTGCAGCATATGAAAATGGATCTGTATTCTACTCCCTCAACGAGAGAAGGAGATGACGATTACCCCGAGAAGCATCAAAAGTGCTCCTGGTAATCGTCCCCTGACAGCCTTTTCCTCGAAAAATAAACGACCGATCACAGCGGCAAAGAGGATATTCGAGCGCTTCAAGCACACTACATAATGCACGGGGGCCATTTGAAGAGCCATCAGATAGCCGCCCAAAGAAAGTGCGTTGGCGGCACCCAAGGAGAGCATCTGAGCCCCTGTTTTCTTCAGATTTCGGACGTTCAGTGCGCCCGCACGCAGTACAAACGGAAGCAAGAGAAGTGCAATCATCGAGAGTTGTGCGCTAGCCCAGAAAAAGAGATCGTACCGCCGCATTGCAACACGGTCGATACTTCCCGTGATACTCCATAGAAAGGCTAGGCCGAGCATAATTTGCGCCCCCTTGTCGTTCAGTAGTGCTTTGATGGGGGCAAGAAACCCTTCACGCGCCTTACTTAAGTTGAGTACGTAGGAGCCGGTCGTGACGAGAACCGCCCCTATGACAGCAGAAAATGTTGGTGTGTCTCCCGTCAGGATGGGACCAATAACGAGTAGGAACACTGGTGTAAAAGCCATCATCGGAACGCAGAGTGAGAGATCGGATATCTGAAGAGCTTTTACTAAAGCGAGGCCTCCTCCGACATGACACGACGACACGAACAGCAGAAGAGCCCAAAATTCCAGCGGTAGATCGGCAGGTATATCGCGTAACATCCCAGGTAAGAAGAAGGGGAGAGCGCAAAGAGAATATGACCAGGTCACTAGAGGTCGAGGCGCAGTAGCCGCAGCTCTTTTGGATATCGAGTCGCGAACAGCATCCGCTAAGCCGGCGAGGAGCGAGAGAAGAATCCATATCATCGTGAAACTATATCCGAATTTCTAGATGGCGTCATCGAGGTGGGACGTGTGCATGCGGTGCTAGGTATGCTGGTGCCGGTTCAGACCCTTTGAAAGAGAAATACATCGTCAGCCGGAGAATGTAGTCGCCAAGACCATTTTCTTTGTATCCAATCGAGGGTGCCTCGCGAGTACAAGCTTACATGGGTCGGATCTTTGACGTACCACCATGTTGCCAGTGATTGCCCAGGCTCTAGAAGCTTCGTCATCAGTGCCAGCCAAGCTCCGGGTTTGAGTAGTTGATACAGGCGCTCGAATTCCACGGATGGCGAATAGAGATGCTCTGCGACTTCTGTGCACAGAACGAAATCATACGCTCTCTGGAGAGCTCCTTCGTCAGGGGCAAAAAAGGGGTCATAATCCGTGACGGTATACCCCATCTCCCGGAGCAGCGCCGATGCTGTAGGGTGTGGACCACAGCCGAAGTCTAGTCCAACTCCCGAAGCAACCAATGATACGAGCGGAGTGATAGCGCGTCGAAGATGCTGACAGTAGCCGATATCCGTCGGGCTGTTTTGATGCAACTCGTACCGAGCCTGCTCGTTCGTTGCTGAGAGTCGGAACCCCGGGTGCATGAACACTAATCCACATTCGAGGCACGACAGATATCTCCGCCCGAATGCGTACAGCTCGTCAGAAGATGCGGGGCTCGAGCACAAAGGGCATTGGTGCTGCGAGCCACACTCCATGAAATACTAGGCGCTCACGACCGTCTTCACTTGCTCAGCGTGAGGTGCATCGATACTGGGACAGGGAATCTCCTCGAAAGGAATACCGAGAGAGCGTTGAATCCCATAGAAAGCGCCGTTGTCCTGCGGTGCTACGAGGCTGATCGCCACCCCGCTCCGTCCCGCTCGGCCGGTTCTGCCGGTTCTGTGAACGTACGCTTCTGAGTCGTTGTGAATCGAATAGTTCACGACAAGCTCCAAATGACTAATGTCGATACCTCGAGCGGCGACATCAGTAGCGATCAAGTAACGCAGCGAGCCGTCGCGCAGCCCATCCAGCACCTTGACGCGCTCCTTCTGCGAGAGATCGGAATTGATGCGTTGAGCATTGAAGCCACGACGCTTCATGAAAACCTCGACCAGCTCGGTGTCCGACTTCGTGTTGCAGAATATGATCGCCGATGAAGCGTTTTTCTGCTCCAGTAACGTGCACAGAGATTTCGCTTTGTCAGCAACTCCCCCTGAGACACGACAGAAGAGGTGCTTGATATCTGGGGTATTCTCTTCGCTCTTTTCGATCTCTATCGTTTCCGGTTGTCTCAAGAAGCTTTGCGCCAGCATTCCCACACGAGGAGAGAGTGTCGCACTGAAGAACATTCCCTGCCTCTTGCTGGGCAAGCGTCCCAGGATAGCCTGCACATCTTCGAGGAATCCCATCGACAGCATCTCGTCGGCTTCATCAAGTACGAACTGCTTGCACCTGCGTAGAAGCAGCTCTCGTTGGTTAATCAGATCGAGCAATCTACCAGGAGTACCAACGACGATTCGTTTGTCGGCGCGCAGGCTCTTGATCTGTTTGTCGATTGAATCGCCTCCGATGATGCAGGCTGGCTTCACATCGGTGGTTATTTGATTAACAACATTGCAAATCTGAAGCGCCAGCTCGCGAGTCGGTGCAATGACGAGAGCGGTTGTCGAAATATTCTCCGGGTCCTTCTGGAGATCCAGCAAGATCGGCAGCATGAATGCCAGTGTCTTTCCACTCCCCGTTTGAGCTTGCACTATCAGATCCTTACCGGCCAAGGCCCTTGGGATTGCCGATGCTTGTACGGGAGTTGGGTTCTCGATGCCGTTCTGATGCAGTGATTGCACCAGCGCTTCGTCCGATATCAACGTGGAAAAAGAGGGTGACTCGAGGTTCGAGCCGGAGGTTTCAGTATCGTGATTCATGTATCGTCCTAATGAGACGCCGCGATGGCTACCGGGAGCGACACAGATGAAGGTGGAAAAAGGTCGCTGTGGGCGCGAGAGAGGCGCTCTAATTTCTAAGTGTCACGAGGCTTGCTCGCCTCGTCGTTGTTTCTTTCTTACATGCAAGTATGCCACAAGACGCATGCGTAGACTAGGAAAGAGTGGGGGATGTGATGACTCGCAGTGTGCTCACAGGGCTGTTGTCTCAATGAAGTCAGATAGTTAGCAAGGTTGGTTTAATTAGAACTGCTCTCAAAAGTATCTTCTGCTTCGGTTGACGATATGCGGGCTACGACTTCGTCAAACTTCGCGAAAAAATCCTCAGTGTATCTCAGTGGATACACCTCCGGTTGTTTCGCTCGTTTTCCTCGTCTCGCCTCGCATCTCGCCAACCTCGCTACGAAGCTACTTTTGAGACCTGTTCTAAGTATTGCCTAAGAGCTCAGGCTGCCTTTGTTGAATTTACCCTTACCAGCGCCGTAAATCGTCCCACCCATATCCGTATAGCGCTTGAGAACGGTACACGCCTCGTCAGAGAGTATGTTCTCGATGACCTCGATGCGTGAGGTCTCGGGCAGGCGTGTCTGGAGCAGATTAGCCCAGTCAGGTGGCACGGGCCCTTCGTCGAAGCCTGTCAAACTCTCAGTCTGCGCGCGGCTAGCGCCGGTTATGAGTCGCTTGATGCCCGACCACCATACTGCCCCCCAGCACTGAATGCAGGGCTGTGCGCTGGTTACTAGTTCCATCGCCGGAAGATTAGGGGCTCCGAGGTCGAAGGCCCCGAGGCTCTGCTGGGCTATCATGAGAGCCAGTGTCTCTGCATGAGCTAGGGAGCATGTCTCTGCAACTACGAGATTCACCCCCGGCGCTACGAGCTTGCCACTCTCGATCTCAAAAATCGCCGCGCCGAAGGGCCCGCCCGTCTTCTCGGAGATGTTGCGATCGGCTAGCGCTATCGCAATACGCATCCTGTCTTCAATCGTAGGAAATAGAGCACCGGGTTGGACCAAATCCGACACCCAATTGGGGAGGGAGAGATGCACACTTCGATAGAGCTGATTCATAGTAACAGTTACGGAAAATCCAAAAAGCGCATCCTCTTTTGATGATCACGAGCTCTTTGTAGGAGCAGGTCTGCTAGCAGGCGGCAGAAGAGCACTTTTTCGCAGCCTGTTACACCGAGTTGGATGTTACACCCCGAGCTGGATGTTACACCTAGTATCCGAAACGAGCATTCCCTGCTGTGGGGCTGATGAGGTGTCAAAGGATGCTTGTGATTCTGCGCTATCGGTCGAGTAGTCCTCCCTGATTCGAATCCCACGTAAAGATGCGACCGGTTCCCTGGGGATGAGTCGACGTCGCGATGAAGCCGTCTGGCAGGTTGCGCACCTCGAGCGTTACCCCAGTCGAAAGGCGTCGTATGCCCGGCAGTTGAGTGCAGCTCGCATTGCTGCATGACAGATATTCCTCGTGCTGTAGAAAATAGGCCTCTTCGGCGACGGCAACAGAGCGCAGATCGAGCTCTGCGCGTAGATCGAAGGCTGTTGCCTTATAGGCCGCATAACGAGGGACAGCGATCGCTGCCAAAGCGCTGACAATACTCATGACGATGAGGAGCTCTACCAAGGTGAAACCGTTGATGTGTGGGCGGTGCGAGATTGACATGATCGGTACTACTCCTAGAGAAACGAGGTAGAACCAATATTCGACCGAGCTGCTGGAAAGTTGCCTGTCGTGCCTTCCTGTCCACTGTATTTTCGGCGGTAATCTAAAATTTCGCGAAGTTGGGTGGTTCGCCGGTCGGCGTGCTCGTAACTTCACCGGTGGCCCCTCGTTGCGTGGCCTGTGCCGCTACCTGCCTCTGCTGGCGCTCTGTGCGGTATTGTCGGACGGCACGTATGCAGGAAGGCGTAACCCAGCCATCCTGGTGACAGGTGGGGGCGGGAGCTTTCGGAAATGCCGCGAGGCATTGAGCTATCAACTCCTTGCACTGAGGTAGAATCAAGCGGACTCTCTCCCTCGTTTTGACAGTCATGGTGCCGTCGCCGCTCGGACTGCGTATAGCCTCTATGAGAGCTAGTAGTCGCGCTTTTTCCGTCGGATTGTTCTTAGCGGCGGCAAGTCTGGTTTCGACTTCTGCAATCATTCGTTCTTGATGCTCGCTACGGATCTTGGCCGGGATTTTGAGCAGCTTCTCTCGAACCTCTCGAATCTCTCGATCCTCTGAAGAGACATTCGTGTTCGAGCGAGGAGCAAACCTTACAGCGGTGATCCGGCAAGCAGTGCCGAGCATCTGGTCGTAGAGCGCCAGAGCATCATCCATCAGACGAGTTTTCTCGTCGAGATCTTGGGTGGATTGATACTTCGAATTTACCTCTTTCAGAGTCAGGCTGAGCTTGCTCAGCTTGTCTACTTCCGTAGCGGACATGCCCGATTTAAGGATCGGGCTTCTGACCTCGGCGTCGTAAGCTCCGGGATAGTAGGAGGCGGTTTTTTGATTCAGGTAAGCATCGACACATGATTGTGCGGAGATGCCATCACGCAGACACGTTGCTGCGGGGTTGTCGGGATTGAGTTGCAGCAATCGGTCCATGTATCCGACACATGTCGGGTCAGTTGGAGAGCCTTTGTAGTCGAGCGTTTTGTAGAGATCTCCGAAGCATTTCCCGTTCAGGTAGTCTTCGAGCGCGGAAATCAGTTCGGTGAGATTGGCCGTGTTGTTGACGAACTTGAGGCTGTTCTCCGCCATCTGGATTCGAAGCTCCAAGACGCCGACAGCTTTCTCCAGATCGAGCGCTGGCTTCTTGCTCTCTGCGGTCGCCAAAAGGGCAACGCTGCACGCTGCGACTATAGCCATACGAGCAGTCATGGTAAAGAAACGCATTCCTAGCAACGAAGCTCCCGTTGTTATTCTCGTCATGGTGTGTGACCTCAAGAAAATAGGCGCTCAAAAGCTGAGCTACAATCGTGTGGCGGAGGCGGTCTTTCTCCGTCGTAAAAAACGAATATCAACCCAACCTCCACTTTCTCGCTACGGGTAGGTTTTGCCTTTCTTCTCCCGAGGATACTTCGCCTGACGAATACGGTAAAGGCTACACGCACAGGAGTGAATGACTGGCCGATTCGCACGGTCTAAAGATGCGGGGAAGCCGTTTTGGGAGGTTGGCTACGGTGTTCGAGATGTGCGGGTCGGACTATCGCGTCGTATGACAGTGAGTCGATTCGGGACTGGGAGGGTTGCTGGGAGGTCGACTGCCGTACCCACACGGCACCGAACGAAACAACGCGAATGCGTTGTTTCGCCCCGTATTCTCTGAGACGGCGGTACCAGCGGGTATGTAGGGTGGTGTTACCTGTTTCTTCCAGTGTTCCTTCGTGCGGCGGAGCGAATGCGATCGCTTCGACCGAGCGATAGATTAATTGAAGCCTGACCGATCGCTTGCCCTGCTTGGAAGGCAGTAACCCCAAATGCACCATTCAAGGCAGTAGCTGCTTCAGATGTCAGAGTCAGCTGTATCGGCCGAATGCTGATAGACCTGCGGGTCGGTTCGAGGGGCAGCTGGAGGTTCGGAAGCACGGCATTGAAGAGCGGTGTTCTGGCGACCAAGGAATTGTTTGCGACGATATCTCCCGTTACTACCGGAGATTCGCCAGTTGTATCCACGGCGAAGTTGATGAGCTTAACGGATACGGTATCGGAAAAGAGGCGAAGCCCCCCGGAATGTAAAATTTCAGCTTTGGCGTTTGCCAAATCTACGAGACCTTCGATGACCGGAAAGGTCACAGCGTCAATCCGACTGGATGATTCCTCTACCCTCGAAGCTAGCACGTTCAAGCTGCTGAGAGCCGTCAGCAATTCCGGAGCGAGGGTAACGGTTGTGTTGCCACCGCCGATCGATCGAGTCGGATCGGCAGACACGGGGGAAGCGAAAGTCGCCAACGATGAGAGAGCAAGACACGACAAGAGTGTATGAAGTTTCATGGTTATCTCCACAGTAGGTTGAGCTCTCGACACTAGAACTGGTCTCAAAAGTATCTTCTACTTCGGTTGACGATATGCGGGCTGCGACTTCGTCAAACTTCGCGAAACAATCCTCAGTGTATCTCAGTGGATACACCTCCGGTTGTTTCGCTCGTTTTC
>JBIIOE010000050.1:0-24944 GCA_044337105.1 Bdellovibrionota bacterium | reverse complement strand
CATGCTTTCCAAGCTATGCCTTCAGCCAGTGTGACTCCTCCTCCGGGTACGTTCACGTTTACGTGCACGAGCACGTTCACGTCGCGATAATACCGAGTCCTACCCACTCGATTCCGCGATGACCCAGAGTTAAAAGAGAACGGAGAGAAAGGACCGAGATTACCCCCTAGTCCCCTCTCTCCGCTCGCCTTCTCTGTGTGATTATACGAACACCAGCCTCACAGACTCCATGAGGTGAAGTGATCCAGGCTTCCTTACGCTTTAGCCTTCTCAATCACTACCGGCTTAGGATGAATACGGAACGGATCATCAGTGAATATTCCTCCAATCATAATCGCCAACAAGATGAAGGGGATCAGGATGTAGGTCCAGAGGATACGGTTCTCGTACTTACCGTGCATGAACACCAAGATAACCAACGAGGCCTTGATCGAGGCGATCACGAGCGCGCCGACAATGTTCCATTTACCCATGTCGACCTTCGCGGCCAACACAGTGATAACGGTGAGCACCAACAGTGCGATTAACACCTTAAAGAAGGTAGAAACTGGAACTATGTGACCTGCGTCGTCGTGTCCGTCTGAATGATTGTGCGAATGGGCGTGTGCCATGGCGTCTCGTACTCCCAAATTATCCAACTAGGTACAGCAACGGGAAGAGGTAGATCCAGATGAGATCCACCAAGTGCCAATAGAGCGCGCTAAGCTCTACCGGGGTGTAGTAGCGACCCGAATAGCGATTTCGCATCGCCGGCCTGATGCCGTAAATGAACATGACAATCATTCCGATGATGACGTGCAACGCGTGCAATCCCGTCATGGTGAAGTAAATGCCAAGGAAGTTCTTGTACTCGTAGAAATTCGAGTTCCAAACGAAGGGGAACATTCCGTGGTGTGCCTTCTCCGTGTACTCGTAAGCCTTGACGAGCAAGAAGATAAATCCGCACACGATGCTGATACCGAAATTGACGACAACCCCGCGGTTGTCCCCCAACTGGGCCTTAGTGACTGCTACCGCAGCCGTGTAGCTCGAGAAAAGCAACACGGCCGTATTGAATGCCCCTGCCCACAAATTGAGGTGATGGCTCGCGTTGTGGAAATCACTAAGGTGATAGTATCGCATGATAGCGAAACTGCAGAACATCACCGCAAAGAGCAAAACCTCTGTAGCCAAGAAAAGCCACATACCGAGCTTTGCTGCGCCATACGCTGTGGCGCTGTCCATGTGGTGAATGTGTGGGGGATCCCCCGGAGCGACCTCGTGTGTCGCCGCTGCATGTGAGCTCATATAGTCCTTGTCCTAGTTCTCGTCCTTGAAAAATACCTATACGTGAGCTGGAGTTCCGTAGTGATACGGATCCTTGTCCACCACCGGAGTCTCCGGGAAGTTCTCATGGATCGGCGGTGACGCCGTCTGCCACTCTAGACCTACCGAATTGTACGGATTGCGAGGAGCCTTGACCTTCCCAAAGAGAGCGGTCAAGAGCAGATTCAACAGCGCAAAGGTGTATCCGAAACCATTCACGAACGCTCCTACCGTAGAAATGGTGTGCAGGTTCTGATACTGGGCTGGATAATCGTAGTAACGGCGCGGCATGCCCTCCATTCCGAGCACGAACTGCGGAATGAAGGTCAGATTGAAGCCGAAGAACACGAGTGCGAACCCAATCTTCGAGATCGTCTCGTTGTACATCTTACCGCTCATCTTCGGGAACCAATAGTGAAGCGCCGCTATCAAACCGATCACTGCGCCTCCCTGAATAGTGTAGTGGAAGTGCGCAACCACGAAGTAGGTATCGTGGTAGTACACGTCAACTCCCAACATCGCCAGGTAAATTCCCGTGGTTCCTGCAATCATGAACAGGAACACGAACGCCATCGCGTACAGCATCGGCGTAGTAAAGCTGATCGAGCCCTTGTACATCGTGCTGACCCAGTTAAACACCTTGATCGCCGTTGGGATCGCCACCAAGAAGGTGATGAACGAGAAGAATATCGCCGAAAAGTCAGAGATTCCCGCTACAAACATGTGATGCGCCCACACGACGAAGCCTACGGCAGCGATCGCCATGGTTGAGAGAACCACCATCTTGTATCCGAAGAGCGGCTTCCTGGAGAAGACGGGGATAATTTCGCCAACGACTCCGAAGGCCGGAAGCACCATGATGTAGACGACCGGATGGGAGTAGAACCAGAAGAGGTGCTCCATCAAGACCGGGTCGCCGCCCTTAGTTGGATCAAAGATGCCCGCGCCGAAAACGCGCTCGGCGATGATAAGTAAGAGGGTCATTCCGACTACTGGGGTTGCAACCGTTTGAATGATCGCTGTCGCATATGATGCCCACACGAACACCGGCAAACGCATCCAGGTCATCCCCGGAGCGCGTAGCTGATGAATCGTCACGATAAAGTTCAATCCAGTAAGGATTGACGAGAAGCCGAGTACGAAGGCAGCAAACACCATCAACGAAACCGAAGTTCCCGTCGTCGTACTGTACGGCGCATAGAAGGTCCAGCCAGTGTCGACTGGATTCATCAGAGCAACCGCTCCGATACCGGCACCAATAACGTACACGTACCAGCTGAAGAGATTCAGGCGAGGGAAAGCTACGTCCTTCGCACCGATCATCAGAGGGAGCAGGAAGTTTCCAAGCGTTGCTGGAATACCCGGCACCACGAAGAGGAATATCATGAACACGCCGTGCAACGTGAAGAGCACATTGTACCAATGAGGACTCTTTACGATGCCCGGAATGGTTGGCCCTGCCGTAGCAAGCTCAAGTCGCATGAGCAGAGCTGCAAGTCCTCCCAAGAAGAAGAAAATCAGAATCGTGAAGAGGTACAAGAAGCAGATCCTCTTGTGGTCGGTGGAAGAGAGCCACGACCAGATCCCGGTCTTCCAATTTAGGTAATTGAGCTCTTCGTTGTGTGCTGTTGTAGCGTGCGCTGACATACCTTATCTCACCTTCATTACAACTACTTGAGGGTCTTTATATACTCGATGATATCGGAGATGTTCTCATCCGTGAGCTTGCCTTCGTAAATCGCCGGCATCACAGGACCATATCCTTCCACGAGCTTCGCTTGCGGCTTCAGTATCGATTCCTTGATGTAGTTAGCATCGGAAACTACCTCTGTGCCATCAGCCATCTTCGACTTGCGCTCCCAGAGCCCCTTCATCGATGGACCGACCAAGCGGCTTCCGTCGATGCTGTGGCAGGTGTAGCACATGTTTCCTGGCTCATTGAAAAGTGCCTTACCACGCTCTGCCGGCGACATCGCTGCCAGTTGAGCAGCACCTGCAGCCTTGGGCGCAGCTGGCTGCGCAGGCGCAACCTTCTGAGTGCCGTCGAGCGTCTTCATGAATGCGATGATAGACGTAATGTCTTCATCCGATAGTTGCCCCTTGTAGCTTGGCATGGCGTTAGCGGACGCCTCGTAGCCCGCTACAGTTGAAGCCTGCGGATACAAGATCGCCTCGCGAATATAATTTTCGTCAGCTTTGTATGTAGCCCCACTAACGAGCTTGCCTTCCTTACCAACGATCTTGAGCCATGACGGACCGATGCGGGGCGAGCCATCCAAGCTGTGGCACGCAACACACTGCTTATTATATATCTCCTGACCACGGTCAGACGGCTTCATCGACGCAAGCTTACGCTCCTCACTGTCATCCGCAAGCCAGCGCTCGAACTCAGCCTTCGGCAACACCTTCAGGCGCGCACGCATACCCGAGTGCAGATCTCCGCAGTACTCAGTACAGAAAACCTGGAAGTCTCCAGTCTTGATCGGGCGAAACCATTCGTACGTGTAGCGACCCGGGATGACGTCCATCTTCGTTCTCATGACAGGCACGAAGAAGGAGTGCAAAACGTCTTGAGAGGTCATGACGAGCTTGACCGGTTGGTCGACGGGAACTACGAGTTCGCCGATGGTCTTCTTACCGTTGGCGTATTGGAAATCCCAGGCCCACTTCTTACCGGTGACGTTGATCTCCATCGAATCGGCGGGAGCAGTTCGCATGTCGATGAACGCATCATATCCGAGGTACGCAACCCAGATAACGACAAGAGTTGGAAAGACCGTCCAGATCACTTCGAGAAGGTTATTGCCCTCAATCATCGGGGTTTCGTGGTCGCGCCCGTCTCGTTGACGATAGATAACGGCGAAGTACAGCATCGTTCCGACGATCGCCACCGTGCACACTACCGAGATGATCGTTACAACATCGTGGGCGTAATCTACCTTGTGAGCAAAGTCCGACGCTTGCTCTCCTAACAATCCCAACATAGTTAGTCTTTCTCTATCCGTTACCTGTTTATCGTGTCATCCGTATCAGAATAACACCCTTACTATTCTTTCTTCGACGCTTTGACTAGCTCGAACCCCGAACGCTTTCTCGCAAAGAAAAAATACATCAGAGCCAAACCAAGCAGGGTCAACGCCCCACCTACTCGCAAAACACCTTTCACTGCCCACGTATATTTACCTTGGAGTGGATCAAATCTAAAGCAGTAGAGAAGGAAATGATCCATCGCCGATCCGATCTTTCCTTGTGAGGCTTCGATCAAGGACAGGCGAACATCCCAGGGGGAAAACTGTATGCCGGTGAAATACTGCGAGATCTCTCCCGTAGGCGTCAATATCATAACCGCAGCTGAGTGCGCAAAGTCCTTACCCTCACGCAGATACTTAAATCCTAGCTCGCGCATTAACCCTACAACATTGTCGTCACTTCCCACCAAGAATCTAAATGCTTCTCGACCAAACGCGGCATCACCTATCAAACGCTCGTTGAATTTACCCCACGCATCAGCGGCATCGGCCGCTGTCTCAAGGGGATCAAAGCTCACAACAAGGACCGAAAAGTCCCGACCAAGCTCAAGTGTGAGCTCGTTGAGCAAATTCACGACCCCGTCGAGGATCAGCCCGCACATGCGAGGACACTTATAGTAAACGGGCACTACGAGGATCGGCTTGTCAGCCAGGGCAAAATCCTTCAAAGGCTTGCGCTGCCCCTCCCGGTCTGTGAACACCCTACTCAAGTCCACCTTGGTGCCGAGTTGGGTATAAACACCGACCTCTTTGTTAAGCACCTCCTCTGGCCGCTCTATCCCATAGGCGCATAAAGGCCATGCGGCGACGATGGCCGTCACGAGGGCAAACAAACAGAAGGACCGGCGAGCGCTTTTGAAGTGATTCATGTGCCAAACTTCTCAATACCTTCATTTTCTATCATGAACAAACCTTAACAACAACAAACAGAAGTTTGACATACATAACAAAAGCTAGTAAGGTTGCTAACTATTCTTGAGTCCTCCGTTCATATAACTGAGGCATCAGATGGCCACCTGATTCAGATGACTACTCTGATAAGGTGCCGTAGTACCTCGTCGAGACTGAGGGAGAGATCGTCATGGACGTTTGGAAAAAATTCGAAGCGAACAACATTACTCACAGCGCTGCGCACCACCTGCTCGCTATACTCGAACTCCGCGAGAAGCGTGGCTATGCTCGTGTCACTGACGTCGCTCGAGAACTCAACATCACCACTGGCAGCGCCTCGATAAATTTAAAATCGCTCAAAGCCAAGCACCTTATCGTCGAAGACGAGAACAAGTTTCTCTCGCTCTCTCCGGAAGGAGAGGAGTTGGCTCGCGCTGTCCTCTCCCGTAAAAACATCCTGCACGATTTCCTCGTCAACATTCTCAAAGTAAGCCCGGACCAAGCCGAGATAGATTCCTGTAAAACTGAGCACCTCATCAGCGCTGAGACAGCGATGAAACTAAAGGAGTTCATGACTCAGTATCAAAAGACGTTAAAAACCGCATAAGCCCCCTATACTCACGAGTAGCTATGAAACAGAAACTCAAAGCAGATCTGAAGAACGCCATGAAGGCGCAGGATCGCCTGCGACTCGACACAATTCGCGCTGTATTGAGCGAGATCCAGTACGAAGAGATGCAAAAGTCTATCAACGAACTACCCGAACAGGACTGCGTCACCGTCGTGCAACGAGAGGTCAAGAAGCGCCAGGAAGCGATCCAGTTCGCCGATCAGGCCAACAGACCGGAAGCAAAGCAGCAATTGTTATCTGAGATCGCAGTACTCGAATCGTTTCTGCCCAAACAATTGAGCAGCGACGAACTAGAGCGCATGATCGTGGAAATGAAGAGCTCCAACACTGCGCTTACCCTTCCGCTAGTAATGAAACACCTCAAAGAGAACTTCGCGGGCAAGTACGACGGCAAGCTCGCCAGCGAAGCTGCCAAGCGCGTGTTGGGGTAATTTAAATTTTGAGCACTCACTGCAGCACTTCAGTGAGACCCTTACAGAGCGAGCTCTGATGGCACGTAGAACCTTCGTCAAAGAGAGCACGTTACCCTACGCGGCATCCGCCGTGTTCGAGTGGCATACTCGACCCGGTGCGTTCGAGCGCCTCAATACCCCCTGGAAGCCCGTAAAAATCCTGCACTCCTCGGGGGGAATCGAGGACGGATCCGAGGTGCTCATCCAGGTCCCGATTATCGGGCCCTGCGGAATAAAATGGAGGTTTCGCCACAGAGGCTACGTTCCCGGAGAGCAATTCACCGACGAACAGATTGCGGGGCCGTTCAAGAGCTGGCGACACATCCACAAAGTTATTCCTTCTGGCGAGGCGCAGTGTACGCTGCGCGACGAGATCACCTACGAACTTCCATCTCTCGCAGAACCACTCGGGTCTCTCTTTGTAACGGAACTGGAACGGCTCTTTGACTACCGGCACTCTGTTCTAGCACACGACCTGGCACTGCATGCGCGTTGGTCAGATCGTCCGCGTGCATCCGTTCTCGTCAGCGGCTCCTCCGGCTTGGTGGGATCCGCTCTCACCAGCTTTCTGACAACAGCAGGTCACTCTGTGACACGGCTTGTAAGGCGCCCCCCTTCATCGCCTCTCGAGCGAGCTTGGAATCCGATGCTCGGCGAGCTCGACCCTTCGGTCTTTGAGGGAATCGATGTAGTGATTCATCTTGGTGGAGAAGAGATCGCTTCTGGTCGTTGGAGCGCGTCCAAAAAAGCCAGAATCAAGGAGAGTCGCGTGGCTTCTACCGGGCTGCTGTGTTCAACGCTAGCCAAACTCCCACGACCTCCTCGCGTTGCAATTATGGCTTCCGCTATCGGTTACTATGGTGACACCGGAGCCACCGAGGTGGACGAATCGGGCCCTCGTGGCGATGGATTTCTATCCGAGACAGGCTGGGAGTGGGAGGCCGCATCACTCCCCCTCAGAGACAGTGCTACGCGCTTGGTAACGATGCGCATCGGAACTGTGCTCACTGCGCGCGGAGGGGCGTTGAAAAAGATGCTTCCTGCTTTTCTAGCTGGGGTCGGAGGCCCGCTGGGGCGCGGCTCACAATTCATGAGTTGGATATCTCTTCAGGATCTTTTGGGCGCATTCGAACACGCAATCCACTCTGAAAGCTTAGCCGGCATCGTAAATGCCGTCTCCCCGAACCCTGTAACCAACTACGAATTCGTCAAATCGCTTGGCAACGCGTTGAGGAGACCTACCGTGCTTCCGCTGCCCGGCTTTGTACTCCGCACTCTCTTTGGAGAATTGGCTGACGCCGTGCTCTTGGCTAGTACGCGTGTTGCTCCCAACGCTTTACGCAAAGATGGATATACCTTCCTTCATTCGAACCTGAAGGAAGCGTTGCAATTCGAATGTGGGCGTCGAGTAAGTCGATAGCGCTCTCAACTACACCGAATCGGCGGAAGCTTGCGCTTCAGTTCGGCTTGAAACTGCGCTCGCTTTTCGGGCGCTTGGAGTAGCGCATCTTCGAGGCGCTTCCGTAGCCGCGGACTCTTGTGCTGATGCTTCTTCAGCTCCTCTATGCTCCGATCGGGGGATGGCACGAGCGACAAGCACTCCTCTATATGATCGAAGTACGCATCTTTTGATTCCTCCTGAAAGCTCGCCAGCCGCTGACCCATTGCGCGCAACCTCTCCATGCTCTTCTCTATTGCGCAGCTTTGAATGAGGAGGAGGTGCATCAAATCGACAAGTTTTATCATCTCTCGGACGAGTGGTGCGATAGAGAGCAGCTCGCGGTCGATCAAACGTCGAGGCCCCACCCGCGCAGCGAGGTTCGCCATTCGCCGAAAATCATCTGCCGAATACGGCTCGAAGATGTAGCTGTCCACACCTATCTGGTAGGTCTGCGAAATCAACTCGTCCTTACTTTCATAAGAAGAGAACACTACGACGAAAGCGGCGTCCTGAGCCCCTTGCAGGGAACGAGCTTCTTGGACGAATCCCCCTATATCTTGAAGTTGGAGATTCGTATTTGCGATGAAAACTAAATCGAGGCTACGGCTCTCTGTTTGTAGAACCTCGAGAGCCTCTTTGAAGGTATTGGTCTGGATATCTCGACCGAACTCCGAATTGAGCATAATCGCATGCTGCAACCTCACCCTCGAATCAAGATCGTTATCCAACAACAATACTTCGAGCTTTTTGTGCACGCCTTCGATCTCCAAGGTTCGTGTGGAGTATCGACGTCCCTTTTGGGTCGCTTGAGGTTTTGGGGCTGTATAAAGGAAGAGAAATTGGACCGCGCTACGAACTCTTGCCTGATATGACGCCGGGGGGTACTCCCTTGCTTCGCTAGAATTTCGGAGCAAAAACCAGCGAGACGTCAACTCCCGACCTCGACATACTGATCGTCCTGAGCGCGGTCTCGTACGTTCCGTCCATGGAAGACTTGGTAGAATAGCGTGCTTCTATAAATCGACCGTAGGCCTCTGCGAACTCCTGCGCGTCTCTCTCACTCTCCCAGCGAGTCTTCCACGCTACCAACTTCTCCGTCGAAGAGGTTGGATACACTGCGACTCTATCCCCCAACCATCCTGCCGCCGCAGTGGTCGCTTCGTTTTTCCTTTTGAGCCCAGCTCCGAGAATCGCCGAAATGCCGAATTCGCCAATTACATCTGTGTACAACTCCTTCTCTGCAGAACCGCCACGGTCCAACTCCTCTACACTCGGAAGGTTGGAGGGAATCTTCGGGGTCAGATAAACCTCTGGGTGAAGGATCTCACGCGAACTCGCTGGAGGATTGCGAAAAGCTCTGTCTACGGCAGGATATCCTCCCTCAACGAGCAATCGGTGCACGAACCGAAGCCCGCTCGTATACGGAAACAAGAGCAACATTCGAAGCGCCTCCGGTGTTTTTTCAAAACCTCCAGCGCTCCCGGCCAGCACTTGCTGGAGCAATAGACCGTCGATATTGCTCTCTTGACGCAACGGGACCTGCCCCGCGAGCGCCCTCGCATAATCGGTCATGACCGCCGTAGCATCCCCTTCGACGAGAGCCGCGATGGCCAAGAGCTTGTCTCCGTTTTCAAGCTTTGGATCCATCATCTTCTCGAGGTCAAAGTGCTGATCCTGAAGCGCGTGGGTCAGCTCATGAACGGCCACGCTTACTTGCAATGCCGCAGGCATCCAAGCTGCCATGATGAAATGCTTCTTCTCAGGGTCGTAGTATCCGCCGATCTGGCTAGCGTACAGCTCTATTATGCCGTTCGCATAATCGTAATCATCCGGAACGACCCCTAGAGTTCGATAGACCAGCTGCTCCATCTCAATTTTATTCGGGGGTAGTTTCGTAGCTATAGTCTCGCGCAAAAACTTTGCAACTTGCGCTTTGTCGCTGACGAGACAGGGAACCTGTGATCTTTTCTCCAAGCCCCGGATCTTCTTGGCCTGCTCTAGGGCTGCTGCTGCTACGGTGCAAGCCGCCTCTTCTGCCTGCCCGGAGGCGCTTACTGCGAAACTCGCGAGTAAGATCCCAAGCAAGACTCGCGACATTTTGGGGCGGGGAGATTTCGAAACAAACATTTTCACGACGTTATCCCTATGGAAGCGAGGCAAAACCCCTCCCTGCGACGAAAGCGGATCTCGGGCGAATCGTAGCAGATGTGGGATATGTACGAAAACGGATTCTGTCTTCGTAGCAGCCCGGGCTGCAAGCAACCTCGGCTGAGACAGCCACTCGACACATGAGACCTCTTGGCGTGTACCTCTATGCCCTCGCTGCTGTCTTTGAGTCGATTCACATCGACTAGAACGCCACATTTCGCGTTTTTCGGAGTCCCCATTGTTGCCGCTCCGACACTCACACGATACATTCTGTCCAATGGCTCCGCGCAATTCCCTCACAATCCGTAACGCCCGCGAGAACAACCTCAAGCACGTGGATATCGAGATACCACACGACACCTTTGTCGGCATCACGGGGCTCTCGGGATCCGGAAAGTCGTCCCTGGCTTTCGACACCATCTATGCGGAAGGGCAACGCCGCTACATAGAGACGTTCTCTCCCTACACTCGCCAATTCTTCGACAAGGTGAAGCGTCCAAAGGTCGACCTGCTGGAAAACGTCCGGCCGGCCATAGCTATCCAACAACGCACGAGGATCCTGAACTCGCGTTCGACAGTTGGGTCGATGACCGATATCAACGACTACCTCAAGATCGTGTGGAGCAACGTCGCGACCCCCATGTGCCCACGATGTGGCCTCGAGCTCGCGCGCTGGGATCCTCTTCGGGTTACCGAGCTCCTCGAGCGATGGTGCAGCGTAAAGCCGCACGCAACTTTTCTTGTCGGGGTAAAGGTCAGCAATTCCCGTGAGACGTTAGAGCGTCTCCAGATGCTCGGATACTCTCGGTATTTCGATCAGACCAAGGCACTCATCTCGAGCTTTGAAGACACACCCGCCCCCAAACGAATCAAACAGCTCTCTGTAGTCATCGACCGCTGCAAGGAGGGAAACTTCTCCTCAAAGCGGCTTCGGGAGTCCCTGGAACAGTGCTTCTCTCTCGGTAACGGAGCAATTGAGGTTATCGAGGTCGCTCGCAAAGCGACCAAGCCCTTAGTTCGGGTTTCGACCTTGGGAGAATCAAAGATCGTCAGCGCCGAGTTCGAATCGCACGTATTCAAAAACACCTTTCACTGCTGTGACGGGGATATCTCTATCGAGCGTCCGCGACCCGCTCTTTTCTCATACAATCATCCGATAGGCGCATGCAGCGAGTGCAACGGGTTCGGAAAGATTCTCGTCATCGACCGCAATAAATGTGTGCCCGATCACAGTAAAACCATCGCTGGACATGCTGTCGAATGCTGGCGAGGCAACTCCTCTGCCTGGGAGCACAAACAACTTCTGGCTTTCTGCAAAGAAGCAGGCATCTCTCTCGACAAACCCTGGTCAACGCTCTCTGCCGAGCAACGCAACCTCATCTTCGAGAGTAGCTCCCGAAAATTTGTCGGGATCAACGCATGGTTCAAATATCTCGAAGGTAAAAAATACAAGATGCACGTGCGCGTCTTTCTCGCACGCTACCGAGGGCAGGTCGATTGTCCTTCGTGTAAAGGAACGAGACTCAAGTCCGACGCTCTCGCATACCAGATTGACGGGCGCACGATTGCAGAGATCTGGGGCATGCCTCTAGACGAACTTTCCACCTGGTTTGATCGTCTGAGAAACAATCTTCAGACAGAAGGTCGGATGCCTCGAGAGCTCAAAGATGTGTACGAAAACATCGCCAGTCGCCTCGGCTATCTCGTTTCGTTGGGGCTGCCGTACCTCAGCCTCGATCGACAAGCGAGGACTCTTTCCGGAGGTGAGACGCAGCGCGTCAACCTCGTATCAGCCTTGGGAAGCAACCTCATCTCAACTCACTTCGTGCTGGACGAGCCTTCGGTTGGGCTGCATGCACGTGATACCGATCAACTTGTACGAGCCCTCAGAACGCTCACCGACAAAGGGAACTCTCTCGCCGTCGTCGAGCACGACCCCGACTGCTTGGAAGCAGCAGACACGATTCTCGAACTAGGACCACAGGCGGGCGAAATGGGAGGAGAGGTTTCCTTCCTCGGCGCGCGCGACGATTGGGAAGGCCTCGGCATGCGCCCCTTCGACGCTCGCGACGCAAAACCCTCGTTCGAGCGGACACTTGAGATTCGCAGGGCCTCGAATCGAAATCTCAAATCGATTGATCTCGACATACCGTTCAACGCATTTGTGTGCCTCACTGGTGTCTCGGGTAGCGGAAAGAGTTCCCTACTCACCGAAGTAATCCAAGCTTCGTACGAACTCTCCAAAGGTATCGTTCCAGGTGAGACCTCCGTCGATGCGCAGGTATCCGGATTCCAACACGTGCGTGACGTGCTCCTGGTCGATCAGTCTCCGCTCTCCAAGACTCCTCGCGCCAACATCGCCACCTACACCAAGGTGTGGGACCGCGTGCGCGAGCTCCTTTCGAACACCGATGAAGCGAAGGCTCGCGGGCTCTCGAAATCCTCCTTCTCTTTCAATGTGAACGCGGGGCGGTGTCCGGCGTGCGAAGGAGCGGGTTTCATCCGCGAAGACATGCAATTTCTGAGCGACGTATTCATCGAATGCGAAACCTGCTTGGGAATGCGATTTCAAGCGCCCGTTCTCGAAGTTCGATACAAAGGAAAGAATGTCCACGAGATCCTCTCGATGAGCGTCGATGCATGTAGCGAATTCTTCGGTAAGGAACTACTCATCGCAAGCGTGTGTAAAGTTCTCTCTCAGCTCGGACTCGGGCATCTTACGCTCGGACACCCCTTGAGTGAGCTTTCAGGGGGGGAGGCGCAACGACTCAAGCTCGTTCCGCACATTATCGAGGGCTCACGAGGCCGCTCCCTCTTCCTCTTCGACGAACCGACCACAGGTCTCCATGTCAGAGATGTCGAGCGACTCCTCGAGCTCTTTGAACTCCTCGTGAGTCAGGGACACTCGATAGTGTGCGTAGAGCACAATTTGCGCCTGGTCGCAGATGCGGATTGGATAATCGATCTCGGCCCAGAGGGTGGTTATCGAGGAGGCGAAGTGCTCAAACAGGGCACCCCACGTCAATTCATTGCGGACACCGTGGGTAGTGAAGGTAGGCTGAGCTTGACAGCTCACTATCTCAAAGAATTCGTCGAGCGATACGCCAAGCCACACAAGAAAACGGCTTCTGGAAAGCGCTCTCGGAAAAAAGTTGCCGCTCGTACGCGGAAAACGCCGCGCGCAATTCAGATCCGCGGAGCCAAGGAGCACAACCTCAAGGACGTCAATCTCGATATTCCGCTGAATACGTTGGTAACACTCACGGGGGTTTCAGGCTCCGGCAAATCGACAATCGCCAAGGACATCCTGTATGCCGAGGGACAGCGCCGATATTTGGATTGCCTCTCTCCCTATGCGCGCCAATTCATCAAGGAGCTCAAGAAGCCCTCTATCGACGACATTCGTAACGTTCAACCAACGATCTGCGTCTACCAGCACACCTTCCAACCTTCTGCCCTCTCCACCGTGGCTACCATGAGCGAGGTGTACAACTTTTTGCGATTACTCTACGCAAAGGTTGGGATTCAATACTGCCCAGATCATCCCGAGCAGGCGATTTCTCCCCTTTCGGCCGAACACATCGCAGACCTCATCAAGGGCTCCTACAAAGGAACGGTACGAATCCTGGCTCCTGTCATCAACCAAAAGAAGGGAAACCACCGCGCGGTGTTCCAGAGAGCCCTGGAGACGGAGATAAGCGAAGTTCGCGTCGACGGGGCCTTCTCTACACCCTCGCGATTCGTGGACGATGGACTCGCCAAAACGAAGAGCCACTCAATAGACTTCGTGACAGCTCGCTTCAATGTCAAAAACATGTCCGTGGAGCTGATTCGCGAAGGGGTTCTACAGACGCTCGCCATAGGGGGAGGCACCGTCGTTGTAGTGAGCGAAAGTGACGAACAGATCTTCAGCTCAGAAAGAACGTGTCAGGTATGTCATCGAGGCTTCTTCAAGCCAGATCCGGAGGATCTATCCTTCAACTCGCGAAGAGGGCGCTGCGACCGTTGCGATGGATTCGGAACGGTACGAGGAAAGGTGTGCCCTGAATGCTCTGGCACAAGAATCAACGAGACCGGACGAAGCATACGTCTTCTCGGAAAAAACATTCACGAGATGACGGGCCTTCCTGCGCCGCTCTTGGCTCAAGCGCTCGCATCGCTGAAAGCAGACAAGACTCGACGTGAAATTGCCTTGCCGATACTCTCGGAGCTAGAAGGAAAGCTTTCGACCCTCATAGATCTCGGCCTCGAGCACCTCTCTCTCAATCGAGAGTGTTCAACGTTGTCCAACGGAGAGCTTCAGCGCTTGCGACTCGCAACCGCCATGGGCTCTCCTCTGTGTGGAGCAACCTACATCTTTGACGAACCGAGCGCCGGCCTCCATCCAGCCGACAACAAACGACTCCTCAAGAAGCTGATCGAGCTCAAGGAGCGTGGCAATACTGTCATTCAGATTGAGCACGAGATAGACAACATACTGGCAGCGGAACACGTGATCGACGTCGGGCCTGCGGCGGGTAGGTATGGTGGAGAGATCGTGTTCGAAGGATCGGTTCGCGATGCCGTCACCACCAACGGTAGCCCAACCGGAGCTGCGCTGGGGACCCAGCTCTCGATACATGAGTCGGCGTCCACCTTCGCTGAGTATCTCTCAATCCAAGGAGCTACAAAGAACAATCTATCGAAACTCGATGTCAGGATTCCACTCAAGAGCCTCGTGGTGGTGGCGGGTATCTCCGGCTCTGGAAAGAGTTCTCTCGTTCACGGAGTCATGGGAGACGCTCTAACCTCTGGAGCAAACGCCAAAGGGATTTACCGTGGTAGCTGCGGTGAGGTTACGAGTTCTCTTGCTATCGAGCGTCACCTCGTAGTCGATCAGCAACCGATCGGAAAAACCTCTCGCTCGACTCCCGCATCATATCTGGGGATCTGGGACGAGATCCGCAAAGTATTTGCCGAAACCCTCGAAGCAAAATCCAGAGGCTGGGGGGCGAGTTACTTTTCACACAATACTGGCAAGGGACGCTGTGCCGTATGTAAAGGCCAAGGTGAACTTAAGCTCGAGATGAGTTTTCTGGCAGAGGCGACGGTTCTCTGCGAAAGCTGCATGGGAAGTCGATTCTCCGCCGAAGCAGACTCCGTAAAGTTTCGAGATCTCAGCGTCAGCCAGGTTTTGAAACTGACCTTCGAAGAAGCAAAAACATTCTTCGTAAATCATCGCAAGATTCACCAAGTGTGCAGGTTGGCCTGTGAATTGGGGTTGGGATACCTCACTCTTGGACAACCATCGTCGACCCTTTCGGGAGGCGAGAGCCAACGCATCAAGCTCGTCTCCGAACTCCACACGTCACGCAAAGGCCACACGGTATACATCCTCGACGAGCCGACGACAGGCCTACATCGACTAGACGTAGAGCTGCTCCTCAAGGGTTTGCACCGTCTCGTAGATCAGGGCCACTCGGTGATCGTAATTGAGCACGACGCAGATACCATCACGCAGGCGGATTGGGTCATCGAGCTAGGACCAGGGCCTGGAGAGCACGGTGGTCACATCGTATTCGAGGGGCAACCGCGTGAGCTGATAGAGGCGTGCACGCTGTGGGGTGAAGCGCTGCGAGAGCGCATGCGTCTCCACGCATCGTTTCGTACGCCGCAGGCTGCGTAACCAAGCAAGCAACTACAGAGAGCGAAGGAACGTAATCAACTGCTCGCGCTCGTTGCGTCGCAACGACTTGAAGGCATCGCGCGAGCGCTGTGCCTCGCCCCTATGCCACAAAATAGCCTCCTCTATCGTTCGAGCGCGTCCATCGTGTAGGAAACCTATGCGCTTCTGCGAGAGCGTGAGAACCTCGGCAAGCCCGATACCCCACAAGGGTGGGGTGCGCCATTCCTTACCACTAGCTGAGAACTCCGGTCGGTTATCCTTTAAACCTACCCCCATGTCGTGCAAGAGAAGGTCGGTGAAAGGATGGATCACTTGGTTTGCAACTCCAGAGTACGGAGACTCGCCCGTAACCAAGGTCATCGTGTGACAGCCTGAGCAGTTGATGCGCTGAAAGAGGGCTTTCCCGGCCACTACATCGCTGTTGTTCTGATCTCTCGCTGGGGTCACACCCGCCGCCTGTTGATAGAAGCGTACTTGATCCAGCAGATCAGAGGGAACCTCGAATGCGCCATCACTGTCACGAAATAGCTCGTTGGTCATGCCCATGTCGTGGGCGAATGCTGCTGCCGTCTGCTGCTTGAGCGTAGGATGCGTTGCTCGCCACCCGAAGCGACCAAGCGCATACTTTCCAGTCTCGAGGTCGGGAACAAAGCTCGCTCGCCCCGAAATCCCGTCCTTGTCTCTATCGGCAGGATCTACCAGGGCAAAGATCCTGTGAGCCGGAACGGCCTCCAGCAATCCCATGCCAATTACAGGGGGCGTCATACGCAAGGACGTAACGATCCTGTTTGAATCAACGTTCGGTACCGAGAAGCGAACAAGTGGGCGCCGAAGCGTATAGGCAGTGCCGTCGGGATAGCTACCCCGTTCGGTGCGAAAACGAAGACGGATCTTGAACCGTACCTTTCCGTCACTCGTGTGATCTTGAAGCTGCTCTCCTACCCCCGGCACATTGCGCGGTGAGCCGTCCGAGTTCAAACCTCTCAGCCCAACCTTCAGGATCAGCGAACTCCCCTCTGCGCTCGAAGAGAACGCAACTGCCCCTCGACCATTCTTAAAATGACATCCTCCACACGAATTGTGGTTGAAGAAGGGACCCAAGACGCGCTGGCCCTTTACTGCTCGCGCTTCAAAGGAGCCATGAAAATCAGCGTGACTTTGAATGTGGCGCCGCGACAACTCCTGTGTGCCGATGTTGGGAGCAGGAAGCTCCAGTGCCACACTCGGAGGGAGATCGGAGGTGGCATCTCCTCCCAAGCGAGTAAGATCCTGCGCATGTGCGAGCGGAGCGAGACAGCCCCCCGCAACTACCAGCGTGCAGTACATCTTTTTTAAATCTAACGCTCTCATCGCCGCTCGATTATGACTCAAATTCGAGGTAGTACGCCAATCTTTGACTAGACTGATTCTGCGTTGGAATAGACTACTGAGCCTTTCGGAAACTCGGTTGTATATACCCTCCAACTTTTCAAAGCTGCCACTCTTGCAAGGTACCCGCTTTCTTAAATCCGGATCACTATCGAACCGATATCTACTGCTTCGATCCGTGCTCGCTGGCCTAGGGAAGCGAGGCAAAACCTATGTTTCCTCGCACGTGAACGTGCTCGTGGTTATTTCAAAAGTGAGACTATGGGGTAGGTTTTGCCGCGCCTCCCTAGGCGAAGCTCGAGGCCTGCATGCATCCGGAACCCTTGTCGGGAAGCGAGGCCATCAGTCAATCTACCAACCGAAGCCAGGAAACTCCTGCAACCGAGCTTTCTTCACGCAAATTGAAAGTAAAGCGCTGAGTTGGCTTTCGGGTACGCGCCGGAACGCGACGATCGGGTACTACCTCCTGCGATACTCGCTCGACCTGTACGTGGGGATAGCGAGGATACCCCTTCTCCTCGCTCATTTCGCTAATTCGGATCGGACGCTTCATACGACTCCTGTCACATATCTTTATAGTCGAGACAGTGCCCTCATCACTCGTTCATCGGGTAGCCGTTTCGAACCTGTCTCCTTCGCGCGAGAGAAAAACATACTCCGTAAATGTCGCTTCCGTTTGTCAGCTCGAACGTTGCCTTGCCTCCGTTCAGCAGTCCTCTCAAACGAGCGAGCGACAGCGACAACCCTCGGTAACCTACATACTTAATGATCGGAATACGTCTCGCACTACGTAGCTTGCCGCTTTTTGCGTACTGTCTGATATTCACGTACTCGCTACCATATGCGATCGTTTGCATCAGCAGGATCGGCTCGCCGCGATACTTGCCGTCTGAAGAGGGCTTGATGGATGCAGCTTGATCCCTCTTGAAGGGAAACTCTTGTAGCGCTACGGACACAGTAAAGCCTGCTTCATACAAGGAGGGATCAACCTCGGATACGTTAATCGTTACCTTGGCTAGGTATCGAGAGGTCTTTGAACCTGAGCAGGCATCCTTGTGTAGGTGAAACCAGCTATACGACTCCCCAGAAGAGGCGCCGCTCTCTTGCGTGTTGATTCTTACCTCCGAGAGCTCTCTCTTCGAAGCAGGGTTTCGGAATTTACTTTCCATGCCGAAGGAGATCTCTTCTACTGCTTCTTTGGCTTCCCTCGTTCCGAGCAACCCTACCTGCGCCTTCGCTCGGGTATTGTTCGGACCCTGAAGCCCCAATGCGACCGCGGTCGAGTTGTTACCCTGCGAAACAAAGTAAACGGTGAACTCTTTTATATTTCGCGTCTCTGCCGAAAAGATAGCTTCATACGTCGTGCCGTCTGCGACCACTTCGAAAGCCGGCGAGTTTTGAGCGTATGCGGCAAACATCGGAAAGATGAGCGCGGCCAAAAACAGAGAACGAGTCAGCATATGAATTCCATTCCTTACAAGGCGCCTAGAGAGAGTTATGGCGAGAACCCAGGCGAGCGTAAACTAACACCCACTCGCTCTGACAGGTTAAAAAACAGCGCCACCTTCGAGGAAGTTTCCCTATTCACATCAGCAGGTTAGAGCACAGAGAGGGTGCATGTGGATTTGAGCTTTGCGATGCAGGCATTCCCTGTTTAGCGCTCTTAGTTTAGCCCTCGTGAGCATCAGTACTCCTGAATGGGACACCTTCAGACCGTAGCCCTTGCGACTTGTCCCAAGACGGTTACACTGCCCGACGAGCTCTTATTAACAGGCTGCGTAGGAATGGCTTCGTAGCGAGAAATTCGGGGTTTTGGTGATGGATGAAGATGCGCGCGCCAACAAAACGCTGGTGTATCCACACCTCGACTCAGCTCGGCGAAATCTGCGTTGGATTAAGAATTTTTTGCACCATCCTCCTCGACTAGCGCCGAGAGATCGGATTTCGCAGCAGAAGAGCATTGTACCGCTGTCTGTCAAACGATCATGATTACTCTTGTGTCGAGCCGTTTTCATTCTAGAGCCGCCTGGTTAGCCGCGATCGCAGGTTTAACCCTCTTCGTTTTTATCACCCACACACATTGGATCGGGGTGCTCTCCTCGCATTTTATCGGTGGAGCACAGGGAGACGGCGGACTCTACGTGTGGTTAGCCGCCAGCTTTCACCACTTTCCGGGGGTCGCTCTGCGCGGAGATAGCCATGCCTTTTATCCGTATCCTTTGACGCGCGCCTGGAGCGACTCGTTTCTCTTGCCCTCTGCGTTAACGAGTGTGCTTCTCGCCTGTGGGGTCTCTTTAGCTACTGCCTACAATTCCATCTACATAGCAGCACTCGTTTCAAACGGCCTGGGCGTCCTGGCCCTTTGTCGAGCGCTCGCTCTTGCATGGCTTCCATCGTTCGTTGCTGCTGCCGCGTTTGCCTGCTGCTCGTACCTGACGGGGAACTTCGGGCACCCTCAACTGCAATTTTTTTTCTGGGTGCCGTGCGCCTGGGCCTGTGTGATTGGTTCGCGTGAGGCATCGCTGCAACGCTGGCATCTCGCCGGATTGTGTGTCGCCGCATCTTTCTATTGCGCAGTCTATTACGCCATCTTCGCGGCCCTCGGGCTGGGACTTATCCTGATCCTCTCTGTGCGCCCGGATTGGAGGGGCTTCACGTTGGCGATACTACGAGGTGGCGCAATGGGCCTGGGTGCACTGCCGGTAGCGTGGCTTCTGCCGTCATACCTACAGGTGAAAGATACCTTCGGATCGAGAGGGCTATACGAAGCCGACGCGTTCGCGGCGTCTGGCCTCTCGTATCTTTCGTTTCCTGCCTTTAACTGGCTATTCGGATTTACTGCTCAGTGGACCCACACCGAAGCAACTCTTTGCGCTGGTTTTTTGGTATTGGGGGTGGCAATCGCCTATGTCGCGCGAGAGTTTCGCTCATTCTCGATCCTTCCCGCTTCGGTATTACTAGTGGCTCTAGTAACGATCATGGGGGCTTCTAGCGTCGTTGACGCAGGGATCACCTCTGAGCTACTCACCGCTCTTTCGGGATGGAGCATACTATTTATTGTGTGCACTCACGCTGCGCGCAGCCGCTCTCCGCGCTCGACATTTGCGGCGCTGGTCGCTCTATTCTTCGTTCTATCGTTCGGGCCTGCTGGCAATCCTAGTAAGGGAGAACCTGCTCTCGCGCCGTTTGCGCTACTCTATTCACTCATGCCCGGAATGGATTCAGTTCGGGCGGTGAGTCGCTTCGGGAGCGTGGTTATTATGGGCCTCTACGTCACCACGGCACTCGCGCTCTCCACCTACGTTAGAGAGAAACGCTGGCAACGAATCTCTGTGTGTATGCTCGTGCTGGGCATCTCGATGCTGGAGAATTATACACCAGTATTTCCTCTGGATCCCCTACCCCCTCGACCTGAAGCATTTGATACTCTCAACCGTGTCGCTCAGCCTCACGAAGCCGCGCTCGCACTTCCGTTTGCGGGAGATCTCGAGAAGGGGCGCGTCAAGTCGTGGTCGGAATACGCAATCCTCAATACTCACTACGCGGTCTGGAACGCTTCCCTCGGCATTCCGTTCGTGAATGGCTACAGTGGCCAAAGACCGAAACTCAGCATCGAACTTCCTGCTGCTGTGCGCTCGTTTCCCTCACCAGAATCCTTCGAGTGGTTGAACCGCATCTGTGGCCTGCGGTGGATCATAGTAGTGCCCTCGCTCTTCAAATCGTGGGACCAGGCAGCCTTCGAACAGAAACTCCTGGAATTCGGGGATCGTCTCTCGCTCGTAGCCACAGGCACCGACGGCAGCATGCTCATCCGCATGGCCCCGTGGACAACAAGTTCCGCTCCTATCTTTACCCCTCCGTCGAGTCCACTACTCCTAGAGTTTCAAGCCCCTAGCGCTACGGGTTGTAGCGCCACGATCTACGAGCTTGACCGGGACAAAGAGAACAACGTTACCTCTCACCAGGTTCAGCAGATATCGCTCAAAGCTCCCGGGACTCGTGTCGAACTCCCGCCGCAGACGAACCCAACGGGTAACGCCCGACTCCTCTCCGTACAGATGCCTCCCTGTGCAACAGCATTCCGCTGCATGCCCTTGGATCCGAGTGGATTGAAATAAGCTGCTCTCCTTGCTAGAAACTTTATCATGCGGAGTTATCTGTTTTTGCCCTCGTTTGTCCTCTGTCTCGTTCTCTTGTACATGCCCGCGAGCGGCATTTCAGAGGGCTCGCCAGGCGATATCTCCGCGACTATACCTGAAAGCCAGAGCCAAATAGTAAAACTGACCGACAAGGGGCTCGAGCCAGCTACCCTTGAGATGCGCACGGAGGATGGGGTCGCCTTTTTCCTCAACGATACAACCGACTCCCTCATTACCCTGGACGTAGCGGCTAACGGGGTCAAGACTCATTGCGCCTCGGGAAACATGAAGATCGACGACAACGGTACGATCCGATCCAATGCGCCAATCGTCCCCAAAGATTTTGCGTCGACCTGCTTCCATAAACCCGGTACATATCAGTTTACGGTCTACGGTCTCCCGAATCACACCGAAGGGGTCAAAGGCTCGATTATCGTCCGGTAAAGCTTCGTTGACCGGATCTGCAGAAGCTGTCCTTCGGAGGAATATGAGAAGCCACTACTCGCTACTCTGTATCACTGCGTTGCTCATGCTAATCAGCTGTGGGCCTACCTTCACGACACACATACCAAAGGAAACCTCACTACCCAGAAGCGTGGCGCTTCTGCCAGCTGACTATTTCGTGGATATTCCTCGAGAACGAGTGGACACAGTACGTCGCGCTTTGATCAACGCCCTACGAAACGAGGACTTCGTAGTAGTCGAAGACAAGGTGGTCAATCGGATCTGCTCCTCCCCAGCCTGCCCAGAGAAGGCCGTGCTCGGGAATCAATACTTGGTCGATGGATTCATTACCCTCAAGCTATCGTCGATATCGGAAAACAACTTCTTGGCCGGATATTACGACTCCTTGAGTGGCGAGGTTGTTTTCCAGAACAGAGACGGCGCCGAATTACTCAAGGCACAACACACCGAGCGCGTGAGAGGCGGGCTTATTTTTGAGTCTGGCCAGGTTCTCCAAGGTATCATCTCCCAAGTCAAACGCTCAGGTGACTCCGGCTTTGAAAGCTTGGCAGAGAAGTTCGCAGCTAGAATCATCGGCGATCTGCCGCAAGTCACCACCCTCGGAGCTCCTTCCCGACAGGAGGGAACAGAGGTTGCCTTGAGTGCTGCCCAAGCCGAATGGAATTCGCCAGGCGCATATAAAGTGTGTGCAGAGGGAACACCTCACTCCTTTGCATCTCTCCTTCTAGGCACCCAGCGCGCATCGCTCCGTGAGGTATCACCTGGCCGTTACTGCGGAGCGGTCTCAGCCCTTGCCGCATTTAACGCTCCTGGAGTAACGCAGGTAGAGCTCAGAACCGCCTTCGGGAATTCGGTGCGTCGAGCTGTATCCATGCCAAGCGAGCCTCCCTGTACTTTACAAAACAGACTTGAAATTAAACCAAGCAACGGATCTACACTTTTGTCCATTCTGTGCGCTCGCATCGGCGCCGATCGTTCGAACGAGGATCTCGGATGCAGCTCGGAAGTTTCTCAGTGTACAGCCTCTAAAGTTATCGTCTTTTCGAGCACCACAGAAACGGGTCCCTTCACTAAGATAGCGGAGGTCAAGAAAGCAACGGCGGCTATTCCGGCGAAGAAGCCGAATCTTCGAGCGATCGCCGTGGGGGCGGGCGGTGTCTCGTCTCAAGCAATCTCATTCAACACAGAGAAGCCTTGAAGGAATTTACTATGCGTGCACGCCCCCTCCGCTCGAGCCCTACCTTCCTCCTTCGTATCATTTCGTTATTGCTAACCTCTCTCCTACCAGCCTGCACAGGTACCTTCACCCAAAAGGTCGACTTTAATCCATCTGAGCCGATTCGAATCGCCGTATTGCCGTTTGCTCAAGTAAATAAGCAAGGAGAGTTGGTGCAGACAGACGAAAACATGCTGATCGACAGCGTAGGCCTCGTCTCGTCAAAGCTGACACAGACTCCCGCGGAGTTTGTTCAAGATCTCGCGCAGTCTGAACTCTCGAAAGCCTCTCTCGATGTAATTATCCCTGCTATTGTCGAGGCAGAGTTCATTCACAAAGGCTACACCATACCTGGCAGCAGCCCTGCAAAGTTAGATCTGAAACGAGTGTTTGCGGTAGACCCACGCTCCGTGTGCAGAGAGCTCCTCTCGTGCGACGCGGTCTTGTATGGGAAGGTAACGAAATGGGATCGCAGCTACTACGGTGTTCAAACCGTAGCGACGATAGGCATAGATCTTAAGTTGGTATCAGCTAACACGAAAAAAGTGCTCTTCGAATCGCGCGCGGAAGACTCTGTCAGCCGTGGATTAACAAAGGGGCCAACGGGACTATCCTCGGTCGTGCTCGAGCCGATTCGCGGACTAGACAATACGATAGTTACCGACCTTGCGCGCGAGGTCGTTTCCAAAGCGGTAGCTCCGCTCAATGTGAGGAATCGTCCGGAATTTTTGCAGACAGCAGCACCTGCTCTGATCGCGTCTGCCCACGATGCGTCCAACGGTACTATACCTGCCAAGGGCAAGCTGACAGTAGTCGCGCTCGGAACCGCCGGTCACACCGCATCCTTCTCGATTGGCTCGGCTATTGAGGTTGTGCCCATGATGGAGCGCCAACCCGGCCAGTATGTAGGAGAGTATTTCCCCCTGCCGGGAGAGAGTTTTAAACAACAGACTGTTTCGGTGTCATTGAGGGATCAGTTTGGGCGCACGACCACTCAAAAATTGACAAAAATAGCGGTTACTCACTAAAGGTACAGAATGAATATCAACCTTGCCTCGTTTGTTGTTCGGGTCGGATTAGCTCTGACGACCACTGGCATTCTCGTCACCTCAGGATGCTCATCTCGCACGACATCCCCTGCACCTTCAGAGCAATCTCAAGCGCTTCGAGAGGTCTTACAAATAAAGATGCCGTCCGCAAACGGTCGCCAAATGAGCATCGCTGATCAGCGCGGAAAGATCGTCATGTTGCATTTCATGTCCTCGTGGTGCCGAGAGTGCTCGATAGAGGCGCCTTCGTTGCGCAACCTTCACAACAACTTTAAGGACTCACAATTTGCAATCGTGGGAGTAGCTGTAGACGACGAGCCCTTTCAAACTCAAAGCTTCGTGACACGTCTTCAGCTCCCATTTCCGGTGCTGATGGATGTCACCGGAGATCTGAAGAGCTTCTTCTCCATAAAGGAGCTTCCGAGCACGCTATTTCTCGACCGACAGGGAACGCCGATTTACTTCAAGGATCCGAATACTGGCAATGTAACCGCCAAATTAGAGGGCCCCCGTGCGTGGGATACCACGCAGCCTGTGCAGATGATCGCTGCGTTAGTAGAAAATCGGTAATGATTCGAAGCACAAAATAGCACCATCACGACCCAGGCTGAAGGCGGCCCCCCACGGACCGTGGAGCTTCCGCTCCGCTAGATATCAGCACCACGATTCAAACTGAAGGCGGACTCACACGGACCGCGGAGCTTCCGCTCCGCTAGATATCAGCACCGCGATTCAAACTGAAGGCGGACTCACACGGACCGCGGAGCTTCTGCTCCGCCAGATATCAGCACCGCGATTCAAACTGAAGGCGAACCCACACGGACCGCGGAGCTTCTGCTCCGCTAGATATCAGCACCACAATTCAAGCTGAAGGCGGACCCACACGGACCGCGGAGCTTCTGCTCCGCTAGATATCAGCACCACAATTCAAGCTGAAGGCGGACTCACACGGACCGCGGAGGTTCTGCTCCGCCAGATATCAGCACCGCGATTCAAACTGAAGGCGAACCCACACGGACCGCGGAGCTTCTGCTCCGCCAGATATCAGCACCACAATTCAAGCTGAAGGCGGACTAGAAAGTCCGCGGTCCGCTTCTGCTCCGCTAGATATCAGCACCGCGATTCAAACTGAAGGCGGACTCACA
>JBIIOE010000154.1:0-7421 GCA_044337105.1 Bdellovibrionota bacterium | reverse complement strand
ACACACAAGTACGGTTCTGTGAGAGCCGGGAGAGGGTGACCTCTCCTAGCTACTCGACTTGAGCCGAAGACGCAGCCCCGCGAGCTTGCAGCTGGCCGCAGCAGAGGAGATTTTTGTTACGCGCTCTTAGTGCTTTTAACCGGCAAACGAGAACGTATCACTTCTGGACTGAACTACGTGCGAAGGCGAGATATCGCGGCTTCTGTCGCGCACTCGCTCTAGGCGCGAAACACCTGCGCCCAGATCTGCTCGAACGAGCGGGAAAGGCTGCGCAGAAAACACGGATCTCGAAGAGAAGATGTGTAAAAAGCCTCCTGTACCTGCTTCTTAATCTCGTGCTCTTCGAGGCCTGATTCTTGTGCTTGTCGTACCTCGTTTATCAGGTCGTTTGTATTGAGGTGCAACATATCGAGGTGCTTTCGGACGAGGTCTCCGGTAATCGCCCCAACATACGGCAAGCCAATGCCGGATAGTTCGATGTGGTCGAATTTCTTCACTGACTCGAGTGTCGCAGAGAGATTGAAGTCGCCCCCGGGGGCGCACAGACGGCGTCCTTGATTGTAGGCAAATGTTTCGTCAGTAATGACGAATTCATGCGGTACGACCAGATAGGACATCGAGTGCTTGCGATGGCCTGGTGTGGCAACCGCTCGAATCGAGAGGTCTTCATCGAGAGTTATCGTGTCAGAATCAACTAGGTATTTGTCGATCTTCAACGAGGCCTTGAACTCCTCGTAGGGTATTACTGGAGCGCCGTCAGGCGATGCGAACCATTTGGAGATCTCTTGGTCTTCCTGCCAGAGGTGGTGTACGAAGGTTTCGTCTTGAAGTTGTGAGTGCATCGCTGAGGTGCCGTACACCTGAACCCCAGGAACGGACCGACGCAAAAGTGGGATACCTGCGATACGGTCCGCATCGAGGTGGGTGAGGAGTACCTTGGTGATATTCCTCATCTGCAGATCGATGCGCTTCATTCTTTCTGCCATAGTGGCTACGTGAATGCTCGCTCCAGGATCGGAGAGCGCGATAGACCCGTCGTCTGCGATAAGTGCATAGCGACAGGTGGAACCCAGGGTAAGAAGGTACAAGGAGGGATAAATAGGGGCGGAGGAACGCAACAGCATCGTTATCCTCTAAAAGTTAAGACTTAAGCGCCCCGACTCTATCTTACGACCGTCAGCGGGTCACATGAGAGAGCCGGTGGCGCTATAGTCCCACATCGGACACGAGCTACTCAAGGGGCGAACGTGCTGGATCTTTAAAAGGGAAGGTGCGGGCCCAGTGTTGTGCAGGAACAGTGCGTTTTGCAACAACACTGGGATTTGCACAGACACTGGGCCACTACAACCCTACGATGCCCTTAGCCGTTGGCGGCGGCCTTCTTCCGAGATTTTCCGGTCTTCTCAGCTCCTTCCTCGCTTTCCGCAGTCTCTGGGCTCGCTGCGGCGCCACCAGAGGAGATGCCGACAGAGTCCATGATTAACGCTCGGATCTGTTGAGCGATTTCGGGATTGTCTCGAAGGAACTGCTTGGATCCCTCACGACCCTGGCCGATCCGCTCGCCACGGAAGCTGAACCAGGCTCCAGCCTTGTCGACCACTCCCTTGTCGACGCCAAGATCGATGATTTCGCCGATCTGGCTGATGCCCTCGTTGAAGATGAGGTCGAACTCAGCTTCACGGAACGGTGCAGCGACCTTGTTCTTGACGATCTTGACCTTGACGCGGTTTCCAGTCACGTCGTTCTGATCCTTGATTGAGCCGATACGACGAACGTCCATACGCATTGATGCGTAGAACTTGAGGGCGTTACCTCCGGAGGTTGTCTCTGGGCTTCCGAACATTACGCCGATCTTCATACGAATCTGGTTGATGAAGACGATCGTGGTGTTTGATTTCGCAGAGATCGCCGTTAGCTTCCTCAGCGCCTTGCTCATCAGACGCGCCTGTAGACCTGGCTGTTGGTCCTCCATCTCACCGTCAATTTCAGCTCGTGGTACCAATGCTGCAACAGAGTCGATCACCACGAGATCTACAGAGTTCGACAAAACGAGCGATTCGCAGATCTCGAGAGCCTGCTCGCCGCAATCAGGTTGGCTCACCAGGAGTTTGGATGTATCCACACCTAAGCGCTTGGCGTAATTGACGTCGAGAGCATGCTCGGCATCGATGAATACTACCGTACCGCCACCCTTTTGAACCTGTGCCGCTAGGCTAAGGGCGAGGGTGGTTTTTCCCGATGACTCTGGTCCGTATATCTCGCAGATCCTTCCTTTAGGGACTCCGCCAATACCCGTTGCGATATCGAGTGTGAGGCTTCCAGTAGGAAAAGCTTCTACACGATCAATAGCAGTAACGCCCAAGCTCATTATTGCGCCCTTGCCGTATTTTTTCTCGAGCACGGATATCGCTGTAGTCAGCGCCTTGTTCTTCTCTCCGTCTTTTTGAAGCTCGTCAGTTTCTTTCTCGTACAGTTCCATCGCTCTATCCCTCTCTATCTTGGGTTAAAATTGTTTCTCAATCGCCTCGTCTCGCTTTTTCACGCGATGTTCGAAGAGCATTTAGTGTAGTTCCCTGATCACTCCTATGAGGCGACCTTGAACCGTTACTTTGTCGACGGTTATGGGTTGCATCGTTGGGTTTGCCGGGATCAACATTACTTTGCCGTTCTTTAATCGTCGATAGCGCTTTAAAGTTGCGCTTCCGTCTTCTAGGAGGGCCACAACTATCTGTCCGTCTTCGGCGCTGTCCTGTTTCTTGATAACGACTATGTCTCGATCGCAGATGTGCTCGTCGATCATCGAATTACCGCTGACCTCGAGGCAGTAGACCTCTCCACGGCTGTCAATCATGCTGGGCGGTATCTCGATCGTAGTGCTCTGTTCGACGGCCTCAATCGGACATCCCGCTGCTATCACGCCGACAAGTGGCACTGCTGTGGGTCCGAGCTGGGGGGTGGCGCGGTCGAGAATCTCAAGCTTGCCATCATCTCCACGACGGATAAAGCCTTTGTCTTCAAGGCGTTCCAGATGAAAGTGTGCCGTGGAGGCGGACTTAACGCCTATAAAGTCAGCGATGTCCTTCAGTGCTGGAGCGTATCCTTTGTCAGCGAGAAAGTTTCTCAAGAATTCAAGAGTTTGCCGCTGCACAGGTGCCAGAGTGCTCGACTGAAAAGCACTCTCGGCGTTGTGAGGCTCTCGGCTTGCTATGCGCTTCTTGGTGGTCATTAGGGTCGCTCCTGATAATCGATGTGAATACCATATGCAAAAAGAATAGAACTCGCAAGCGCTAATGTCTCATATAGTGAGCTAGTACGAGGAGGGTGTGCGAATACTCGGTGCCCCGGGCATTTCTTGTTTATGGAATCCAGGAGGAAGCCGATAACTAGGTAGCTACGGGAAATCTCGTGCGCTTGATACTTGTTATTAGGGGATTCCATGTCGTTTGTTCCAATACCAACCGGTGCCCCTTCGGGCAGTGTGAGGAAAGAGGTCCGGCTGCTGGTGGTCGACGATACCTCGGACCACTTCGAGCTGTTAGCCGAGGTGGCCGAGATGTATAACTCCGACTACAATATCGAGTGCAGGCTGGTTGGTACGGCTTGCGAGACGTACGAGGCGGTGGGCGAGTGGCACCCGTCGGTGGTGCTGATAGACCTGCACTGCGTGGCGGATGCGCTGGCAGTCGTCCGCACGCTTTCCGAACAGGGTCGCTCAGTGGTAGCGACCAGTGAGAATCGTTCCCCGGAGCTCTCATCGGTAGCTGACCAGTATGGAGCTCTCGGTTGCCTCTCCAAAAGCGAGAATCCTGAGGATCTTGAGGCGCTGGTAGAATTCGTTGCCACGGTTTCTACTCGTCCCGACCCCAATCATTGACAGCGGGGACAGTCAGGCAGAGGCCCTGTCCCCTTACAAATCCCCCAACCTCCACTTTCGCAGCAGGGCGGGGTTTTGCCTCGCTTCCCTAGTGTCGCCCCAGTCGTATCAGTGGTAATCTTCAACGGCTCATCCGTTTAGGTGATGAGGTCGCGCGTTGCGAGTTTTGCGAGCGCGTTTCGTGCGGATGTCAGATCAAACAGGGGCATCTCGGAGGGAAACGAATGAATAACAACGGGCTTCTCGAGCGGGTTTCCGCCTTACTGATTCTAATCTCGGTCGCGCTCGTAGTTGGCGGTACTCGCGCTTGTCAGGAAGATTACGCCCTGGGATCCCAAGTAAAGGCCGATGATACCCGCGAGCCCACGGCAACTCCCGAGGATGATGGCGAAACGATCACGTCGACACCGACGCCGCGAGGAACGGTAACGGAGACTCCTGAGGTCACAGAGGCTCCGGAAATTACGGCGACCCCAAGGGGAACGCCGACCGCTCAGTCAGGGCTGTTTCAGGAGTTGTCGGGATTGAGTGAGAAGTCGGTGGATGTGCGTGCAGGTCAACAGGGCAACAAGCCAGCTGCTGTGGCAGCCGCGGGTAACTGGCTCGGAGAGGCGTTCGGTAAGGGCGGCGGCGGCGAGTCCAAAGGCGGATGGTTGGACAGCGATGGTGATGGCTACTCAGATGCCCTGGAGCTGTCACACGACTCGGATCCCAACGACAGCATGGCAGTGCCTGCGGGGATAATGTCTACTCGACTTGATGATCGGGTCAGGTCATTCGATCCTGACCTTGATGGTCTGTCGACCGGTGAGGAGCTGCGGTTGGGCAGCGATCCGAACTCGAGCGACAGTGACGGTGACGGCATCGCCGATGGTGCCGAGGTGCTTTCGGAAGGAAGCCCTCTTAGCCCAGATGACCGGTACATAGATCGCGATGGTGACGGTTTGAGCGACAGCTACGAGACGGAGAATTCCTTGAATGCCGAACAGCTCGATTCCGACGGAGATGGCCTGCGCGATGATCTTGAGGTGGTTGTGGGGAGTGATGGTCGCAATCCGGACTCCGATGGCGACGGTGTTTCCGATGGCCGAGAGTTCGATTTGGGCTCCGATCCTACGGTGCAGGAGCGTTTCAAGTAACCTAGCTTCATAGTTGTGGCTTTGATCGGTAGAGGAGCAGGTGGAGCGGCGTAAATCTAAAGAGCTATTTGCTAGGGCGAAGACATTGTTCCCCGGTGGCGTAAATTCCCCTGTGCGGGCGTTTCGCTCCGTTGGGGGAGAGCCGTTCATGGTCAAGTACGGTCAGGGACCGTACCTCTTCGATGTCGATGGCAATCGTTATGTCGACTACATCAACAGTTGGGGGCCGCTTGTTTTGGGGCACTGCCATCCTGTCGTGGTCGAGGCTATTACAAGACAGGTGTCGATCGGTACCAGCTACGGCGCATGTCACGAACTAGAAAGCGATTTGGCACTGCTCGTGCAAAAACTCTTCCCGTCGCTTGAGCTGATGCGGTTCGTGAACTCGGGGACTGAGGCCGGCATGGCGGTGATACGCCTTGCGCGGGCTTTCACGAATAGGCGTAAATTTGTCAAATTTGAGGGCTGCTATCACGGTCACGCCGACGTGCTTTTGGCGAAGGCTGGCTCCGGAGTGCTGACCCTCGGATTGCCTGACTGTGCGGGAGTTCCGGCTGCCACTGTTAGCGATACGCTTGTAGCAGAGTTCAATAATCTCGATTCCGTCGAGCGGTTGTTTGCGGCTAATGTCGACGAAATCGCAGCGATCATCGTGGAGCCGGTAGTGGGAAATTGCGGGCTCTTAGTGCCACAGCCGGGCTTTCTGCAGGGGCTTCAAGAGATCGCCTCTCGGCACGGTGCGTTGTTGATCTTCGATGAGGTTATGACAGGCTTCCGCGTGCATCTCGGGGGAGCGCAGGCATTGTACGGAGTCAAGCCCGACCTCACGATGCTCGGCAAGGTTATCGGCGGTGGTTTGCCGGTCGGTGCGTTCGGTGGTCGACGAGAGATTATGGAGCGCCTCGCTCCGCTAGGGGATGTGTACCAGGCGGGAACGCTCTCTGGTAATCCGTTGGCGATGGCGGCTGGGAAAGCCAATCTCGAGCAGTGGATGGTTCCCGGCGTGTTTGAAGCTACCCAAGAGGTCACAAAACAGTTGGTATCGGCGCTCCTAAATGTGGCGCGTTCGTCTAATATCCCTTTGGTGGCGCAGTCTGTCGGAACTATGTTCGGCTTTTTCTTCACCGAGGATCAGGTGCTTTCGTTTCGAGATACGCAAAGAGCTGATAAAGAGGCATTCAATCGCTTCTTTCATGCGATGCTGGACGCAGGCGTGTATTTTGCCCCATCGGCCTTCGAAGCGGGTTTCGTGTCGGCAGCTCATCAGGGTGAAGCTCTCGAATACACGATTGCGGCGCTCCCTGTGGGGTTCAGTGCGGCGCGCGGATAAGTAGCTGGCCTACCTCACCGGAGGTATCGAGAAAAAGGACGCAAAAAATTTGCTCACGTAAGAAGACGTGTCGTTGAATATCGCTTCCGAACAGGTCAGGCCGGCTAGGTATGCCCCAAACAGCACCGCAACGCAGAGGAGCGTTGCGAGTATCCCCGAGGTTAGCGACGCTCTTCCGAGTATCCGAATACCTTGAGCAAAGGTCATGAAAGACCAGAACATTCCCAGCATGACGAAATACGGAAGAAACTGGATGTACCAGTCGGCTGCCCTCGGTCGACCCGTCGTGAAATAGGTCAGGATCGACAGCTCTCCAATAACCACATAGTTCACTATGTAGTATCCGATCGCTAGAGGAAGCAGGGGGGTGAGCGAGTAGATGCTCAATGCTAGCAAGGATCTCAGCGAAATCTTGAAAGCCATCACACGGAGTATTACCGCGCAGCAAAGAATAAAAAGGAGGGCTGTGATCGCCAAGGTGCTGACTATCGAGTAGGTCACCTTAACGTTCCATGTTTGGATCTCGTACCGGTACTGAAATATAAGGAAGGGAAGAATAAGGACAATAAAGAGAGCTATAAGCGTAGCGAAGAGGTATGGCGGACGTTGTCGCTCGAGAAGTAGATGCCGCATGCTCCCGTAGGGGTCGACCGGAGTGGCTATCAGCACGTCCGCCATCGTCATGTTTTTCTGGAAACGCTTCATGAGTGACCTTCTTTCATTGCTGCTAACAGTATACCGTTTTTGTATGGCTGGCAGGGGGGTATTATTAAAGGGTCATCGCGGAATCGAGTGGGTAGGACTCGGTATTATCCCGACGTGAACGTGCTCGTGCACGTAAACGTGAACGTACCCGGAGGAGGAGTCACACTGGCTGAAGGCATAGCTTGGAAAGCATGGCTCCGATCCTTGTCAGCAAAAGCTTCCCGGCTTGATACTCTTCCGGGGAAACATGGCTGAGAGCGTTAAGCAGATCAAAGAGGGCTCCACACTCCATGACTGACCCTCGTGCTATTGAGAAATATCGCTGCTTATCTGCCTGTTTTAGCTTACCGGCACCTTCGGCAATGTTGAGCAC
>JBIIOE010000049.1:0-25183 GCA_044337105.1 Bdellovibrionota bacterium | reverse complement strand
GACTCCCCACGGACCGCGGAGCTTCCGCTCCGCCAAATATCAGCACCGCGATCCAAGCAGCAGGCGGACTCCCCACGGACCGCGGAGCTTCCGCTCCGCTAGATATCAGCACTGCGATCCAAGCAGTAAGCGGACTAGAAAGTCCGCGGTCCGCTTCCGCTCCGCCAAATATCAGCACCGCGATCCAAGCAGCAGGCGGACTCCCCACGGACCGCGGAGCTTCCGCTCCGCTAGATATCAGCACTGCGATCCAAGCAGTAAGCGGACTAGAAAGTCCGCGGTCCGCTTCCGCTCCGCCATCGATCAGCTCCACGATTCAAGCAGTAGGCGGCCCCCCCACGGACCGCGGAGCTTCCGCTCCGCCAGATAGCAGCACCACGATCCAAACAGCAAGCGGACTAGAAAGTCCGCGGTCCGCTTCCGCTCCGCCATCGATCAGCTCCACGATTCAAGCAGTAGGCGGACCCCCACGAGCATTTCCGACGCAGCTACCTATGCTCTTCGGCATACGAATCTGTGGTTTTACCAGGCGGCCGACGCCCTACTTTTGAAGGAATCTCTTCTCTGGCTCAAAAGTGCCTACCTGGCTTTAACAGCAAGGAAACACCCGTCATCAAGCGAGTAAAGATCGACCGGAAACAGGATGTCACAGTGCTGCTCGACGGCTCTCCTGAGGCTCAACAATGACCGGGTGCGCTCCAAACTCTTGGGGATGACGGCTGGTTGAGCTGTACAAGTATCACTCTAAGGGCAAGAGCTGGAGGATGAACCCCTCTGAGCAGTCTGCGCTCCCACGACAGAAATCTATGGTGCAGCCCTACCCCCTTAAGCCTTTATCTCTTCACACATCCCAGCCCACTAGGCAGCCGGATGTCCTGACATCCACGACGACGCTCGGCCTGAGAGCATTTTTGCTCACTAGGCGAAAACCCTGCCGGACAACGATCCTGTGAAGGTGCAGGACGACTCGGTGGCGGTTGATACGGAGGTTGATAAGGCGGCTGGTACGGACGTTGGTACTGCTCACGCTCGAGCCTGCGGCGCTCACGTTCTAATCTATCTCGCTCCGCCTGAAGCCGCTCTCGCTCGCGCTGGTTGTAATAATAGTCATCGCGATAGCCTCCTCCGTAGCCATACCCCGACGGGTTGCCACCGTAGTATGGCCCAGAACCGTATCCGCCCGGATAATACGGATCGTTGGCGTTGGCGCACCCCACAATACCAACGGCACACAAAGTGGCACCGATAACGCGCAAGAAGGAGGGTGTGAAGCTAGTAGTTTTCATACCCTAAAAGTATAGGACTTTGCGCAGGGACTTCGCAATCATGACGCGCAGCCCCTACGCACATCGAGCAAAAAACGTTTAGAGCGCGTAACAAAAATATCCTCGTCGCGAGGCCACGCGAAAGGTCGAGGGGCAAGGATGCAGGCTCAAAAGGCGCGGAGACGTGCCCTCTGTGGCACGTTGAGCACATTTTGAGCCGAAGACGCAGCCCCGCGAGCTTGCAGCTGGCCGCAGCAGAGGAGATTTTTGTTACGCGCTCTTAATTTCCGGGGCCTGAAGCCCCGCCTCTGGACACGACAGCACCTCCGACACGATCACATATCGCCCAACCACCCAATGACTCGCGTATTTCTGTAGTGCTACGACGGGACGCCTTACCTGCTGATTTGTTTCAAGTTCTCCACGATATGTAACATCACCAGCTACCTTTTCCATAAACACTCTATATCATTGTCGGGTGCCTCATGAAGAAACGAATCCACGTACTGCTCACCTGTCTGGCTGCGCTGCTTGTATGCTTTAATACAAGAGCCGCACATTCGCTGCCTTTCGCGCCCGCACCCGGAAAGTCCCCTGCGGTTTGTATCGGTTGTTCAAAAGGACCCAGCTTTGGCGGCTCGGGGGCCCAAGCACACGGCATGCAACCTCAAGACGACAACCAGGGCTCTTCGGACTGTCCGGATGGTAAATGCTCCCTTAGAAAAGGGGGCGGCGGCGGGTGTCCGGACGGTAGCTGCGGTGCACGCGGCGGCTCCGGCGGTGGAGGATGCTCGAGCGGTGGTTGCGGACCAGGTGGCGGCGGTGGCGGCGGCGGCGGCCGTGGTGGTGGTGCTCTCGGCGGCATGCTGAAGAAGGCCGCCCCGATGGCTCTTCCTCTCCTGATGATCTTGCTCCTCAATGGGGACAAAGATAAAGACAAGCCACCTACAGACCTTGTAGGCACGCCGACACCGGCCCCTACGCCCCAAGTAACGGCTACACCATCCCCTCACCCAACAGTGTGTCCGTCACCTACTGTGACACCGGAGCCGACGTGCGATCCTTTCGGGCCAGTCATAAAGCCACCGCCCAACCCCGGGACACTGCCGACGCCGAAATCTCACAGCCAAAGCGACCCTCACAGCTTTTTTCCAGGGGTCGAGTTCGGTAAGATGTGAAAGGTATCGTCATGACAAGACTTCAAGCTCGTCCTCACTCATTTATCCTCGCACTCTTAGTAGGCGTGCCCCTGATTCTATCGGGGACATCGCTAGCGTATGCCGTCGACGAAGCCGCCCTACTCTCATATAAACAGAGCTTCGCAAAAGAGATGTGCAAAGAGGGCGGCGCGTGGCTCCGGTGCTTTCAGCTCGATCCGGCCAACTGCAACGCAGTCGTGGGCTCGGTCGTGGAGAGATGCACGCGTGTCATAGTCGAGAAACAGCACACTGCTCCCAAGGGACAGGGCGAGGTCGAGGCCGTGTCGAATAAAATCGTAGAGTGCGTAGAGAAGAATTTTCGTGAACGATACGACGCATTCAAGCTCAACACCCCTGAGTGCAAGAACTTGTGACGAGAGTCGCGAGGAATGTTCTATAGTAAATTTAAGGCCGAAGGCCTTTCAAGAAAGGGACTAAAGAGCTACAGCCTAGTCGCGTAGCCTGTCTCAATCTTTTTGCAAATTGCTATAGACGCTTGCTCTACTTTTACTCTCCAAGGCTATAAAACACGCCTCTCCAGACTACAAGCGCCCGTACCGCCAACACCGTATAGACAAGATACAGCCACACTGTGATATCGAGCTGGCGCATCCCGAACACTATCGTGGCCACAAGATCGATGACGATCCAATAGTACCAACTCTCGAGCACCTTACGCGCGGTTAGGTAGGTGGCCACTACGCTTCCGATACTGATGAAAGCATCCGAGTATCCGAACTTCCCGGCAGGAGTAAGCGAGAGTGCGTACCCGACACACGCCGACACACCAACGATAGCCGCCACAATGCGAAGATTGCTCGCTATCGGCATCGACACTACAGCAATCTCCGTCGACTCAGCCTTCCACGCCAACCACCCGTATATTCCCATTGCAACGAAGTACAGCTGTAGCGCTGCATCGGCGTACAGATTAGCGACCCAGAAAACTGGGGCGTAGAAACACGAACTTGCGATGTAGAAGGGCCAGGCGACCCAGCTGCGCTTAGTGACGAGAACCAGATAGATCAACGCTGTGGCGACCCCCAGGAGCTCGATGAGCTTCAACGGCTCCACGCTCACCCTCTCGCCCTAGAACACATAGCTTACCGTTATACCGAACGCTCGCGGATCGCCACGTTGGATGTAGAGTTTGTTCGGAAAATCAGGCGGCTCGTTCCCGAAATAAAAGCCTCGTAGAGCATACAGTTCGTTGGCGAGATTTCGCCCCCACGCCGTAACGCTCCAGCGGTCCTTGCGCCATCCCACAGATGCGTTCAAGAGACTGTACGGATCGCTACGTTGATTGTGACTGTCGTCGAAGTAATAGCTATCCCGTCCACTCACCTCGGTACGCACGAAGAATCCTGCACCAAGGTCCGCCCTCGTTCCAACTGAGTACTGCCAGCGCGGAGCGTACGAGAAGTCTCGTCCGTCCAGAGCCGCACTCTCTTCGGGAACCGAGGTGAATTCGGTATCCATCAGGGTGCCAGAACCGAACAGGTTCCACCACGGCAACAGCCTGTAGGTTCCCTCGAGCTCCAAACCGGTACTCTGTCCACGACCACTGCTGTCGGTCACGTACGTAAAAGAGAGCGGATCCGATGGGTCGTCTTGAATCGCGAATTTGAGCTGCTGATCGCGACGCAGATTGTGAAACAACGCCACGTTGGTCTCGAGGCGCTTGTCAAAAAACTGCCCCTTCACACCTGTTTCGAAGTTCCATAGATACTCGGGATCGTACTGTCTGCGAGATTCGGGAACGCTCGGTCCCGGATTGAATCCCCCACCTTTGAATCCTCGAGAGACCGTGAGGTATCCGCGTACACGCTCGGCAAGATCATGCTGCAGGGTAGCAGCTCCGCCGAGCATAGTGTAATCCGGGCTAAAGTGCGCCTCACGCGTATCGTCATAGCGCGCATTGCGCTGCTCAACTCGCAAGCCAGTAACAAAAGATGTACCGGTGCTTAAGGGCGCCTCGACCTGCCCGAAGATTGCACCGGTATTAGCGCGGTAATCGCTCGAAATAAAGTCATATACTTCGTTGTCGGCAAGCTCGGTCGTGGAAGTCTCCTCTGTCAGCCGTTGGGCGAATAGTCCACCTAACCAACGCCACGATTCTCCGTGGATATAAGCCGGATCCTCATTCGAGAGACGCAGCTCCTCGGAGAGCACCCGCCGAGTGCGTCCCGTATCAGAGAAATAGTCATACGGAGCATTCGGCTGCCAAAACGGATTGTTCCCCCAATCGCCATCGAAGCTGTACTCCTGCTCTGTTCGCGCCAAGACTGAAATGCTCTCGAATTTAATCGTGTCCGAGAGCTTCGAGGTCATCTTGAACGAGGTCGCTCCAACACTAGTATCGTCCTCTCCGGGACGATCTGATTGGGTCGTCAAACTGTTGTCGATTGCGAACGCGTCGTAGCCGTTGTTTGCTTGCGCGGTCCATGCGGCCCAGTCGAACCACAACGTGCCGGATGGCTGGTAGCGAAGTTTCAAGCGTGCGACTGATTCATCACGACGATTGGTGTCGTCTGTGCCTAGAAACGCATTGTCACGAAACCCGTTGCTCTGCGTATTGAAGGCCGAAAAACGTAGCTGCAATTTCTCGTTAGTACCCGGCACAGCGCCGCCGATGGCGACACCACCCGAGGCGAGCTCGTCGTTTCCTGCCATCACCTGTACCGTTCCCGAGGTGTAGGGAGTGGGGTCGTTGGACTTGACGTTCATCACTCCAGCCAAAGCGCTCGAACCGAAGCGGATACCTTGAGGGCCACGTAAGACCTCTACCTGCTCGACATCGAAGAGCGGTGTCACGATACCGAGGCCGCTGAAGTCGATCCCGTCGATAATCGTTGCGACCGAAGGATTCGGAGCCCCTTCATACTGCTCGAGCTCTCCCACTCCGCGAAAGATGAAGAAGCGTGGACGTGTCGTACCGCCCGACCATGACACGCCCGGGATCGATTCGAACTCGTACTCAATCGAGGTCTCGCCCTTGGTGGTCAAGGTCTCCTCCTCTACCACCGTCGTACTCTGCGGCACGTCGCGCAGCGGCTCTACGAAGGGAGCTCCATAAATAAAGAGCTCTGTTTGTTGGCGCGGCTGGTCGTCAGGTAGCGCGGCCGTCTGCTGGGCGAGCGCGCTATGTGCTGAACATAGGAACAAAGTTGCGAGAAACACTCGCACACGTCTTGTGCACGAATGAAAGATGGCGCGACCGCCTGATGCGATTTGGTTCTTCATAATCCTCTCCCTACGCCGGCATTACCCGTGTCAGGTTCAAAGGGTTTCGCTCCCTGTCGAGCGTCTCAGGCCATGACCAACGTCAAAAGGGCCTCCCCTGGGTACAGAAAGGTGAGTACCGCAAGAGGGTGGCTAAATCAAGTCGCAAAGATTCAGGTCGAAAGGACCTTCTCTTCGAGGGTGGATATATCCTTCTTCCATCCTATGACGATCAGGGTGGAAGCTAGCAAAGGGTTTACTCGAATGAACGGGGCTCGCTCATGACAGGAGCGACGCACGTTTTGGCAGGCTCAATCAGTTGACGGACAACCCCGTCGAAGCGTTCGAGCACTGCGTCCCACGAGTACTGCTGCGCAACGTAGCGCTGCCCGAGCTCCGCATGCTTCTGCCGAGCTCCGTACTCTTCGAGGAGATACTGAGTCACTCCTGCTAAATCCGACGAAGACGAAAAGTACAAGCCGCCTCCACTTGTGACAACATGGTGCCGCGTCACCGCACTCTCTGCGTGCACCGCAACGGGAGCTCCCACCATCCACGCCTCCATCAAGACGATCGAGAAGGACTCGTTCGTCGAAGGCTGACAGAGATAGAGCGAATGGCGCAGCAAGCGTTGCTTATCAACCTCGCTCAGATGCGGCAGGTCGATTACATCATCTCTACTTACCGCTTCGGGGCGATGGAGATCGGAGAAGCTTCCTCCCCCAAGAATAGCGAGCTTGATCTCTGCTGGAATCAGGCCGTCTGCTTTTGCGGAGCAAAAATAGTCTATCAAGCGATGTACATTCTTACCGGTCTCTTTACGCCCGAGGTACAAGATGTACGGGAACGCGCTGTCGAAATACGGAGACAAACTCTCTACGGATTGCGCGCTCGGCATCTCGAATCCCATCCCGACCACGCCCCCTGGAATATCGCCATAGAGAGAGCGAGCCAGGTACATCTCCGGCTCCGCATTGAAGAGCGCCCCTCGCACCTGCCTAAACATCGATGCGATCACCTCTTGGTAGGCATAGCTCTCATCATGCAAGCACGGAATCAGGATGCTCTTCTCGGGGGCGATGAGCGAACCCCAGAAGGTCGTACCGAAAAGATATGGACCAAAAAAGAGCGCATCGAACTCCCCAGAGCGCTGGGCAATGTGGGAGTACATCGCTTTAGAATTGACGCTCTCCGCCATCCAGGTGAGCTGATCTTCCGCCGAAACCTGCGAACCTTCGTGCAGCGCGCATTGGATCGGGACCCAGCGTTCGAGATCCCGCTCGTCTACCTGGAATCGTGTCACCTTGATGCCGTTGACGAGAGATTCTCCTGCCTCGAACTCATTGGCCCAGGTTCGATTATCGCGCGCGCAGGTAGTCAGGATCTCGACTTCGTCACCTCGAGCCTGCAACGCATGTGCGAGCCCCCCCATCAGGGTCTCAGCACCGCCGGCTATGCCGTCAAAATATCGAGGGGGAACGAAACAGAACTTCATGTGGCTAGTACACTTACAGCTAGCCCGAACGTCAATCAAGACCCAACCGAAGCCCTGTGATGCCTGTACTCAGCTACGTAAGCCCCCTAAAACGCACTAATTTCGAGGTAGTGACGACTTTTAGCACCCAAAACAGCACATACTGACACGAGCTCGCCATAACTCTGTTTGTAACTCGTGCGTATTGAACGGGTAACGATAGTTTCGGTAGTACAACGAAAGGAACGTTTATGACTAATGCACCACAACCGCTACTCTTGACTGTCAAGGAAGTAGCTAAATTGCTCCGCATTCATCGCCCGAAGGTATATGACCTGATTAAGGCAGGAACGATCGAAGGGTTTAAGCTCGGTTCCGATTGGCGCGTCAAGCGTGAGTCCGTCGAGCGTTTGATTGGGGAGATTCCCGAAGATTTTTTCTCCAGCTCGAAAGCGGGGATGAAGAAGGTCTCGGCTAACGGCCTAGACCACGTGAAGCTCGCTTCGTAATCCAAGGAGGGTGCGCCTCGCTAGGAAGGCGAGGCTGATCCCTCCCTGCTACGAAAGCGGGCCTTCCCCTCGCTTACCTAGGGTATCTCACCCGGCGGACGAGGCCTCTACAGAGGCAACGCAGCGGCCAGAGCAGCAAAGTTCGCAATGCTGAGCTGCTCGGGTCGCACATCCGGGGAGATCCCCGCCGACTCTAGAGACGAGAGCACCACCTCCTTCGTCCATTTCCCTCTCGACACCAAGCTGTTGACCAACTTCTTGCGTCGTTGCGAGAACGCCGCTCGTACCACGAGCTCGAAGTGCAACGTGTCGTTCACCGGGACTCGCGGTTCCTTGAGGAACGTGAGCTTCATCACGCGCGACTCCACCTCTGTAGGTGGATGGAATGCTGTTCCTGGGACGATCGGTCCCAACTCCACATCGGCCCAAAGCTGAACTGCCACCGAGATACTGCCGTAGGTTCTTCCACCCGGCGCGGCTGCGAGGCGTTCCGCGAACTCACGTTGAACCATCAAAACCGCATGGCGGACCGACTTACGAAAAGCGATCAGATGCAGCACTATCTCAGTCGAAAACACATAAGGAATGTTACCAAAAACAAAGAGCTCCTCTCCGATCTCGGAGAAATCAACGAATCGCACGTCCTCGTTGATGATCTTTGCATGCGGAAACTGCTGCCCGAGATGCTCGCAGAAAGACGACTCTATCTCTACGAGCGTGAGCTGCCGCGCACCAGCCAGATACTTCGTCAGCGCACCGGTTCCGGGACCGATCTCAACGATGTGCGCATCGGGAGGTGCATCGCCGAACGACACAATCGATTCGACCACATCGGGCCGTATCAGAAAATTCTGCCCGCGCTCCTTCGACGGCCTGACACGCAACGAACGTAGCGTATCTTTGGTCCTTTCGGAGCGCTGTGGGCTTCTTCGATCCTTACGCTTCACCAACACCTCCGTAGAAGTTTTTCAGAGATTCAACCGGCCAACGACTGAAGATGTCGAGCCGCGGCGGCGGCACTTGCCGACGGAGGTATCGCCCTCCCACGTAGGCGATCATCGCGCCGTTGTCGACGCAATGCTGCATAGGGGGAAACACTACCTCGCGACACGACGCCGTGAGCCGCGCACGCAGCTCCTGATTGGCCGATACGCCACCACACACGACGAGCGGCACCCCTGCCTTTTTCACCTCACGTGTAGTCTTGTTGACCAGAGAATCGACGATCGCATCTTGAATGGCCCACGCAAGCTCTGCCCGGATCTGCTCATCTGCCTCGAGATCTTTACGATTGCGCTCGATCATCAAAGCTACCGCAGTCTTGAGTCCTGAGAAGCTGAAATCTTCCATCTCTCGCGCTACTCGCGGAAGCTTGAAGCGCGACGTCGATCGAGCGGTAACTGCTAACGCTGCCAGCCTCGCACCACCCGGGTACGGGAGATCGAGTAAGTTAGCTGATTTGTCAAAAGCCTCGCCTGCGGCATCATCACGAGTACGACACAGCGCAATATATCTCCCCAACCCCTCGACCAAGACTATCTCGGTGTGTCCGCCGGACACGACCAACGCGATATAGGGCGGCGTAAGACCCTCGGCATGCAACTCACCAGAGAGGATGTGCCCTTCGATATGATTGACGGGAAAGAGTGGACAAGCCTGAGTGAGGGACAACCCTTGGGCATACGTGATGCCTATCAGAAGACACCCTTTGAGCCCGGGGCCACACGTAACCGCGATTCCATCGATATCCGACAGCGAGATTGACGCGTTCGAAAAGAGCTCCTCACTCAACAACGGAAGACTTCGCATGTGCTCGCGTGATGCGAGTTCCGGTACGACACCGCCGTACAGCTCGTGCAACTTTACCTGCGAGGCGAGCACCTCGGCTCTTATCGACGCTTTTCCGTGTTGGTCGAATTCGAGAAGCGCCAACCCCGTTTCATCGCAACTAGTCTCTACTCCAAGGATCAACATCGAAGAACTTCCTATTCAACTGCGGGTACGGCGCGCAGATAGGTTACGAGCGCTTCGAGTTCCGACACAGGCGCTCGTGCGAACGAATCCACTGGGCAAAAACGCCTGTCCACATCAGTACCGTTAGGCTTTCTTCCCGAACGAAGGAAGTTGAGCAGATCGGTCTGCGACCACGCCCCTATTCCGGTACTGGTACTGGAGGTGATGTTCGGCGCTACCTTGGTCTCGCCGTCGAAGGAGACCTCCTTCCCACCGGCGAGATACTTTTCAGACTCTAACAATCCACCCGCAGAGGAGTGACAGGCACTGCAGCGCGCAACGTTCTCGGCTAGGTATCCACCGTACTCCGCGGTAAACTGCGGAGAGATCCGCGGAACAAGCCCCTTCACCTCAGGAGCCCCCTCTGAGAAACCGGCGGTGTTCCTGCTGAAAAACCCGATCTCTCGCCGCTCGATCTGATTGTCACTGAGTGGCAAGGTTCGCAGGTAAGAGATAATGGCCGTGAGATCAGCGTCGGAGAGCCATTCGAAACCTTGATGGAAGGTGGCCGAAATTCGTACTTCGTCCGGACGCGTGTAGGCTCGAAAGAGCTGCATCAGATCGCGTTCATTCCAAGTACCGATGCCATGTGTCGATAGGGTTACGTTTGGAGCTTGAAGCTCACCGTATCGGTCAGCCATCGTACGACCACCACCCAGCGCAGCATCCGTCCCGCCTCCATGACAAAAGCGACACGCAGCCAACCCCTCAACCAACGCTTGCCCCCTGACAGCAGAAGCCTCACTCATAGGAAGCGCTGGGGGTATCGGGTCCTCGGAGGAACAGCCAGCGAAGCCGACTATCACCGACATTACCAACAGTAAACTAATACGGAACGCAGGGCCTTTCATGCCCCAACACTACACCGAGCCCGCCCCTGCGGGAAGTACAGGAACTGGCTTGGTCGAGCTCTAATCGGCTGATGGGACTACCAAATCGAAGTCTTCAGCCGGAGTGTGCGTCTTTTGATCCGTGAAGAAACGGTTCAATCGGCGTCGCAGCATCAGCCGCGAGCGGTGCAATCGGGACTTGACCGCAGGGATGGTGAGGTCTAATAGACGCCCGACCTCCTTGCTCGTGAGCCCATCGACATCGCGGAGGATGAACACCGGTCGGTAGTCATCCGGCAGCTTGCGTATGGCAGCCTCGAGAGCTTCAAGCATTTCGTTACGTATAGACTGAGAATCGACGTAGGCGTGCTCCGGGCTCTTGAGCGCTGGAACAACGTGCGACTGTTGCATGATCTCCTCAAGCGCCACGCTTTGATCCTGCTTACGCTTACGGAGCTTCATAAAAGCGGCGTTCATCGTGACACGGTAAAGCCAGCTCGAAAAAGACGACTTCCCTTCGAAACCTGCGATCTTGCGGTGCACCGTTACGAACACATCTTGAAGCACCTCTTCGGCGTCCTCTGCATTTCGGGTCAGCCTGGATGCCAAGCTGAATACCTTATTGCTGTAGCGGCCAATCAACTCCTCGAAGCTCTGTTGATTGCCGTCTCTAACTTCAGCTATCAGCTCCAGGTCAGTCTTCTTTTTCATCGCCTTACGCCCCTTCTACACCGCCACCGAATCAAGACCCTGTGGCTACACATAGGGAGCTACATGCGAAAACCTTGCCAGTCTGAAAGCTCTCCGATGCAGGGGCCTAAAAAAAAGATGCGCAACATAGAATCAGGCACTTACCACGAGAGCACCGGGAGAACTGACCTAGATTTGGTCAGCTATGTCACGAATCCGATAGGGCGCGTCAAAAAAAGGCAAATGTTGCCTGCGAGAAAATGCCGCCCTACTGCTGTCCACGGGAAGAGTTAGCCAGGGCAGAGAAACCTGACGATCACTCCCCCACGACTCTCTGATGTACGGGCATTCGTTCCATAACTCTTGTGATGAGAACGACACGGTTCTGTTTTCAAAATGTCGACGAATTCCCAGTGAACAGAAGCCTCCCAACGGACTGCGGACTTTCCAGTCCGCCAACCATCAGCATCGTGAAGCCATCAAGCCGGAGCAGAAGCTCCCCATTCCAGGCGAGCCCCCCACGGACCGCGGACTTTCCAGTCCGCCACCCATCAGCATCGTGAAGCCACCAAGCCGGAGCAGCAGCTCCGCTCTCCTAGCTTCCCAACCACTTTTTGCTTGCTATTACCGTGCCCGGCGTACGTAGGACATACGTAGGGTGTGGAGAACCTCCTCCAAAAAACGCCCCTCTTCACTCGATAGATTACCGCGCGTCTTACGCTGTAACATGGAAAGGATCTCGATGGTCTGACGCCCTGCTTCGACGTCCTCTGGGATCTCCATCCCTTCGGGTGGCTCCATCTCTCCAATTTGAACCAAGGCTTGGGTAGCAAGCGACATCAAGAAGGACATGAAGGATAGGCCCGATTCCTCACTCTCTCCACTCTCCATCCGGAACTGCTGAGCGATGGTCGGATCCCCTTGAAGCTCCGCTGCTCGAGCACCGGTAGCCTCCGACTCCGCAGCAGGCGCCACGGTGCTCGCTCTATCCGTCGAACCACCATCGCTGACGCCCGAGGCGCCGCTATTACCGATGGTAACCTCCTCGACCTCCTCGTGCTGACGCTCACGCCCCTCGGAATCAAAGCGCCTGCGATCCACGACTTGAAAGGTCTTCTTAGCTCCCTGGTTGTTTTCCTCGGACATATCCACCTCTGAACCTGAATGCTAACGGCAAGTCGGAAAACTCCGTATCGACTGACGATGTTTTACCACGCAGTTTTGCTGGAGACTACACTCCTCTTTACGGGGGTCCCGAACATGGATGCAGTGGCGTACTTTGCCCATGAATCCCCTAAAACCGCATGAGTGTGATTAGGGCAGCACGGCGATTAAGACCGTTCTCGAGCGCTATGCGAAAGTGAGGCCCTAGACGCAGCCTCTATTGCAAGCTAGTTAACTAGGCTACTGAGAGAGATTCACCGTTGGCACGAGAATTTTCATGGAATTTACCCTTCTAGGCTGCGGCACATCGACTGGCGTCCCGATTCCGGGCTGTTCGTGTCCCGTGTGCACTTCGTCGAATCCGCGAAACTACCGCGACCGCACATCCGCTCTTATAACCCTCGACAATGGCAGCACGATCCTCGTGGATGCCGGCCCCGACCTGCGACAGCAGGCCCTGAAATACAAGATCCCCCCGATCGAACATGTCATTTACACCCATGCGCATGCCGACCATATACTGGGTACGGACGACCTACGAACCTTCAACTTCATAACCAAGAAGAGAATCAGCTGTTTCGGAACGGAGTCGACGCTCACTGGCATCAAACAGTTGTTCCCCTACATCTTCTACCCGAATCCCCACTACGAAGGGGGAATGGTCGCTCAGCTCGATCTGGTCGAGATCCGCAATGATCACAATTTCACCATCGCCGGCGAAACAATTATCCCCTTTCCTCTCACTCACGGTGCCCTAACGGTCACAGGATTTCGCATCGGACAGCTCGGCTATGCAACCGACTTCAACGCCATGTCCGAGCGCGGCAAAGAGGTTCTGCGAGGAGTCAAATACCTCTTCATCGATGGACTCCGATTCGAGCCACACAAGACGCACCTTACGATCCCCCAGGCGATAGATCTCGCCAAGCAACTCGGGGCGGAACAGACCTACCTCATTCACACGACGCACAACGTCGACTATGACGAGGTTAACAACCAACTCCCCGAAGGTATCGCGCTCGGCTACGATGGCTTGAAGGTAAGCTTCTCCTAAGCTGCCGGGAGGTCAAAGCTACTGATTGGGTTGAGAGTTGGAGGGATACCCCGTGCGCTGCGGAACTCTCGTATCAATCTCGGCCAATAAACCTCCTAAACCGATTCTTTGCGCTGCGGACACAGAGACACCGGGAAGCTCCTGCACAAGTAGCCGCACCGTCTCCGCGTCAACTTTGTCGATCTTGTTGAACACGACCAATTCGGGAGGGTCTCGCAGCTCCATCACCTCGAGGATCTTCCTTACCGCTCGATACTTTCCGAGCGCGTCAGGGTCAGAGGCATCCACGACATGTACCAACAACGACGCATCGTACAGCTCCTCGAGAGTCGCTCTGAATGCGGTTTCGAGCTCGGCTGGCAATCGCCGGATGAATCCTACCGTATCACTCAAGATCACCGTGCGCCCCGAACGCCCGTCATTGATCGTAGGCGGCACGAACAAGCGTCGCTGACTCGGATCGAGCGTTGCAAAGAGTTTGTTTTCCGCCGTTACGTTACTGCCGGTGAGAAGGTTAAAGAGCGTAGACTTACCGACGTTGGTGTAACCAACTATCGAGACCAATTGGAGCTGATTCTCTCGCCGCCGACTCCTTCGAAAATCACGCGACTCCCTCACCTTGCCCAAACGACGCTCCAACTCGGCGATTCGATCGCGAATACGACGACGACCTATCTCCAATTTAGTCTCGCCAGGACCGCGCCCTCCGATACCGCCGCTCAAGCGCGAGAGCCCTGCGTCCTTCTCCACCAATCGCGGTAGATTGTACTTCAACTGGGCGAGCTCGACCTGCAGACGACCTTCGCTACTCTGGGCTCGCTGGGCAAAGATATCCAGGATCAGCATACTGCGATCGATAACCTTCAACTCCGTAGAATTGGTAATCGAGCGCCACTGCGATGGTTTGAGCTCCGTGTCGAATATCAGCATATCCGCACCCAAACGGATGCAGCGAATGACCAGATCCTGCAGCTTACCACTCCCGATGTAGGTCTTAGGATCCGCCCTTCGCTTTTGAATGACGGTATCCACTATCTTGACGCCGGCTGTGCGGGCTAGCTCCCGGATCTCCGCTATCGACGTTTCCGGATCAACGTCAGGCTTGTCGTATACGCCGACCACAACCGCGCCTATGTGATCACCTGCATCGAGTTGAACCACCTCAGCCGAGAGGTTCTGTTCAACCGCGTCGATAAGCTCCGAAAAATTCAGATCGCTTGCGCCGAGATCTCGAATTGTCTCGGTCATCGTCGTTGCGCTGTCACTGCCATTGGCAGGTACGAGATACGCAAAGGTCGTCGAGATTCGATTACTCGCACCACGCACACTCACCACGGCGTCGAAGCGCAAGCGCTCGAGGTCCGTATATATATCGTAGGGGATTGATGCCTCGTCCTGATCATTGGAGAGGTCGGTAAATACCAGACGCAAATTCCGCAAACGCCCGCGACCCAAACGGTATCGGCCTAAGTCCGGAAGATAGAGAATATCTTTCGTTCCAAGCACAACCTCGACGATCTTACCTTGTCGATTGATGAACACGCCGATACGGCGCCGTAGCGACGCGCCCAACAACGTCATCTCGCGCGCAAGATCAAGCGACACCAACTCGTGTGAATCGACCGAACGCTGGAAGAGCTTGCGAACCGCTCGCAACTCCGAGGCCGCTAGCCCCTTTGTGTTTCCCGATATCTCTTCAGACATGACGGAGTATAGTACCACAAAACGACTCAAAAACCTCCCCCTAACGTCCGCTTTTCGAGTCGATACGGCCAGGTTAGCTTCGCACCGCAATCGCCGCCGCCTCAACCAAAGCTCGCGCGACCGTCGGCTGGGAGCCAAAGTGCAGGAAATTGAAGGTGCTGCACGACTGCGAGGAGGCAGAGTACCCCTCGTTGTAAGGTGGTACACCATCTACGTTGACGCGCAGCGTGTGGAGCACCTGGCCAACCGTCCCCGTCGCCAACCCACGCAACCCCCACTCGCCTGTGCTGACCCCTTGAATCTTGAGACCGATCTCTCCCAGGACTGAGTCCTCCGCCGTAGTTACATCAAGAAACGTAGGCGCTGTGTGCATCGGTACGGCATCTGCGGGAATCAACCCAACTCCAGGATACTGCGGCCCACCCCGCTCCAGTTGGTAAGAGCGGCACAGGAAGGCCGTTCCCGCCCCTTCCGAGTACAACACACCTCCAGCCTCAGCGAACGAGCGTATCGAGTCACGCATCTGCTCGTTACGAGCAAGCTCTTCGCCGTACGCGCTTAGGTACGCACCGGTGAGGTACACCCCGCCAACGTCGCGCGGCAGGCGCATGTCCAGAAGGGGTGAAAAGGAAACAGTCTCCGCACCAAAATATTTCAACAGAGCTAGATTATCCTGATAGCAGAGACTGAAGCAGCTGTCGTCAGAGACCGCAAAGCGACACCGACGGGGAACCGGATCAGGAAAATCCCATTTGAACTCCACACGTGGGGCCGCCTGAGCGATATCGAGCAAACGGTCGATATCCACGTGGCTTGCCACCAGATTCCCCAGGTCGAGGAGGAATTGCATCGGCAGCGCTGTATGGTTCGTGTCCTGGTACCTACAGCTCGGTGGTAGCGATGATTGAAACGATGTAGCTGGGAACCCTCCTGCGAGGCTCGGCAAACTATACGCATGCAAAGCTTCGTTGATGAACACCACGGCTGGATTCGGTAGGAGCGGGTCGGCCGACTCCACGCTCTGCATACGGTTCCCGACCAGCGCTTTCACAAATGATTCCGATGTGAACTGACAATATCCTTTGATCAGTGCGGCGACACTATTCGAATATGCTGGGATGTCTGCAACCAGCACGACAGGAGTCCTGCTCACGATTGCAATTTCTGCATCCGAGCCCCGCGCATCGCCGGGACCGACCCCGTCGTACAATCCAGCATTACCATCGATCAAAATCAGATCTGCTCCAAGCCCCGCCTGCGATAGCGCCGCAAGTATGTCATGAGACTGTAGCATTCGACGATCGAGAACTCGGGTATAGCGACGCGAGATGCGGTGAAAAATCGAAGCCTGTTGTAGAGCCTGCCCTGTGACACAGCACGATAAACTTACGCCGCGTTTTCGGAGCGCCACCGCGAGCCCCGTCGCGAAGAGAGATTTACCAACACCAGAGAAGGTGCCACCTATCAACAGCCGTGGGGTGCTCAAGAGTGCCATGAGGACATCGAATACGCAGAATCAAGGGGGATGTCGGCATTTAGAAGACAAAGCTAAATGGAGATCGTAAGGGAAGCGAGGCAAAACCTACCCGTCGCGAGAAAGTGGAGGTTGAGTTGATATTCGATTTTCGCGATGTGGAAAACCCGCAGGTGTATCCTCTGCGATACACTGAGGATTTTTTCACATCGCGAAAGTCGAAGAGCAATCCAAGATCCGCTTTCGTAGCAGGGAGGAGTTTTGCCTCGCTTCCTAAGGGGTCAGTACGAGCACAAAAACAGGGAGGCTTTAGCTCTGCAATCCGCAGCCTGCTAAGCCCACGTTTATCGATACTTTCGAGGTAAAGCTACTTACGCTTGAGGACAACAAGCTCGCCTGCCGCCTCATGCGCCATCGGCGAAGCGCCCTTTATCAGCCCGGAGCTCTTAGCATGGCGCTCTATCACAGTTCCCTCAAGAGCCCAGTAATCGCCAAAGCCACCGTTGAGCACAGCAGCTAGTTGCTCTCGGTACGACACAGGCTTTGATCCGATCCGGCCGTTTCCGACACGAACAACCGCCCGCCCACCCCGCTTGACGAGGCGCGCCATTTCGAACATCACTTCGTTGATGTATCCCTGCCATTCGTCGACCGTGGAGAACGGCACCTTCGTGGTCGGCAACTCGAGCCCCAACCACCACGCGCGCAACCACGAACGTAGTCCGTGGTCAACCAGCCCTGGTTGTTCAGGACAAACTAACGCGAGGTTGACCTTCCCAGTCGAAACACACGAGAGATCTCGCGCATCTGCACACACGACCTGGGCGTTGCTTCCGTCCTTGAGCAGCGCTGATGGGATACCGTCTCTCAGAAGCCCCGCAGCCTTCTTGATCACACGCGCACTTACCGCTCGATACGACGGCACCTCACCTCGCTTGCGATTCAAGCTGGCTTGGGCATCGGGAGAGAGCGCCGCTTGCGGCGACGTGTAGACCGAAAGGTGCCCGACGGTGTGTCCGTGCAGAACACTGGCAACCACGAACTGAACGAAGCGATCCACGTGATCCGCAGAGCCCTTGAGCGAACTCTTCAGATTCATCAACTCGCAATACGTGTCGACATCGAAAAACAGAGGGAAAGGTGTCTGAAATCCCCGAATATCAACGGGACGCTTGAAATTCACGAACTGCATGCGGAGCGCGACTTCCGCGAAATCCGCCGGGCTCAAACGAGCCTGCGCCAACCGCACCAGAGAATGCTCGGACGCTGATCCGATGAACTGCCTTCCAGCCGTGAGGCACTCAAACCCGACAGCGCCTGCGCCGCAATACGGGTCAAGCACCACGTCGTTCTTGTTCGAGAATCGCTCAACGAGGTACCTGACAACTTGAGGCTGCCACGACGACAGATAGGAGAACGCTGAGTGAAGCGAATGCACCGAGCGCGACGAAGACTCGCCGTCTACATCGACTTCCTCACAAAACGGCTGAGGTTGTACAAGTTTCAAAACTGCTGACATCTGTGCTTCCCTTAACTCAAAACCACCGGGCACTAACAAGCTGCTAAAGAAGTATAAGGACCCGTCGAAACTGACACCACGAGAATAGTTGCAAACGGGGTTACTAGTACAAGGATCTTAAATTTTCCAAGTTGCTGTTTTCTTTCTGTTTTCACCCCAGAAAGGACACCTGAAAGGATTTCTGATTTTTTTTCAACCATTGTCGCGACTGCCAGCCGGGATCACAGGCGCTCGGCAGAGCACACCCCGCGCTGACAGCCTCTGTTTCAACAATGAGTAATAATTGCGGTATCTTGCACCCACACTCTGATTTCTAGTGAAGTACCGCGTTATCTCGCCCTGCCATCACGCACATGCTGTGCGCGCCCACCTAAATCTTGGGGGCAGCTTACACAAGAGACCCACGAAAAGGGGCGACAACAGAAAAGAGGCGATTCTTGCGCGCCCCCTGCCCTCTCTACCTTCCGTGTGGATCTCTACTCGCCACCTACCACTTCCAGATTCTTCCGAGCGATCTCGAGCTCAGGATTCAGCCGGGTAGCCATCAGGAACTCCTTGCGCGCTTCACTACGCTTTCCCATACGCTGCAGCAGTACGCCGAGGTTGTTGTGGGCGTATGCATTCGCTCCATCAAGGGAGATAGATTGCCTGAGACTCTGCTCGGCTTCGCTCATCTTGCCTAATTCGAGCTGCGCTCGTCCAAGAGCACTCCATGCGCGGGCGTTGTTCGGTTCGAGAGTGGTTGCTTTACCGAGAACAACGACCGCCTCCTGGAGTTGCGCGTTGCTGATACACAGAAGACCTAGATTTACGTGCGCCGTCACATTCGTGGGAGCAAGCGCAACGACCCTGCGCAGAGCCACCTCCGCGCGTCCCGCATCTCCGAGCTTGTCGAATACCTCAGCCAGCGCCAAGTGCAACCGCACATCGTCTGGACGGATCTCCGCTGCCTGCTGCAACGCTCTACGAGCGTCTTCGAAGTGCCCGAGCCGCAACTCGATCATCCCTCTATAAAAGAGCGAATCGAAGTGTTTCGGATTTATCTCACTCGCAGTCTTGTAGGCTGCGGCGGCCAGTTGCAATCGATTGAGTTTCTCGTTGAGCGCACCTACATTGAAGAAGGTGACAAAATTACCCGGCTCGTAGGTCGAAGCTTTCGTCAAGATATCGATAGCTTCCGGCAAACGCTGCTTCTTCTCCAAAATGACAGCAACCCCCTGCAGCGCCGCCACATTCCGCGCATTTTGGTCTAGCACTCGGTCGTACTGCTCCCTTGCTGCCGATATCTCGCCCTTTTGAACAAGCACCCCAGCCAAGCCCACTCGGAAGGTCTCTTCGTCTTTGAGTTCAAGCGCGCTGCGTAGCTCTTTCTCGGCCTCCTGGAGCTGACTTCGCTTTTGCAAAGACAACCCGAGATTAAAATGACCCTCTGCCATCTTCGGGCACAGATCAACAGCTTCCCGATACGCCGCGATCTCGGCGTCGGACCCGTCACCGAGGTTCACCCCTTTCTTCACCAAGGTCGCGGCTTTTACACACCCCTGCTCGGCCCACACGTCACTGTTCATGGTCGCTGCCACGCAGGCCCACGCAAGGAGCGTCGCCACGTTCTTCTTTTTGGCTACCTGGAACATCCGCTCCAGAAGAATAATGCCCATACACTTTACATGCGCTACAGACTGCGTCGCCTCACCACGACCTTTCGAATGATATCCCCACGGCACAGGACTTGGTTCCACCATCCAACCTATAAAAGACGGTGTAACATACTACGGGGTGTGCCTCTACGCTTTAGTTTACGCTATGCACCTTCACCCTGTTCCCTGCACAGTACACAGGTCAGCTTTACATCCGGCAGGCTCAGCCGACCGGCATCAAGGTGCGGAGCGCAGAGACAACATCTCTTATACGCTCCTCGGGAGCCACAGCCGCGAACCTAACGAACTCATCGAACTCGGAACCAAAGACGATCCCGGGCGTAACCAGAACACCTGCTTCTCGCAGCAGCAGCTCAGCGACCTTCACAGATGCCGGCTCTTTCGCCGCCTCTACATGCTGCGCGAGATAACGGGGATAGCGGCACCAGATGCTGGCCCCTGCCTTCGGCTCAAGAACCTCCCAACCCAGACTCCTGAGCCCGGTCGAAAGAACCCGCAACCGTCGTTGGTACGCATTCACCGTTGACCTCACAAGATCCTCAGAGGCAGTCAACGCAACCGTAGCAGCATACTGGAGAGGCAAAAACAGGCCATAATCCGAATGTGATTTCAACCGAGCAACCGCCTTGACCACCTCGGGATCCCCCAGTATCGCCCCCACGCGCCATCCAGGCACGTTGTACGCTTTAGAGAGTGAGTATACCTCCACACACCGAGCGCCATACTCTCTCGCGGTGAGCGCGCTCGCAGCAGATTCACCTGAGAAGCACATCTCGCCGTACACGAAGTCGTTTACGATAATCGCATCGAAACGACGACACACCTCTGCAATAGCTCTCCACCAATCCGCTCCAACTACCACTCCCGTGGGGTTAGCGGGAAGATTAAGAACAACGACCCGCGCGTTCGAGCTTCGGAGCACACCTTCCAAGGCTGTCGCTGCCTCGGTCGGCTCAGAGGAATACGTCCATGGAACGTAATTGCCACCTACCAGTGAGACCGCAGAGATGTGCGCAGGGTACGACGGCGCACCAACCACCACATTTTCCCCAGCCTTGATCAGTGCGCGCAATGTCTGAAAGGTGGCATCTTTACTCCCCAGGCAGACGCACACCTCCGTTTCAGGATCCAGCTCGATACCGAAACGCTTGGCATACTTCGCAGAGAAAGCCTCCCTCAACCGACGAATTCCACGCGAAACGGCATAGCGATGATTAGCCGGCTTGGTGACTGATTCGAGCAAGCGGTCCAGCACCACTCGGGGTGGAGCAAGATCCGGGTTCACCATCGAGAGGTCACAGACTGGGTGCCCTTCAAGCAGTAAAGAGTGCTGAAGCGCCTTCAGAGACTGCAAGTGATCGTGCCCAAGAAGCTGCTCCAAAGGCTGCTCGTCGGCAGACGCCTCTCCTTGAGTGTTGCTGGGCAGTGCAAACGATAGGGCATTCGATGGAAGTGACATGGCTCTCGCAACAACTCCGATACTTTTGCTAGCTGCGCTCTCGCGGAGCCACGAGGTTAAAGAGGTACACTGCCGGAGCAACCTTGCCCTTGACCTTGATCTTGTCGGCGAGCATCGCGAGCTGCGGATTCAGATCACCGGAACGAACCGACATAAGGTTCTGCTCCGAGAGCGACACGATGCAATCAACCGACGAGGCATCGCTCGAGTCTCCTTGCGCAAGTTGAATCGGACCCTCTACAGGGGAAACCTTCGGCTCCTCGCCCCTCCAATCGAAAAGAAACTTCTCACCAAGGTTGGTCAACTCTATGACCAGAGTGCCCGTAAGGTACGGGCGCAAGCGCGCCTTGGCGCGCGAGGCCCGAGCAGGCAGCTCTTCACACACCACATCCCTACCGTTTTGAATCGGCTTCCTGACGAGCGATGCCTGTTCAGCCTCCTCTTCGTCATCTTCTTCCAGCTCGTCGTCCCCACCCTGCTCGTGCACGTCTGTCGACCCCGATGCTGCAGGCTGATTAGTCCAGGTCTCATCATCATCTTCACGCTCGACCTCGATGGTCGGGACAGTCGTCGGCTCGCTAGGAGCGGGAGATTCCTGACGCTCTTTCTTCGTGCTCTCTGCATCGAGTTGTTCTGGGTCTTTGTGATCCGACATGTAAGCCTCCTGAAGCGCACTCCATCGACCAAAGAGAGACACGATCAGCCGACGCTGAAAGGGCCGGGCTCTCGTCGACAGCACTAACCTCGTAGTTTAGCCAAGATAGCCCCCAGAAGTACATGGGTTGAATTCAAAAACCCCTGTTAAGACGCACTTCATTCCTTGATCCTGCTCATAACGGAGCGCTGCGACTCCCCCCAGGATTGCGGCATGAAAACCACCCGCACTCTTGGAATTCTCGCCCTTGCTGCCGTAGCAACCCGTCTCGTACTCGATCGGAGGAGAGCGTACAGCTACGCGAACAGACTCGTGGTCGTCTCGGGAGGAGCCAGAGGCCTCGGGCTGATCCTTGCTCGACAGTTAATCCGACGTGGTGCGCGAGTAGCCATTTGCGCCCGCGACGAGAACGAATTGTCACGCGCAGTCGAGCACCTAGCCCTCCTCGCCGAGAGAGAGGGTCGCGGCGAAATCTTCGGAGAGCGTTGCGACATAACGTCCCCTACCCAGATAGCCTCCTTCCTCGAATCCGTACGAGCCTGGGGAGGCCCTGTCGACGTGCTGATCAACAATGCCGGAGTCATGACGGTCGGACCGGCAGAGACGATGCTAGCAAGTGACTACCAGGAGGCCTTCGACGTTCACCTAAAGGGGCCTTTGACCTTCATCGAAGCAGTGCTTCCCGACATGCGTGCGCGCGGAGAGGGCCGCATCGTCAACATCGGGTCGGTCGGCGGAATCGTAGCCCTCCCCCATATGGCCCCCTATTGCGCAAGCAAGCATGCTTTGGTCGGCCTCTCGAACGCATTACGTGTCGAGCTGACGCGCGAAAATATCTTTGTAACCACCGTCAACCCTGGCTTGATGCGTACCGGCAGTCATGTAAACGTTCGTTTCAAAGGACACCACGAATTCGAGCAGACTGTGTTCTCATTAGCCAACGCCAACCCCCTCCTCTCAGTGAATGCCGGGCGAGCCGCCCGCAAAATACTGGACAGCGCGAGCAAAGGTCGTGCGCGAGTGAGGATCGGATGGCTGCCTTATGCGATCGGACTCGTCGATCATCTGGCTCCTGAAACTGTCCAGGAGGTACTGGCTCTGGTCGAACGCTTAGCACCTCACCCGCGCCCACTCATCCCTGTTGCCAGAAGCGGGCGGAAGAGCTCCAGCACCTTGTCCCCCTCAATACTAACGAGCCTGGCGGACAACCAGATAGCTCGCAATAACGAGTAGGCGCTTCATCTGTTAATTCCTCTTTCTCTGGCTTCGACACTAGCTCTATAAAAGGGGCATGACATGCTCAAAGACAGTAGTGGCACTCACCGGCGGCATAGGGTCGGGCAAATCCCAGGTCGCACGGCTCTTCGCCGAATGGGGCGCTGTTGTTGTCGATGCTGATGACTTGGCTCGCGAGGTTGTTGCCCCAGGCTCGCCTGGGCTCGCGAAAACCGCCGAAGCGTTTGGCGCCCAGATCCTGAAAGCAGACGGAAGCCTCGACCGCGCCGCTCTCGGGTCCATGGTTTTCTCGGATGAAACCAGACGCAAGAAACTTGAGGAGATCTTACATCCGCTCATACGGCGGTTGTGGCTGTCGCGCTTGAAAACTCTCCAAGAAACATCCTCTGCCTCCCTGATTATCTACACCCTTCCGCTTTTCTTCGAATCAGAAGCCGAATATCCCGAGGTCCAACGCATCGTTCATGTGGCAGCGCCTGAACAGCTCCGCATCTCGCGAGTAACTACGCGCGACGGCAGCACCGAAGAGAACGTAAAAGCCCGAATAAAGGCACAGCTACCCGACGAGGAGAAGAACTCACGATCCGACTTCGTGATAGTGAACGACGGAACGTATGAGGAACTGAGGCAGCGCGCTCGCGCCGTGTTCGATGCCTTGGTGCACATTCACACGCAGCCACACTAGAGCCCTCCACCTCGCTAACAACACCTCGCTAACAACGCCCCGTAGTCGGCATACGATCGCTCATCCTCAGGAACTCGAACCACACTCCATGACGACCGACTCCAGAACACCGTCCAGTTCGCGGACAGCCCCAGGAATATCCCACTTCGACCTATCTCGCGGCCCCACCGTGTCAGAGATCGCCCTTATTGAGACGAAGGGAACCCCGGCGATCAAGGCGCAATAAAAGAGCGCGGCCCCTTCCATATTCACGACCTGCGGATTAAATCGGCCCGTAATCCAGCGTATACTCTGCTCTTCACTCAAAACACGATTGACCGTAACAGAGCGCACCTCCCGAAGCCCAGACAGGGCGGAAACATGGACAGGAGATGCGCGTAACTCGCCATCTCGGAATGGGAACTGATTCGGATCGAGCAGCCCCATATCACCGATGTGCAGAAAACCCCCATTATCCTCAGCGCCAAGATCTCCGCAGATTTCGGACATCACCCGAACTACCGAGAGTTTCGGAAGCTCCGCAGAAAAACTACCTGCTATCCCAGCTTGCACGAGCATATCGTAGCGTCTCGTAGCCAGTACGCGCGAAACGTGCGCCGCACACTGAAGCCCTCCGACCCCTGTGACGAGAATATCGACGCCTGGGAGCTCCAGAAGCGTTCCGGCCATCCCAGCCCCGTCCGCAGCATGCTCTGGGGCTCTGCGCCGAATGAAGGGCGCGACTTCGAGGAGAGTTGCTGTAATTACAAGAATAGCCATACGCCGGTCCACCGAGCTTCACATAATCCGGCGCAGGGTCCACATCTCAAGAGCACGCCTTCGCTGTAGAAGCTAACTCACTTCCCTAGTTTGGAGAAATCCAGATAACGCTACGGGTACCACTAATGATACCTCTTTCCTATTCCACCTCGCTGCACTCCCGTTCTCTTTGTGCCCCCCCTACTAGGAAACTGGTTCTTGGGTTCCTCTCGAAATGAAAAGCAGATAACCTGTGAAATACGGTAAGAGTCCCCCGCACCAAGCAATCGGGGTGCTGGTATTAGACCGATGACATGATCCGACAAAAACGAGACCTCACCCTCCAGGTACGGAGTTCAAAAGCCCTTTCGGCGCAGGAGATGCGAGCCTTGCACGCGGCTCTCGCGGCTAACGAAACATTCTTTGGATACTCCTTGCCCAGGGTTAGTGTGATCGTCTGTCAGTCGAAAGCCGAGTGGAAGCGAGATACGGCATATTACTATTTCGACTCATCGCGTTTTAGAGTGGGTGATAGCGAGCTTGGAGACAGCGTAAGCCCTTGTTTGACCTATAAATCGCGCCTTTCCACGTGAACGTGCTCGTGCACGTAAACGTGAACGTACCCGGAGGAGGAG
>JBIIOE010000048.1:0-25244 GCA_044337105.1 Bdellovibrionota bacterium | reverse complement strand
TATGTGGGATACCTGGCAGGCTACTTCATGCATCTTATTGAGTAGAGGTCGCCATAGGACCGGAAGTATGTGCTCAAGTATCGTCCGGATTGTGCCGACCCCTGCTAATGAGGAGAAGGAGCGGAGTTAGCCGTGAGCAAGAGCGTCATTGGAGCCGATCAGTTGATTCACCTCGCACAGGATCTCGAGGTAGCGGGGTTATTTTGGAACCCTGAGGTTGGCGACGAGGTTGCAGACAGGGAGAATAAAAACCCTGTGGCTATCTTGGTAGATCCACAAGGAATGACACCCGAGGAGCTCCGATCTGCCTTCATTTGGCTCCCCACCGTCGAGCAGATAATCTTTCAGCTAGAAGCGCGACAAGCGATCCTCTTTCACGCAGGGTTCGAATTCTCCGAATCGGTGTGCTGTTACAAGACTGTAATTCAGGCATCGTGCGGCCACTTCGAGTCCAAGGCGGAGTCGTTCCGCATGTCGTTGGGGCTGGCCCTTCGCGATCTACTTATCACAGACTCAACTACTGTTATTAATTAACGGGCTTCTCGAGCCTTTGTTGGTCGAGGCTTTGGGGCGATCTCGGATCGCCACGGTTGTGCTCACGGCGACGCGCCGCATAGGGGCTGAACTTTTCGCACACCACTACGAAATGTTTATCGGCTCACGCGCGACAAAACTGAACACTTTTTTCGGGTATGTGACAAAAAAAATACGACAGCTGGGGAGAGGCTTTGGAGGTGGTCTCTGTAACGTTTTTGTAACATGTTGATAATGCACTGATTTATAGCTGAAAACAGGTGAGACTCTTTCAGGTTGTCAAGAATCTAACATTGCATGCTCCTGTTGGTACGGAGCTTGCCAATTCTGTGACATGAGCCGCCCCGGCTGTCTTTGGGTGGATACATAGAAAAGGTTGAAGTCTGGTTCGGGCGGTACGAAGGAAGGGCTCCTCGCGGAATGAGGAGCCCGGTGCCGCACGATAGTTGAACAAGGAAGGTTCTCATGATGCACACCGCAGCGATCTCCACGGCCCACGATTCCGTTTTCTCTTCGCTTTCTCTCCCACGTGAGTGTGAAAAATCATCCCCATCGTTCATGGGTATAGTCAGTGGCTGCTCGGAGATGCACAAGGTATTCAATGTGATCGAGAAGATCGCAAAGACGCGTTCGACTGTGCTTGTCTTGGGAGAAAGCGGCACGGGTAAGGAGTTAATCGCCAGGGCGCTGCACGCGCTCAGTGGACGCACAGGCAAGTTGGTCCCTGTCAATTGTGGGGCAATTCCAGAGGATCTCCTGGAGAGTGAGCTGTTCGGTCACGAGAAGGGATCCTTTACAGGCGCAGTAGGGGCACGCGTCGGAAGATTTCAGCTCGCTGATGGCGGGACGATCTTCCTCGACGAGATCGGCGAGATGAGCCCAAAATTACAAGTGAAGCTTTTGCGTGTGCTGCAGGAGAGGAAGGTCGATCCTGTGGGATCAACCCGCTCCGTTGATGTCGATGTTCGAGTTATCGCCGCGACCAACAAAGACCTGGCAGAGGAGGTCAAGGCTGGGCGCTTCAGAGAGGACCTGTACTATCGACTGCAGGTCGTCCCAGTCAATCTTCCGGCATTGCGTGAGCGACAGGGCGATGCGCAGCTGCTTGCTCGACACTTTCTCGCGCGGCATGCCGAGGAGCTCGGCCGTACGGAACTCCGTTTTTCGGTCGCTGCCCTCGACTCTCTTGATGCATACAGCTGGCCAGGCAATGTTCGAGAGCTCGAAAATCTTGTGGAGCGTCTAGCTATCTTGAGCGATGGTGACGAGATCGACACCAGGGATCTCCCGGAGCACATCTCGGAGGCTGCTCCCATAGTGCAGACGACGATCCAAGTGACGGACATAGCGCTTCCTGCCTCCGGAGTAGATTTCAATTCGTTGATTGATGCCTACGCCAATCAGTTGATCAGTACTGCGCTTGCGCAAACAGGCGGCAACAAGAAAGCAGCAGCGAAGCTGCTCGGGCTTAATCGAACGACCTTGGTTGAAAAGATCAAGAAGAAGGGGCTCGATTCGAAGGTTGAGGTATCGGTCGAGTCAGAGTCTTTGGCGATGTAATCAGGGATACTCGTCATGGCAATCAATCAACCTCTCCATCGTAGTGGGTGTCCGATCGGAAGATGTCTGCGGTATCTCGCACTGGCATGTTTCGCCGCGGTGGTTGTTCACTCGTCGGCCGTTCATGCACAGCATCAGATCGATGTGCAGCGATTATCGGCAGGAGGGGAGCACCTGAAAGCACTGACCCTCTACGAAATCCTTCCCGCTCGCAAGATGGGGACGGATACGCGCATAGCGGCAGCTAAGAGTTCGTGGGCTTTGGGGCTTAATAAGCAAGCAGCTGAGCAGTTTGACGCTGTACTGCGAGACGCTACTCTTTCGCTCGAAAGTAGGGCGAGGATTACCCTCTCGCGGGGAATCCTCGAGTATCAGGAGGAGCGATATCCCGAGGCCTCTCTGTATGCAGAGAAAACTATTTCATATCTCCGAGACTCATCGCCGCTACGCGGCAGAGCATATCTCCTGTGGGGGCAGAGTCTATCACGCACCGGCGCCTACGGAGCGGCGGAACACAAACTCGAACAGTCGCTCGGCGATGCCGACGAGGCTGATAAGGCCGAGATAAACTACGCGCTCGGCATGGTCGAGATGCGCATCGGAAAGCTGGAGAAAGCGGAGGACCGTTTGAAGGCGATCCCTGCTCAGCACGACAGGTCAGCTACGGCGGTCAGAGGACTGGCATCGATCGCGCTGCAAACGAACCAGACTGAGCGGGCGCGGTTTTGGATCGAAAAGGGAAAGAGCGCGTATCCAGAGGCGTTTCTCGACAGCTGGGCGGAATACGGGCTGATGCAGGTGGCGGTAGCTAATGGAGATCTTCCGGCCGCACGTAAGCTAGTCGATGAAGCTCAGAAAAATTATCCAGCGTCGGATTCGTGGCTCATCTTGATGCGCGCAGCGCTCGAGGAGTCCGAGTGGGAGCGCAAGAACACAGTGGACGGTAAGTAGGAGGCAAGATGCTCGCACCGAAGCAACAGACAATTCCTACGGATACGGCGACTGGGCTTGCTCAGATGCTCGAGCGTTTCAACGAGACCAGCGAGAAATTGGAGGTGCGCCACAGCGCTCTGATGCAGGAGGTGGAGGAGCTGCGAGAGCAGCTTGAACGTAAGGAAGAAGAGATTAAGCGTTCAGAGCGCCTGGCTATGCTTGGAGAAACGGCCGCTGCACTGGCTCACGAGGTGCGCAACCCTCTCGGCGCGATCACACTATTCATATCCATGCTCAAAGGCGATATCGACGATCGGCCACAAGCGGTCGAGTTGGTCGAGCAGATCGAAAAGAGCATAGCGAGCCTCGATCACGTTGTGTCGAACGTTTTGCACTTCGCCAAGAGCAACAAGTTGCAGCGTGGTCCCGTAAATGTGCATTCGGTCTTGAAAGAGGTTCATAGCCACTTCTCGAGTCTGTACGGGCCGGGGGCCACGATTGAGCTCTCGCTTGCTGGTAATCCATTCATGGTGGCCGATGATCAGGCCCTTCGCCAGTGTCTGTACAATCTCATCACAAACGCGCTCCAAGTCACGGCTTATCGCGGATCGTTGAAGATTAAAGCAGGCGAGTCTGCCACAGGAGATGAGATAACTATTGCGGTACAGGATGACGGACCAGGAGTGCCCCAGGAGATGATGGCGCGAGTATTTGAGCCGTTTGCGTCGGGCAGAAGTGGCGGAACAGGGCTCGGTTTGTCCATCGTCAAGCGTATTGTAGAGGCCCACGGTGGCAGTATCCGTGTGCGTAACACACCAGGGGCGGAATTCACGATTTCATTGCCGCGTCGGGCGGCTCAGTAGAGAGAGAGGGGAATAGCATGGAATTGAACGAAGCGATGGGAGAGAAGGCAGATAGACAGACAGGACTTTCGAAGGTTCGTGTTCTGGTCGCTGATGACGATCCTCACATGCAGTTGGCAATCAAGACGTGTCTCTCCCGTAAGGGCTTTGACGCTGTGATTGTCAATAACGGTCGCAGCGCGCTCGAGTTGACGGAGGCTGAGAGCTTTGATCTCATAATCACAGACCAGCAGATGCCTGAGATGTCGGGTATCGAGCTTCTTGCCGCGCTTCAGAAACGCGCCAGCGAGATTCCGGTGATTATGATCACGGCATATGGGACGATCACCCAGGCGGTGGAGGCGATGCAGAACGGAGCAGCTGACTTCATCACGAAACCCTTCAATGCGACTGATCTTGAGCGAATAATAGAGCGAGTTCTGCTGCCTGAGAGCAAGGAGTGTCGTCAACGCTCTGCTCGCGTTAAAGGCGGCAGGCCGATCGTAACTAACGATCCGCTCATGATTCGGGTTCTCGAGGTTGCCGAAGCGGTTGCCCGGAGTGAGGCTACCGTGCTCATACAAGGTGAATCTGGAACAGGAAAAGAGCTCATCGCGCGGTTTGTTCATGCGAGTAGCCCGAGGAGTCAGCAACCATTTGTCGCCGTCAACTGCGCGGCTCTTCCGGAGAGTCTCTTAGAGAGTGAGCTATTCGGGCATGAGAAGGGGGCCTTCACCGGCGCACAGAGCCGTAAGATCGGAAAGTTCGAGTTGGCTCAAGGCGGAACTATCCTGTTGGACGAAATTTCGGAGATGGAGCTGGCCCTGCAGGCCAAGTTGCTGCGTGTGCTTCAAGAGCGCGAGGTCGATCGAGTCGGCGGCAAGGATCCTGTCTCGATCGACGTACGAGTATTGGCCACTACGAATCGAAATCTGGAGGAGAGCGTCAGAGAGGGTAAGTTTAGGGCGGATCTTTACTACCGCCTCAATGTTATTCCCCTGACGTTGCCCCCACTGCGCGAGCGTCGTCCCGACATCAAATTGCTCACAGAGCACTTTATGCGACAGTATCTCGGAGAGCATGCGCCGACTCTTCCTGCACAGGTTCTGGAAGCTTTGATGTCGCATTCGTGGCCAGGTAATATTCGCGAATTGCAGAACGCCGTGCAGAGAGCAGCGATTCTCTCTCGAGGTGAGACTCCGCGTGAGTCGGACTTCCTGTTGTCGATGAATCCAGCCGTGCAGCTGGAGTCCTTTAGAACAGGGGCGGAGGTAAGCGCACCTCTCAACACCAGAGTTGAATGCAGTGTCGACCCTATTGTAGACGCTGGCGTAGGGTCGCTGGTGATTCGGTCTGGGACTACGGTTCAGGAGATGGAGAAAGCTCTGATCTTGGAGACGCTCAGAGCTACAGACAACAACAGGACGGAGGCGGCGAAGCTGCTCGGTATTAGCATTCGCACCCTCCGTAACAAGTTGCATGAGTATCGCGGAGACCCGTTCGTACTGGACGAATAGCCCGTGTAGTTTCGATCTTTTGCGAATACAAGGAGCGTCGCAGCGCTTGCTTGGGTCTGCACGACAATCCTGTGGTTTGCTCTTTCCTTCCGGCTCGTTAGGTAGCAAACTTCGAAGGTGTCGTCTCCTCGTCGCCCACGTAAGTATCGTCGTCATGTATGGCTTCGAAAGCTCGGAGCACTCCTATTGCTGCTGACGGCAGGGTGGTTGATCAGTGTTGTAGTCTTTCGAGTAGTGTCGCCTCCCTTCACCCCGCTGATGGCGATTCGCGCCGTCGAGTACTGGTGGGAAGGAAAGGCGGTAGAATTGCGCTGGGAGTGGACGAATCTGTCGGATATTCCCGTGCACGTTCAACAAGCGGTTATCGCCGCAGAGGATGCGCGCTATTTGCAACATTGGGGTATCGACCCCTCCGCAGTAGAAGACGCACTTGAGGGTGCACTTGAGGATAGCTCGGCGCGAAAACAGGTCAGGGGTGCCAGCACGATTACGATGCAGACTGTGAAAAATGTTTTTTTGTGGCCCAGCCGCAGCTATGTCCGTAAGGCGCTTGAGGCTGGCATGGCGTTGTTGGCAGGAGCGGTTTGGGGCAAGCGGCGCACCTTTGAACTTTACCTGAATGTCATCGAGTGGGGCGAGGGGGTCTATGGCATCGATGCCGCCGCTCGATACCACTATGGTAAAGGGGTCGAAGCTCTGAGTTCCTCTGAGGCGGCGGCATTGGCAGCGATTCTGCCATCGCCCCGGAGAGTCTCTGCTCGCAGACTCTCGGGGCTGGCCTGGCGTCGGTTCGGACGGATTCAGCGCGAGGCCCCACATATAGTGGTACCGGAGCAGTTTATACGCGGCTGATGCCACAGAACGGCGTTTTGTGGGACTCGGCTAGTAGTCGTAGTTCTGACACCAGTCTCACGATGTCATGGATTTGACACGGGGCTGTGTCGGCAACGTATTGAAATTACACCCTAAATATCTAGCATGCATCTTGCTTCACCGGCTTTATGCCGAGGAGCACATATGAAACTGCTTGATAACCTATTCGACAAATCAGTAACCGGGCTCACCAAGAGCATGGATCTGACCTGGAAGCGTAACCAGGCGCTTGCCGCGAATATCGCCAATGCCGAGACGCCGCAGTACCGAGCCGTAGAGGTTACGTTCGGAAAGGAGCTGGAGCGAGCATTTGGGGGCACCAATGAGAGTGTGATGAGAACCAATTCAGAGCACCTCGATGTTGGCCAGAACCAGAGTTCACGTTTCGTCCCCGACCTCTCAGGTCAGACAAAGCCGGATGGAAACAACGTCGATATCGATCTTCAGATGGGGCGCTTGGCGCAGAACAGCGGGGATTTCATGAACGCAGCTCGTCTGATTCGTCGACAGATCGGAATGATTAAAAACGCGATACGAGAAGGGCGATAATTATGTTCAACGCAATTGAGGTCCTATCAAGTGGGATGGAGGTAGCAAGAAAGCGTGTCAACGCACTGGCGTCCAATATCGCCAATGCTGAAACTACGCGAACACCGGAAGGCGGGCCTTACAAGCGACGCGATATCATTCAGGTCGCGAAGGACCTCCCGGGAAGCTTCTCTTCTGCGCTTGATCGCATGACTTTGAAGAAACCAGCCGTGGCGGCTGTTACAGAGGATACCTCTGCTCCACGACAGGTTTACCAACCGGGGCATCCCGATGCCGATGCGCAGGGCTTTGTAGCATATCCCAACATCAACGTTGTGACCACTATGTCTGATCTGATGTCGGCAAGTCGCCTGTATCAGGCCAATGTGACAGCTGTCGAGACAACTCGTCAGATGCAGAGCGAGTCGGGCCGCATTCTAAACATGGCGTAGTTGAGGAGGTGTCATGAGTGTCGATGCAATCAACCCGATGTTGCCTCAGATACCCGGTATCAAGGGTATCTCGGAGAACAAGGCGAGCGCTCCTTCGAATGGAACGAAGGAGGGATCCTTCGCCGAGGTTTTTCAGAACGCGGTGCAAGAGGTGAACAACCTTCAGAATGAAGCCGAAGAACAGATCGAAGGACTGACCCTGAAGAAAGATGGAGTCACTGCTCACAGCGCCATGGTCGCGCTCGAGAAGGCAGACGTGGCTTTCCAACTCATGTCAGCTATCCGCGGAAAGATCATCCGCGCCTACGAAGAAGTGATTCGCACGCAAGTTTGATATAATTAGTGAGGTAATGTGGCTTCTACGCTCGATCCGAAAGCTATTTTGACGCAGCTGTTTGAGGGATACTTAAAGCTCCCTTTGACACAAAAAGTGCTCTTCCCTGTACTTACCATCTTTTCGATAGCGGCAGTGATATATGTATCCAAGCTTGCTACCGATCCAGATTACACAGTGTTGTACTCTGACCTCAGTACAGCCGACGCGGCCGGAGTAGTGGAGCGACTAAAGGAGCTCAAAATAGCTTACAAGATCGAAGGCAGCACGATCTCGATTAAGCCCCCGGAGCAGGTGCACGAGTTGCGCATGAGCCTGGCGGCGGAAGGGTTGCCAAAGACAGGCACGGTTGGCTTCGAATTGTTCGACGGAACGAACTTCGCGACCACGACTCTTGGGGAGATGATAAAGAAACAGCGGGCCGTTCAAGGGGAGCTCGAGCGTACCATCATGTCCCTCGACTCGGTACTCTCAGCTCGTGTCCACATCTCTCAACCTGAGAAAACTATCTTCTCTAAGCAGGCTCAAGAGTCTTCAGCTTCCGTCTTGCTCAAGTTGAGGCCAGGCGGAGAGCTCGACAAGAAGCAGATCCGAGGTATCGCAAACTTCGTAGCAGGAAGTGTTGAGGGTCTGAAACCTGAACAGGTTACGATCATAGACGTATTCGGCAATCTCCTCACGCCCAAGGATCAGGAGGGGGAGGAGCTCGGCGCGGACGCAACACGATTGCAGTACGCCCGAGAAGTAGAGAAGGGGTATGTGCAACGTATTGAAGCGATGCTAGCTAAGGTCTTAGGACCCGGTAAGGTCGTTGCACGTGTCACGGCGGATATCGATTTCTCCTCGAATGCACGAGAAGAGGAGAGTTTCGATCCAGGTGGAAGAGTGCTCCGCTCGGAGCGAAGTATCGAAGAGGGCGCTGGAGCATCTCAACGTGGAGGAGTGCCTGGAGTCGTGTCGAATCTGACTAACGATCCGAAACTTCTCGCGCCCCCCGAGGTTGGGACAGAGCAGAGCTCACGTAGAGAAAACGTGAAGAATTTCGAGGTTTCTAGAGCTGTAACGAAGAGCGAGCAGGCCCGTGGGCGACTCTTGAAGCTTTCTGCCGCAGTGCTCGTAGACGGACAATACGAGGCGGTGACTAGCGGGGGCTCTGCCGAAGGTAAAGCGGAGGCGAAGCCAGCTAAGACTTTCAAGCCGCTCCCGCAGGAGATGCTGGCACAGGTAGAGGGGATCGTTAAATCGGCAATCGGCTATGACTCTACGCGAGGTGACGTAGTAACGGTCGAGAATGTTCCCTTCTACGAGCCCGACGAGAGCTTGGCTTCCCAACTCGACAAGGCGTACAAGGAGAGCCAGTATTTCCGATATGCGTCGCTCGCTATACCATACCTGTGCGTGTTCCTGTTCTTCATCTTCCTCTTGAGGCCCATGGTGAAGTTTCTGGTCACCCCGACTGAGGCAGAGGTAGATTTGGCCCGCCTGCTCCCAACGGGAATTCAGGAGCTGGAAATCGAATTGGATGCGGAACGATCAAAGGCCACCATCCCAGAGTTCGAACCAGCCGTCGACTTGGAGCAGCTTGGTGAGCTCATGGCCGAGAATTCGCGCCTGGTCAAGGAGAATCCGCAACAGGCGGCGCTTCTAATCAGATACTGGCTCAATGATGGAAGGCTCTAGAAACACCCCTGAAGGAGAGGAGATCGAGAGATGAGCGAACATTTCGAGGGCACGGACTCTGAATCGAGCCTTACCGTGGAGACGTACAAGCCCACCACGTATGCGGATACCGGTTGGCCGGTTGTAGGGCAGTTCGAGAACAACAACGCGTTTGTCCCGATGGAGTTCCGAACGCTCAGTGCCGAGGACTTTACTCTCGATCCCATGTTCTCCGATTTCGGGGGTCGAATCGGGAATGCAGGAGCCCGAAGGCACGGCCAGGGAGCTGGTGGGGTCTATTCTCCCACCAGACGGCTCACCGAAGAAGATATCGCCCAAGAGGTTGAGCGACGTCTGCAAGCGCGTCTCGACGAGCATGCGCGACAGCTCGAGGAGGCGCGCAGTCAAGGTCTCGAAGAGGGGAAGGCGACAGCTGCGGCCGGGGCCGATGAGAGGAATAGGCAGCTCGAGGAACGCTACATCGGAGTGCTCGAGGATATTGGCACGCAACTCAATGAGAGCCTCGTAGCTATGGAGCAGCAAGCCCTGAATCTGGCTCTGGAGATATCGAGCAAACTCGTTGGAACCATCGTAGACATCAATCCCGAATACATTATCGGTATCATAAAAGAGGGTATTGCGTTGGCGGGGGGAGTCAAGATTAAAGGTATAAAGGTCAGTCCACAGGACCTCGAGTTTCTCAATCTTTTGAATCTCTCGAAGCAGTTCAAGGAGTTCGACGGCGGATGGAGCTTCGAAGGGGATGACACGGTAAAGGCGGGCTGCGTCGTAGAGATGGTAGGTGGCGTTGTTGATTACCAGATCGACAAAGCATGGGAGCGAATTCGAGAACAGGTCGTAAAGGTTCGGTAGGTGATGGAAGGAGTTTTCGAGCGGGCACATTCCGCGGTGCGAGTCGCCAGCAATTTTGAGGTGCGCGGAACTGTCACAGACGTGACGGGTCTGATTATTGAGGGCTCGGGGCCCTTTGTGTCTGTTGGCTCTCAGGTAATGGTTAGTAATGGCTCGAGCACCATTCCAGCCCAGGTCGTTGGATTCAAAAGCGATCGGGTGTTGCTTATGCCGTTCGGCGAGATTCACGGTGTCGCGCCTGGGGCCACGATTACAGCGGGCGAGAACCGGGCCGACGTTTTCGTTTCCGAAGGACTGCTAGGTCGGGTTATCGATGCCCTCGGCAATCCGATCGATGGTAAGCCCATGCCCACCATGGATCAGATGGTACCGCTGTATCGAGACCCGCCGAATCCGGTATCTCGTACGCGCATCTCCGAGTGTTTCGATCTCGGTGTGCGAGCGATGAACGGATTGCTGACTGTCGGACAGGGGCAGCGTGTGGCGATTATGGCCGGGTCTGGTGTGGGAAAATCCACGCTGCTCGGTATGGTCGCCAAGCACTCCTCAAGCGACATCAACGTAATCGGGCTCATCGGAGAGCGAGGAAGAGAGGTTCGGGAGTTCATTGAGCGCGATCTCGGCCCTGAGGGCTTAGCGCGCTCGGTGGTGGTGGTAGCTACCGGTAACCAGTCTGCGCTTCTCCGTATTCGCGCGGCTTTCATGGCCACAGCGATCGCGGAATTCTTCCGCGATACGGGCAAGAAAGTCGTTTTGATGCTGGATTCCGTGACTCGGCTCGCCATGGCGCAGCGCGAGGTGGGGCTAGCTGTTGGCGAGCCTCCGAGTACACGCGGCTATACTCCATCTGTGTTTGCCATACTTCCTAAGCTGCTCGAGCGTGCCGGAACGTGCGAAGGGCAGGGCAGCATCACTGGTCTGTACACGGTTCTCGTCGAAGGCGACGACATGAACGAGCCGGTTGCGGATACGGTACGAGGAATCTTGGATGGACACGTCGTTTTGAGCCGAAAGCTTGCAGCTCGAGGACATTTTCCGGCCATTGACGTTCTGCAAAGTATCTCGCGTGTTATGTCCGACATAATACCGAAACAAGGGATGCAGATTGCGGCCCAAATCCGAGAGATCATAGCCGCGTATCAAGATGCCGAAGATCTTATCACGATTGGCGCATATAAGCCGGGCCAAAACGCCCGCGTCGATCGTGCTGTTCAGAAGATTGACGCTGTTAATAGATTCCTGAAGCAGAGCTCCGACGAGCCAACCTCTCTGCAAGACACCTGGCAGTTGATGGGCGACATAGTTAATTCATGAAGCGCTTTAACTTCCGATTGCAGCGAGTCTTAGAGATCCGTGAACGGTTTCGTGACGAGGTGCGTCAAGAACTTGTCCAGCGAAACTTCGAGCTCGACCGGGAACGCAGTGTGTTGGAGGGGTTAGACCAGGAGTTCCTTCGTTCCAAGGTAGAGGAAGGTGGCACGTATTCTGCAAGCGAGATGGTATTGCTGGGAGATTATTCGGCTCGTTTGCAAGAAGAGATCGAGCAGCAGCGTCTACGGGTCAAGGCGGCAGAGCAAGCCGCAGAAGAGGCCCGAGAGCGTTACATCGAAGCGAGTAAGGAGTCTCAGGCTCTTGAAAAGCTGAAGGACAAACGACGACATGAGTATGTCGAGCAGGCACTCAAGGAAGAAGGTATCCAGCTCGATGAGTTTGCGGTCCAGAGGGCCGGCAGGAAGGCGCAGTCGGAGAGATAGTACACGAGTTCAAGGATGACGGTATGGCAGAGAAGAAATTGACACGCGAGCAGGCCCGGGAGTTGTACGATGACCTTCACAAGGCGATGTCGCAGATGATGCAGAAACGGGGCGAGAAGCCCCCTGTTGCGCCTGTTTCCAGCGGCGCTCCTAATACCAAGTTAGCCAAAGAGATCGCCGACGCGCTCAAATCAGGCCTGAACGGCAAGCCGGCACCGACAGCACGCCCAAGTCGCAGCGCCGAAGCTGCGCGGAGACCCGCTCCACGCGCTTACGCCGGACTGCGTGAAAGTTCGAGCAAGGGCCATGCGGCCGCAGTCTTGTTTGTAGCCGTATTCTGCTGTGCCAAGGTCGCGCTTTCTGCTATTGAGGCCAGCGGTGTCGCAGATATCGAACCTGTTCAAGCAGCAGTAGTGGCTCCAGTGCAGGTTGGACCCCAGTGGAGCAAGGAAGAGGTCAAGGTTCTCACCTCGCTCGATCACAGACGTGCCGAGCTCGAGGATCGCAGTGCGCGAGTTGAGCAAAAGGAGATGGAGCTCAACGCGCGAGATCGCGACCTCGCGGGGCGTCTCACCGAACTGAGGGAGCTCACGGAGCGACTCAAGATCGAGCGTGAGAAGGGCGAGAAGCAACGTAACGGTCAATTGGATCAGCTTGCGAACGTGTACGGTTCCATGAATCCACCCGAAGCAGCACACCTCCTCGAGCAACTCGATGTTCAGGTGGCGCTGTCTCTGATCGAGCGTATGCCGGAGAAACGCATCGGCCAGATACTCTCTCTGATGAATGCTCAACGGGCTTTGGAGTTGACGAATCTCTTGAGCACGCGGGCTGCTCGATAGGCGAGCGAGGTACGCAGCGAGTCAGCGGGAGAGGGCTTCCGCGATCGCCGGCAGTGCGGCAGTTTCGCAAGTGGAGCCGTATGAAGACCCTGAAAGCGACCTTGTACGCACTATTCGGAGTTTGCTTGGGGGCTTGCTTTACATGGGCAAGTGTCGAGTGCAGAGCTGTTCCGACTGAAGGTTCGCTCGCGCATCAGGGGTTGGATGATCTCTTCATCCCGCGAAAAGAAGTTCCCTTCAGCTTACTCGGCGTGAATGCCTTCGTGAACGACCCGCGCTTTGGTTCGATCCGGAATCAGTTCCGTGAGGTGAAGGGAACGCTGCGTCTCAGACGAGTTCGTGTTCTCCTTGCGTGGAACGATCAGATTCAACCTACGCCGAGCTCAGAGCCGTTTTTCGGATTCTACGACGACATAGTGCGCTCATTACCGGTAGGTGTCGAGGCGGTTGCTGTGTTAACAGGGGTTCCGTCGTGGATGAGTGACTCGCGTAACTGGATCAATGGGGATCCACGGCAGACCTTCGTTGATCTGTGGGTAAAGAAGGTCATCTCCCGCTACCGACGGAGAGGTCGCCTGGCTGGCTATCAGATCTGGAACGAGCCCAACAATCCTGACTTTGTCGAGAACGTGACCTTGGACGTCCTGACTAAGCCCACCAACTACGTAGAGCTACTTGCGCGCGCCCACTCGGCTATCAAGGGTGTTGCACGCCGCAAAAAGGTGATTAACGCCGCTACCACGGCTATTGCTCAGAACTTCCCCAGCACACTCGATTACAATCGAGCTATGGTCGAGGCGGGTATTCTTTCGTTCACTGACGCGTACGCGATCCATTATTATGGGAAGAATATCGAACGGGTGCTGCTCCCTGGAGGAGTTGCGGATTTTCTCAACGGTCTCGGGCGCGAGATCTGGGTCACCGAGTCAGGGGTGCAGGGAGTGAATCGGCAACTAGAATACGCCCAGCGGATATTCCCCTTCATTAAGTCTAGAGTCCCCTCTATTCGTCGGATCTACTGGTACCAATTCACAGACGATGCCCCGTCTGATTCCACATACGGATTGCGCAATCTCAGCCCCGGCGCCTTCGTGTCTGACCTGTACGTGCATCTACGAGATAGGCGGCGTGGCGCTCAGGCAGAATCCGTGAGGTGAGCGCACTTCGTCAGCTCCTCGGCGATGTGATCACAGCAGGGGCGATTGGAAATGCTCGCGTCGAGACAATTCTTTGCCAAGGATGAAGCGCGATCGAGCGCTTGTGTCTCAGGCGCTTGTGTCTCAAGCGTTGGATCGGCAGAAGGGACGAGCGCTAGCAGCTCTTCCAGTAGGATTCCGAGTGAGCGAACCTCGATCCGCTCGAGAGCCCCTCGATCGAGCGCAGTATCTCCTTCGTACACACAGGCTGCGCCGAAATCGCCGAGCAGCGCCCGCTTCCCGTCAACCAAGATGTTATGAGCATACAGATCGCCATGTACTATACCGCGAGCGTGAAGGTGCGAAGCAGCTTGTGCTATGTGGGACGCATACGCGAGGGCTACGTGCAACGAAAGCGCTTGGTCAGTTGCGTAGACGTCTCTGGTGCACGTTTCGAAGCTCGGAGGGGCCGCGAGGTTTCTAAAGGTATCCGGCACGAGTCGGAGAACGAGGCCACACTTGCCCTCAGGATGCTCGCAGAACGGAGCTATGGTCGAGGTAAGGTAGGGATGGTATCCAGCGCGTACCGAGGCAGCTATCTCGTCACGCGAGTCTCCATCGCTCGACACTGGTGCGTGGAATACCTTTACTGCAACTTCGTGCGCAGCCCCCTCTGAAGGGGTGTACAGCGCACGGTAGGTGGGTCCCGAGGCGCCGCGTCCAAGCTCTGTCCCCAGGGCCAATTGAGACCAGGGAATGCTCATGTGATCCTTCTCTCCCACGTCGCTGGAGGTTGTACACGGATTTCCTGCCAAGGCGAGCCAGGCAAGCTGCGGAAGCTGAAAAAGCCAGTTTGGGAATCGTTCGAAGCGGTTTGCTGAGAGCCTCAAGAGTTCCAGAGCTCGAAGATTCGCGCACGACTCAGGTAGGACTGAGATCTCATTTCCCGCCAGCAGAACTTTGCGTAGGCCCTGCAACGAGCCTATCTCATGAGGCAACGATTGGAGATGGTTGTCAGTAAGAGTCAGCCACACGAGCTGAGCGGGCAGCGCCCCATCAGGGATGTGTTCCAGCTGGCATGCGCGCATGCCGAGCATGCGTAAAGATTTTACACGACCAGCGACACGGGGTATCTCTCGAAACCGGTTGCCGCTGAGAAATAGAACTTCCAGAGCGCGTAGCTCCGCGATCCATTCGGGTAACGAGTCGAGTTGGTTGTTGCTCAAGTCGAGCACCGTGACGTCCGGAGCGTAGTCAAGGATCTCCTTCGGAACGCTGTGTAGGTCGGCCGACAAGGTGAGCCTGTATACTGGGCGGTGACCGTGAGCTCTGAGCTCCTCCAGGCTATGAATCGTCACTGATTGAGGTGGTATGCTCACAGGAGTTACTCCGTCTTTTCGAAAGGCTCTCGGTTTCCCGAGGAGTCAATGTGAAAGAGCTCCCCGTGAACGAGCGAGTAGCGCTTGTGGTGCGGGTACTGTTCGATAACAGCTTCCCACGAAATCTCGGGCAGCGCACGAATTGCAACGAAATCCGAAAGGGTCGGATCGAGCCACATGTTGGCGTATCCCTGGTTCTGCCACAGGCCCTCGCCTACGAGAACGATGCTGCGTTCCTTCGAGATGCGCTCGAGATCTCGCGCGACCTTGGCGGATATCTGGTTGTAGTCCTCGTATGTAGGTAGCTCTCTGTACAGTGCGTGAGCGTTGTAGATAAAGAGTGACAGGGCTCCCAAGAGAGTTATCACTCTCAAGGAGGGTAACGGGATGCGATCCCATGTTAATACGATACCTAGTCCTATCAGGGTGCAGAGGTAAGGCGTTGCCTCGAACAGGAAGCGCGGCCCGTAACCGTGTAATCCGTTTAGTGGCCAGAGGTGGTATGCAGCCAGCAGTGAGAGGGGCATCAAAAGAAGGTTGAGCACTCTGCGATGTGGAGCGAGCAGCAGAGGGACAAGGGCCAATGCGACACTTAGGCCAACGACAGGCGTCGCGAAGAGAATAGGGGAGAGTACGGCTGCGTGCGAGTCCATGAGCATGGCTCCGGCAGGGAGTGATGTGAGGCCCGTATCGGCTGAGTGGTAGCGTGCATGAGGAAATACGAGCGCTTCGCCGGTTATGCTGTAGTTGTCGAGCGCCAGGAGTAGTAAGAGGGGGCATGCCCCGATGAGGAAAAAGAGAGCCGAACGAAGCACTCGCTTCTGAGCGTACGCGAGTGGGAGAAACCAAACCAAACTAGCCACTGCGAGCGCTAGGGTGGTGAGCGGGCGGATGCCGAAGGCGAAAGCGCCGCATGCCCCAGCGGTGATGAAGAGAGCGACACCGTTGCGAGATACTCCCACACGCAGAGCCTCGATGGTGGCAAGGATGAAAAAGCTCGTGGGCACATGAGTCATGAAATCCCCGGCCTGAGTGATCGTGAAGGGGGAGAATGAGTACACGGTAGTGGCGAGGAGGGCTGCACGACGACCTACGGTAGCCGATGAAAACGAGAACAGAAGCACTACGGTACCGGCCGAAAGCAGGGGAAGGAGGAGCGCTTCGAAGCCTCCGCGCAGCGCGACGGCGATGAGGAACGGCCAGAAGCGGTTATACCAGAACGTCATGGCGCCTTCGCGTTCCACTGCGCCTAATACGTAGAAAGGATCGTGGGGAAGATTGGGTGGAAATGATATGTCGAGCAGTCCGTATGCTAGCGTGCGAGCCTGCTCCATATAGACCACGGAATCAGGAATATGAGGGACACCACCAAGGATCCCACTCCCAAAGTTGTAGGCGATACAGAAGTGAACAAGCGCCAGGAGGGATGCAAGTGCCCAGGAGAGTTTGGGCCAATCATCACGTGGAGTAGGCGTGCAGGCAGGGATCTTCCTTCTGTTCGCTATCCAGGAACAAAGCTTCACACACAGAACAAGGATGGTAGCTAGCAATCCCCACGAACATAGCGTGTTGCCGAGGCCGAGAAGGCTCGCCAACAAGGGCTTCTCGAATGATGCTATGTAGAGGCACTCTGCGCCGAGGATACACAAAGACAGGTCGTTATCCATCAATCCGCTCCGTATGGTGGCGACCAGTGAGGTATTCGTTCCGTGTAGTACGAGCTGTGTAGATCCCCTTCCAGTCACTTGAGCAGTCAACTTAAATGGGGCTGAAAAAGAGCGCTTGGAGATTTTTTGCAGGGGGCCCTCGAATCGATCAAGGCTCCAATCGCCAAATGTCTGTCGGAAGGGAATCACGCTTTCTACGTGAGGGAGAGCCCCATACAAGCGACCTCCGAAAAAAAGCGAAGGGGAGTGGGAGAGAATGAGCTCATCACCGACCTTAATCCATTCGACGGAGGTCTCTGAGACAGCCGAAACGGAGCGCTTGATCGAGATACCTTTAAACTCATTGGCCTCGTAACGACCTTCGAAGGTGTTATCTGCTATGCGATAGCGTACCGAGGAGCCGTCCAGGTCGAGCGCGAGCTCGGTGCTCGGTCGCGTAAGCTGAGTAGCTACGAGGAGTGCCACAGCCAAGGTTAGGAGGAATATGGTAGACTTACGGAGTTGCATCGAGGAGGGGTTCCAGTACACGCGCATTCACGATGAACGCTGCGCTATAGTACTCTGGAGGTAGGTACTCCTTTCAAGCTACTTTTTGCCGCGCTCATCCCAATCTAGACGACTATTACTCGGTGATTCAGGACAACATGGTACGAGTGCTGGTCGGTGTCATCCGGGCCGGAGAGGTGCAGGGTGCTCCGGAGCATGTCTTGAAGGCCGCAGCGAGGGACACCTATGTGCGATCGTGGCACCGCTGCAAGATGAATGAGAGTACAGCGGCGATCAGATTTACCGGTTGGCTAAAGCTCAAGGAGCTACGGAGGAATTGTGGAAAAGAGTATTCAAGGCAAACGCGTCGCTATTCTCGTAACTGACGGAGTCGAGCAGAGCGAGCTACAGGAGCCGCGCAGAGATCTTATGGCTGCTGGAATACATACAGATATCGTGTCGCCGAAAGGCGGGCAGATTCGGGCGTGGAAAGACAACAACTGGGGTGATGCGATTAAGGTCGATGTGTCGCTACAGGACGCCGAAGAAGCTCAATACGATGCTCTGATGCTTCCGGGAGGAGTCAAGAATCCAGACATGCTACGCATGGATGAGAGAGCAATAATCTTCGTACGGCGATTTTTTGAATCGGGAAAGCCGATCGCCGCTATTTGTCATGGCCCGTGGTTACTCGCCGAAGCCGGCGTGCTCGAGGGGCGCACCGTAACGTCGTGGCGCTTGATTAAAACTGACCTTATGAACGCTGGGGCGACCTGGGTTGATCAGCAGGTAGTGACGGATGAAGGTCTTGTGACAAGTCGCCAACCATCCGATATTCCGGCGTTTTCAGAGCGCTTTATCGAGGAGATTCGCGAGGGACGGCGCGAGCGCCATGCTCATCAGCGTGCTGCCTGAAAGAGCGTGAATTACAAGTCAAACAGTTCGTCAGCCCGATAACCCAAGAACGGCTTCTCCCCGAGTGCGCGATGAACAGCCAGCGGATTGAGAGACAGAATCATCGGTTCCCCCGGATACCGTCTCTGGGCGTACTCGGCCGCGCCGGCTACGAGCGCGAGCATCGCATCGTATGTCGTCGCTCCATGCCCAGGCTGCCAGCTTTTGACGTACGGCATTCGGATACCGAGCTGCGTTCTGTCTCTGGTTGTCCTCAAAAAGCCCCACGCGCCGCCCACCGGAAGACGCGAGCCCGGCTGTTCGATGATGAAGCTCTCAGAGAGTGAATTGAGGCTTGTGTTCCCTCCAGCACCGACCGTTATGCATTCCTCATCTCTTGGAGTGAGCCCCGGTCGAACCACAAAGTGATCACCTATGGACCAAGAGCTCCTCTGAATCGAGCTACCTTGCGTAGACTCTCCGAGCAGGTATCTCCAGCGAACCCGTTCCTCATCCGAGAGGGATTGACCTTTAAACAAGATCCTTAACTCATCTTCCCGGGCATCAACGGCAAAGCGCAGCATCTCCTTCACAGGGATAAGTAGACTCGGCTCGCATCCAGAGAAAATGACCTTTTCAAGACGATTTTCCGATCGGCCGAGAAGGGGGGAGTTCTTGAGCATCTGCACCGCGAGGTGCAGGGTCTTGGGGTTGCTAACCAAACAGTCGAAGGCGCCTAAGAGGAGATTATTCTGATACGATCCGGTATCCCGATCGGCCAAATGATAGTCGAGAAGTGTCGTGTACCTCTCAACGACAACATCATGCAGGGCGCAGTAACCCCCAAGCATTGATAAAAAGGTCTGACGTTCTGGTTGCCTTCTGGGGCTACCGCTCTGCTTTCCCCAATCCAAGAAAAATTCACAGCCAGCGGAGCCCTCGACTCGGATTACGAAACCAACGACGTCCTGAATTACCCCCTGGGCAAACGTCACTGTGAGGGCCGACAAGATGGACTCAAAGGCAGGATGTTCTGTGGTATGTCCGTCGCAGGGTAGTAGCTGCGGAGTAAAGGTCTGGGGGCTCAGGTAGATCTGGTAGAAATGCGAGTTCCAGAAATCACGGAGCAGCGCTGATAGCTCTCGCAAGGGGGTAATTAAAGCGCCGAGCCCATGAGGATAACACCACCCCAGGACTCCGTTCAGAGAGTCGAGCTTGCTAAACGCAGCGTTGATGGCGGTTTCGTCCGGTGTTTGTGCGGTGCTCAGGAGCGCCCGAAACCCGAATGTTGCAGCCTCCGTCAGAGACTTCACGCGATCCTCTAAGCGTTTCCCGGGAGTGTCCCGCTCAGCGGCATTCGACGCCACCATCCATGCAAGGAGGTCGGGATAATCGGTCGGCTTGCTATCGAAGTATTGGCTTACGGACTCTAGCGAGCTGCTCTCAATCACTATGTGGCCGACCTCCAATAAGCGGGACACCTGCTGTTCTAGTGCTTTGGTAAGGTCCGTTTGCTGCTGGTGAATAGACGGCTGCATATCCTGGCTATGGTAAGGGCGGCCCTCGTCTTAGTCCAGGACGGCGAGCTCCGCCTGGTGTTTCGCCCGGTGAATACACCTCTCAAACCGACCATTGCCGCCACGCGGCCGGAAGTACAAGGCACTGCGTTTCTCGATGAATAGGCCAGATACCAGGTGATTCCTTCGAACGCCGGGCAGAGCGATTGCCGGCGTTTGTTGACTAGCGGTGGCCGTCACTGCAACATCTAAGTGTAAGCTCGGTGAGAAAAAAAGGTAAATTCATGAGTATATTTAGCGCAAAAACACTTCGAGAGGCTGCCGACAGATGTCAATTTGGAGATGCTACGATCAATTATCGGGAAGCATCGATCCGTTCGTATCATAAACAGGTCGCTCGGATGACTGATTCAGACATTTCGGAGAAGGTTGCCAGTTTGTTCGAGAGCTTGAAAAATACCCTTAGGAAGGCTGCCGAAAACGGTCGGTACGAATGCGAAGTTGTCGTGGGTACTTACGGCCACTACAATACTTGGGATCGAGCAGGCAAACTGCTTCTTGCAGAAATTGCTGGTAGATTGCGCAGGGAAATAGCGACTAGGCCTGAAAGTGAAGGTATACGCGTTAGTCGATTCGCCAGAACAAGACCGATTGATGATCATCGTGAGTATGTTTTAAAGTTGCGATGGTAGCCGAGCTAGCATTTTGCGAACCTCAACCTTCGCTATGCTCGGTGAGGCGACAAAAGCGGTGTAGCGTCCCTACGGGTATATGGAATTGAGAAGGAATTTCCTCGTCGGTGTCATGAACCCGGATAGGGTCTGTCCAGAGCATATCGCCGCACTCATCCTCAACGTTAGGTATCCCTCCTAAGGGGTAGCAATGCTTACTCCCGATTCGAAAACAAGTAATCCGAAGTCCGCCCATCGCTCATTACGGGATATCGCGCAGGCCGCTTCGGGGAATCCTCCTTCGGAAATGGGCACATCTGCTAGCGCATTTGCGGACCTAAGACGAGATTATTTGCATTATGGCGGTGGCGATTCCCTCAGAGGTTTTCGCAACCAGTTCGGCGTCTTTATGCCGTTGCGTCTAGTGGAGGTCGCTGGCGTTCCCAAACAGTTTCGGTCGTGAACAGCAGGCCTTCAGATCCTCCCTAAATTTCCCGACATGGGTCTTCACTCTAACGACTGGTATGCGTTAGAAAAACTGGGTCATCGCGGAATCGAGTGGGTAGGGCTCGGTATTATCCCGACGTTTACGTGCACGTGCCGTTCACGTGGAAAGGCGCGATTTATGGGCCAAACAAGGGCTTACGCTGTCTCCAAGCTCGCTATCACCCACTCTAAAACGCGATGAGCCGAAAAACTTTAATTCAGCAAGAGCTAACAAGTTGAATAGTAGGCAGATTTGCAATCGAGTGTTTTTTGACAGCTCGGCTTTGCTTAGGACTCCAGGTGACGGTAGGATGTTGCGAGGAACTGGATACCATACTGTTATCCGACAAAGTTTTTTTGGGGAGAAATATGTTAAATAGACCTAATGATTTTGCAAAACTCTTGATTGGCGCTACCCTGTTTAGTGGTTCTACCGGTTGTTCGTATATTGCTCCTGGACGAAGCCAAGCTGTATCTCAGGAAAAAATTGCTAAACTGCAGGAAGAAAACAACGGCCTTGTTGCTGAGCAGAATGAGCAATTGAAGAGGATAGCAGATTCGCTGGAAAATCTTACTATGCCAGACAAAAAATGATCGGATAGTAGTTTTGAAAACCATATTCGATGCGTTGAATAGCATCGTAATCGGAGAAAAGTCGAAGCATTGAGATGGTTTCAAACACGTTCTGCCTCTATCGCGGGTTACGACTTTTGGGTTGAAACCGCAGAGGACTCAGAGGAACACAGAGGTCAGAACACGAATCGTTCTGATACCCTCTTTGATCTGTACGACGTTGAAGTTGATGAGTAGCTCAACGTGCTGTCGTACGAGTTTGAGATACGGCATCATCTGTGCCCGGTGCACCGGCGATAGAGTTGGAACGGCTTCGGCCTCTGCGATGGACTCGGAGTTCACTAGCAGGTCCAGGCGATACCCGGTATCGATGAGAATCGAGTCGTAAAGCGCCGGTAAGTACACTTCGGTGTTGATGGTGAATCCTCGGAGGACGAGTGCGTGCTCAAAGCGTTTTTTATATGGCTGCTCCAGGAGCCCCGGGGCCAAGGCGAGAGTATCCTCGTAAAGCGGTCTCCACAACCGCTCCGATGGTTTGATTTGTTTCCATCCCCCCCTCTGTGTCCCTCTGAGTCGTCTGCGGGTCCAATCCCAGAAGCTAGAATCGGTGCGGGCGCAGGGAGTTCCTTAGCGTTTTAGAGGGCAGGTACACTTCGGGTCGATCATACAAATCGATGAGATTTCTCCCTATGGTCGAAACCCATCATCCGTACGATCGTACCTAAATGAATCCTCCCTATCGTATATATCGCTACTTGCTTGGCTTCCTCGTAGCTCCTTTGGGTATCGCCTTGCTTGCGCTTCCCTTGAGCCTCGTGGATTGCGCATTTCGACTAGACGCGAGTCTTTGTTGGTACTCGTTGACCGCATCAATCAAGTTCGTAGTATTGAGTTATCCCTTTTGTCTGGTAGTTCAAATAATACTTGGCATTCCCGTAATCGTGTTTCTTCGGTCCCGTAGCAAATTGACCAGAAGCAATCTGGTCTTTGCAGGAGTAATCGTAGGAACTCTTGTCGGGCTACTTTTTACAATTTTCTCAAAGCAGGCCGAGTCACTGTCTGTCGCATTTTCAATATGGAGTATTGGGATTGGCGGACTACTGGGCGGACTAGTAGCTTTTGCTATGGGGATTGTCGCTTTTCCTGTAAAGGTCAAGGTAACAAATAGATGAAGGGGTTTTTTGCCCAGTGAAGCAGGCAAATCCCCACTTTGCAGCGAAAGCGGGTCGAGGGGGGCTCTCCGATTTTCGCAATTTGGAAGATCGAATATCACCATATGTTCGACTATGTGCCGCGCGGTTCTGATGTGGCGCGAATTGCGAGCGAAACAGTTCGTCAGCCCGATAACCCAAGAACGACCTCTCTCCGAGTGCTCGGTAAACAGCGAGCGGATTGAGAGACGGGATCATTGGTTCTCCCGGGTGTCTGGTACCTCTCGAACACACACTTGCCGCTGAAGAAGGCGCTTGAGTCTGGGCGCCTAGGCTGTTATTCTCACCACAGAAATCAAGAGTAATGGTCTGTACGCACACTTCAAGATTTTAACAAGTCGTGAAAGTGAGCGAAGAAGAGCCTGTAAATGCGGGGTTTTCTGAAGAGACGCGGCGCTGGGCCGCACAGCCATTCGGCAACCGACCGATGTTCACAGCAGAGGAACGGTGCCTCCCAGATGTCTCTGGGGCGCAAGCAACAGAGATACGCTCGAAGCGAGTAGTTTCGAGTGAAGATTTGCCCTTGGCGGTTCGCCGATAAGGGAAATTCTCTTCGTCAAACAACATTGTGATGATAGCGATTCCGCCCCGGTGAGTAAGGGTGGCGATTCAACGTGGCTGCTATCTGCGCTACCTCTGTTGCGCAGGTATAGCTGAGCGCATTGTGTCTGCATACTTGCCTCGCGATGGGAGTAACCGCTTTTTTATGGAGTGGCCATGGTGAAGGATGTGCGGTCTTTAGATAACCGTGATGGAGCTGATTGTTCTCATGTACGGATTGACATTGCGACGATGTCACCGTTGCTCGATGACATGATACATGGGCGACAGCGATTTGAGCTTGTTCACTGTAAATCGATGGCCGAGGTTGAACGCTTCGTACAGTGTAGAAATGAATACCCAGGAGAGCGCAGGTACATGTTGAGCCAGCATACCAGCGCGGAATACATCGAGCGAACCTCTCGTTTGTATCTGACCTCCGACCACCGGGGTGGAGTAGCGGTGATAGGCGGAGAGTTGGCGTCGCTCTTCAGCTATCCAGGAGCGCGCTACGGTAGTCTGCTCGTTGAAGCGGCTAAGTTGCTGGGAGCGCATCGCCTGTCGTGCTTTGACTGCGAGGGGGTACTCCCTCGATTTTACGCCCGACATGGATTCAAGGAGGTTGAGCGCTGCAGATGGGATCCGCAGTATGCACCGGCTCAATGGAACTATGATCTTTTTGGAACGCCTGATGTTGTTGAGATGTCATTATGAGTTTTTCTGTAATAAATCCCGAGCCGACGCTCCCGATAGTGGCGAATGTCCCGCACAGCTCGTGTGTTATTCCGCCACACACACGCGGGCAGTTCATCGTGAGTGAAGGACAGCTACGCGAGGAGCATCGTCAACTTGTCGATTGGTTCGTCGACGATCTATACAAGCCTATAGTAGATGCAGGCGGCTGCATGGTGAGGCATGAGGTAAGTAGGTTTGTGGTCGATCCCGAGCGGTTCGAGGATGACTCAAATGAGATTATGGCAGCTCGCGGAATGGGGGTGATCTATACGCACGGGTGCCACCAGCAGCGGATCCGACGCGCTCTAACGGCAGCCGAACGCGAGGAGTTACTTCAGAGATACTATCGCCCCTATCATGCAGATTTAACGGGTCGCGTTAAGCGGTGCATAGAGCTCTTCGGTAGATGTATCTTCATCGACTGTCACTCCTATCAGTCCGCCCCCTTGCCTTACGAGCTCGATAACAGCGTCGTCCGACCTGATATCGTCATAGGGACCGACGCGTTTCATACCCCTTCTGCGATTGTGACGACCGTCGAGCGGATAGCATCGTCTTCGGGATACTCGTTCGGAGTTGACCGACCGTTTGCCGGGACGGTTGTACCGAATGGGGTCTACAGGGATCCTCGGGTCCTCGCATTTATGCTTGAAATCAAGCGCTCAACTTACATGAATGAACTCACCGTGTGGCGATCCGGTGGCTTTGAAGAGATGAGGGCGTGCATACGAGCAATTACCAGCGCTGTCGCTCGCATGTAGTATGCGGTAGATGAAGACAAGGGCGTTGGTCGCCTGGAGTCGCGCCTGCGCTTGGATTTCGGCTGCAATCCAGTATGGGGTTTGGTGGGGGAGCACTCATACCTTTTAGCGCGGCGACGGGTGTTCAAAGTTACTCGCACTCTCAGATCTACACGCGACGAACTCGACACCCGGCGGGTGTATAATGCTCAAAGGGGCCACTCACCTGCTGGGAGGCAATCGACGTAAGCGGCTCATATCGGCAGGATAATTGCGGTTAAGCGAGGCGCGGAGGCTTTCCTCGACAGGTTTGATCTCGATACCATCGCTTAGGATCACGGGATTTAGTAGGATTGAGCCTCGAGTTGTTTAGATCACACTGTTCTACCTCTCTCCCGATACAAGCAGATGGGGATGAAACCACAGAGGACACAGAGGTACACAGAGGAGGGAGCCTGGGGGCTCAATTGATTTATTGTGCTTGGCCATGAGGTGGTTCTCATATCTT
>JBIIOE010000153.1:0-7517 GCA_044337105.1 Bdellovibrionota bacterium | reverse complement strand
CCTACCCCATAGTCTCACTTTTGAAATAACCACGTGAACGTGCTCGTGCTCGTAAACGTGAACGTACCCGAAAAACTTGAGGTTTTTGTTTCGGGTACGTTTACGTTCACGTCCACGAGCACGTTCACGTGCGAGGAAACATAGGTTTTGCCTCGATTCCCTAGCGGAGCGGAAGCTCAGCGGTCCGATATAGTTAAGATATGTGAGAAGCAGAAGACTTGCTTCCTATCCGTGCGTCGAGCGACTCCAGAATCGATACGTCGATATAGATCACTTCACCAATTCGCTCGAGTTTGCCAGTAGCAAGAAGAGACGAGCTCGTCATTATTATCTTGTTGTAGCGCTCGAAGAGGTTAGGGCGGATGATGAGGTTGAGCGATCCTGTCTCGTCTTCGAGAGTCACAAAGACGACGCCTTTTGCGGTTCCCGGTCTCTGGCGAATGATTGCGATACCTCCAGCGGAGAGAACGGCACCCTTCTTGATTCCGTATTTAGAGCAAAGCGCCTCCGCTGTCATAGCCCCTCTCGAATTGAGATAACTCCGTAGGAATTGCATCGGATGCGCTCGAAGCGATAGCCCGCTCATTGCGTAGTCTGCGAACATCTCTCGTTGCATGGAGGATTCGGGAAGTGCGACTGGAGAGCTTCCCTCACGAGGCTTCAAGAATGTATCGAGGGGCAGGGGGCGATGTCCAAGCTCCTGTATCTGCCAGTGCGCAGCTCGTCGGTTTAGTTCGAGCGAACCAAAGACATCGGCTCGCGCGAGGGTCGTAAGGGTTGATTTAGATACCCCCGTATCTCGCGCCCAAAAAGAGGAGATGGAGTCGCAGGGGCCTTGTGATTCAACGGAACGACGTAAGGCCTCTCCGTGATCTCGCCGTAGTCCGAGCACCAGGCGTAGTCCCAATCGAAGTCGAGGATGCTCCTTCTTGGTGTCGCAATAAGATATACTCGTGTCCCATCCGCTGTGATTCGCATCGATCGGCATAATCGTTACGCCATGTTGCTGTGCGTCTCGTATGATCTGAGCCGGAGCATAAAACCCCATGGGCTGACTGTTGAGCAGTGCGCATGCAAACTCTCCGGGGTAGTGTCTCTTTAGCCATGCCGATGCATAGACCAAAAGTGCAAATGAAGCTGCGTGGGATTCGGGAAATCCGTACTCGCTGAAGCCTTTAATCTGATTGATACAAGTTTCGGCGAATTCGATCGAGTATCCATTTTCACTCATCCCTTTTATGATCTTCTCTTTAAAGGTCTGAATTACCCCTTTGTGAGATTTCCATGCCGCCATGGCGCGACGTAGGCGCTCGGCTTCTCCAGGACTAAAGTTCGCAAGAGTTATTGCAAGTCGCATTGCCTGTTCCTGAAAGATCGGAACGCCGAGAGTCTTGCCGAGAATCCTCCTGACTCGTTCGTCGGGATAGTGGGGATGTTCCAGGCCGCTACGCCTGCGCAGATACGGATGAACCATGTTTCCTTGAATCGGTCCAGGGCGCACGAGTGCGACCTCGATGACGAGATCGTAGAAGCAGCGTGGTCGTAGGCGAGGAAGCATCGACATTTGCGCACGCGATTCCACCTGAAAAACCCCAACGGTATCCGATGAGCAGAGCATGTCGTAGACGGCTGGATCCTCTGCAGGAATCGAATAAAGCTCTAGTTTTTCAGAGCGGTTCAAGTTGACGAGTTCGAGCGCTTTGCGGATGCATGTGAGCATACCTAAAGCAAGGATGTCGATCTTCAGCATCCCCAGCTCCTCGATGTCGTTCTTGTCCCATTCGATGATAGTTCGGTTCCGCATCGACGCGTTTATGATCGGTACTACCTCGCATAGAGGATCGTTGCAGATAACAAATCCCCCCACGTGCTGAGAGAGATGACGTGGGAAGCCGACGATCTCACTCGAAAGAGCAAGGGTGTTTTGTATCGTCGAATCGAATGGATCGAGCCCGAGCTCGCGGAGTGTGTCGGCTGTAATTGCGCAGTCGGTCCATCGATGAACGCTTTTGGCGAGTCTATCGACCATTTCGAGCGAGAGGCCCAGTACCTTGCCGATCTCACGAACAGCACTACGCGCTCGATATGTCACGACCTCGGCAGCGAGGGCAGCACGGTCGCGGCCGTACTTCGTGTAAATGTACTGAATGACCTCCTCGCGTCGTTCGTGTTCAAAATCGATGTCGATATCGGGAGGCTCTTGTCTCTCTTTGCTGACGAAGCGAGCGAAAAGAAGATCGATTGCGGTTGGATCTACTGACGTTATACCTAAACAGAAGCACACCACTGAATTTGCAGCCGCGCCTCTCCCTTGGCACAAAATGTCGCGACTCCTTGCGTATTTGACGATGTCATGGCAGGTCAGGAAGTATTTTTCGTATTCAAGCTCTCGTATGAGGAGAAGCTCTTGCTTGATAGCGTTCGCTACAGCAGGCGGGATCCCTCTGGGATACCTTTCCTCGGCGCCTTTAAGAACGCATTCACGGAGATACTCGTGAGCAGGCCTGCCTTCAGGGCAGATCTCATCGGGATATGAGTATCGAAGCGAAGAAAGCGAAAATTGAGAGGCGATTTCGGTGATCTCCTGAGAGCGACTGATCGCGTGTGGAATATTACGGAAGAGTCGACGCATTTCATCAGCGGGTTTGAGGAATCGCTCGCCGTTTTGAAAGAGGCTGAAACCGGCTTGTTGAATTGTGCAGCCGAGTCGAATGCAGGTCAGTGCATCTTGCAGAGGTTTACGCTCTGGGGTGTGGTAGTAGACATCGTTGGTAGCTACAACCGAGATATCCAAGGCGTGTGCTATTTGAAGAGTCGAATCTACGTATCGTGGGTTGAGGAGTCCGTAATTGTACGTGAGTGCAATTGAGAGTAGCGCGGAATCCGCCGAATTTTCTCTGAGTATTTTGCACAGCTCGAAGAAGACAGCGTGACGAGAGTTGAACGAACTCTCAGATGATCGACTCTCTATGTTATGGAGCCTAGTTTGAAAGTAGGGAGGGACGAGGATCGTTACGAACTCGTTTTGATAGGGAAGGAAATCCGCTAAGCTCAGGAAGAAGTCGTTCTTCGTAACGTCGCGCTTGCCAATGCTCAGGAGTCTACACAGAGAGCCGTAGCTCCCTTTACTTGTTGGATACACCAATAATGAGGCTTGATGATAGGGAGAGCTTCGCTCTGCGAGCAGGTGTCGTATCTCTCCTTGAAAATCGACCTCTAGGCGGCATCCGACGAGAAGCTGAATCCCTGCATCCCGCGCGGCGGTATGTGCTCTGACGATGCCCGAAAGGGTGTTGTAATCAGTGATTCCGATAGCGCTGTATCCGAGCTCCGCCGCGCGCCAGACGAGTTCGTGAGGATGACTTGCACCACGCAAAAATGAAAAATTTGTTGAAACCTGCAATTCGGAATACATGGCAGCGTGCCTACATCCACATGCCATGCAGAAACCACTTCAGTGACAAGCTATCTCGATAGACCCACAACCATCGTCCGATTTCGTCCTGAATTTTGAAGTAGTCTCGTTCCGCAAAGCTATCGTTCTGTAGGTTGAGTCGCCACCATTCTGGGGCTATACGTTCCGGACCTATTCCTGTTGTGATTGAAAACCGCTTTCCACGCCAGTTTATGTAGGAGGGGGGCTTATCAGGTAGCATTGCAATTGTCGAAATCGGCTCCGGCGATGGAAACAGGATCGATGGACGCTCGTTCAAGTTGTAGGGAACTACCTGCTCGGCGACCTGCCCTTCTTTCTCGGAAGAGAGAGCGGAGTGATAGGAAAACGAACGCTCGGGAATATACGACTGACTGAGCTTGGCAAAAGTAACTCTATCCTTTCCTATACGTACGCAAAAATTGTTCATGAGCTCCTGCCGCTCCTTTTCTGTTGGATGTCTCTGCTCAGAAGCCGAAAATGTATCCTGCTCGGAGTTCGTGCTTTCGATTTGATGTGCAGATATTCCGACATCGCGCACTTCACCGAAAAATTCGAGGGCGTCGATTATCGGTTCGATAACAGAGGATAAGTGCGAGTGATCGGAGTTAGCAGCCGCTAGAGAGAGTTCCTTCCTGGTCTCGCGATTCATAGTGTCCACTATGGAGAGCTGAAAATACTTAGCGGCCTTCTTGTGAGTTTTAAGTTCAGTAACGAGGGATTGAAAAAGATGCTGTATTGCCAGCACTATTGAGCGTCTCGACGTAAGTGGAGGCTCGAAGGTTCGTGATGTTGTGAATTCTCGGGCCACTTCTATCGCAAGAAGTCTCTCCTCTATGCCTCCCAGTGCTTGCACGAGACGATATTGAAGCTTCTTGCCGAAGCGTTGGCTTAATGTATGACGTGGTAAGGTGAGCACCTCTCCTATACGGCGTATGCCCACATCGTTCAGAAGTCGCACGCAGGTATCGTCTATTCTCAGAGCATGCAGAGGAAGATCTTCGAGCGTGGCGGGTATCTCAGCACACGATAGTATGACCAATGGATGTTCGCTCGCCATATATCTCGATAACGCCCACGAAGCCCCGATAGTAGGGGTCAAAGCAACTCGGGCCCTTCCCTTGAATATGGAGAAGATGAGGTTCGCACATTCTCGAAGACCTCCGTGGAGTCGCTCTGTGCCCGTTAAATCGATAGTGATACCGTAGTGGCGCCCATCTACTTGTTCTAATAGCGTGGTAGAGCCTCGCGCGCTAAGAAGCTCCTGATCCAGTCCGACAAGGGGCGAAAATCGAAGACACCAGCGCGCGAGAGCAGACAGCGCTTCGAAATCTCGTAAAGGATCGAAGGGCTCGACATAAGCATCCGGGCATAGTGCTTGTGCTAGAGGAAGAGGCATCTGAGCGCGAACTCCTGCTTGCATCGCGCGAGTGCAGTAGCGAGACACAGTAAGTTGCCGCGCTCTCGTGCTCGTCAAGAGCATAGACGCTGATTTATGTTCCAAATTTCTCGAGCGGAGTCTCTTCTTCGTGACATCTATCGACCAGTGGGGAAAATACGCGCAGAGATATCTCCTCTCGCTCTTCATAACCGCTCTCCAGTCCTATAATCCAAGATCGCATCGAAGGTGCCCCTCCCTTTGTTTTCTCGAGAGATAGTCTCCATAACGGAAAAGGATGAGGAGAATGAGTCGGGGAGATGAGCCACTTCGTAGAGCAACTGCTTGCTAGTTTTATATCTTTGTACTGACGCAGAAGGAGCGCTGTTGAGTTGTGTGCTTTGGCTGCATTAGCAAGCCTTTTGGTAGTGGTGAGCGAGATCCGAGGGCAATCCGATATCACTAGTTTCACTACAGGGGAGCGGAGCGCTGTCTCTATCGCCCATAAGGTTAATGTGTCCGAGGGAGGATCGATAAAGATGCATGAGTTCAAGAAACGAAAGGGAAGTGAGAACGGGGTTGGCCAACTGCGTTTTCCAATCCATACAATTAGGAAGGGAAATGTTTCGTTGCTGTTTCGCCCCCACGCACTAGAGGGAGAAGAGCAGTAAGAGTGTATCGTCCTTGCAACAAAAAATGCGGGTAGCAGACTGGGCACAGAAGATATGCTTGTAGAATCTTGATAATAAAATTCATGAACAGCGCCACAAGCTAATCCACCGACCGAAAGCTGAGCGTCTATTTCGGCAACACCGAAGGTAAGTGCAGAATGAGGAGGTCTTCTTCGAGAGAGGGCAGAGAGCTCCGGTTTTCTTTCAGCTTGCCATACCACTCCCTGTGAAATCAGCTCCTCGGTGCTCGCAGTTAGCCGAGTGCTCTTTTGTTTTTTCGCGCAGAGGTCTGGGGGTGTTACGTGCTCTCGTAGAGGAGTTCGCAAGAGGGCCATAGCGGGACTCGTTGTTCTTATATTTCTACTGTATTTCTATACTAGAAATACATGCGGTATTCAAGAAGAAAGGTAGGTGAGAGGTTGTTTGCCCTGTATTTGTCTAGTTGTTTCAGTATCTTGGGTAGTTTGAGAGGTTGTGTTTTGCGCCTGTCCTTGGGTAGCATGGCAATTCGATAAGGTTGGAATCACTCGGCGGCGGCCTTCTGGTTTCAGATTATGAGTTGCGTTAAGGCTGTAACTATAGGTCAATAAACCGCCTTTTTAAGCGATGCTTAGGGGCGGTAGCCTCCGTGACAGTTGGTGTGAATGGAAAGGTTATGAATCTTACGGAACGACTTCGAAAAGCTATTTTAACTTCTAAGCAATCTCGGTACGCGATAGCGATTGGGGCAGGTATTGATCACGCAGTACTGCGTCGTTTTGTGCACGGAGAGCGAGATATTACTCTTGGTACAGCGGAGCATCTCGCCGCATACCTTGGTCTCGAACTCGCGCCGAAGAAAACCAAAAAGAAAAAAAAGAGTGATAACGGATCGAAATTATAAATCCTCGATCTTTTCAGCGGCATATATCGCGATGTCGCAACCTTGAGCCTTCTGTAGGACCTCTTGAGGTTCTAGCATGATCGACCTACCGGCCTCAATCACCAAAGCAGTTAGTCTATTTTGATGCATGAGTTCAATCGTTTTAACTCCCACAGCTGGGAGATCGATACGTAGATCTTGAATAGACTTGGCGAGCTTGATCAGTACGCCCCCTTCACCTCGAACTTCGCCTGCACGCATGATGGTGGCATCAGTCCCTTCAACTGCTTCGACTGCAATGACGGTCTTGTTTCGCACAATGACAGATTGTCCGATGTCGAGGTTGCCGATTGCTCGGGCAGCTTCCCAACCAATGCGTGCGTCATCCCTCTCTGATTGGGAAAGGTGACGTCGGGTAATAATCCCTGGCTTCGGAACACTTTTGTCGAGCAGAGTGCTGGCCGCAATCACCTGCATGCCGGAGCCTTCGATCTCTGCGATGATGCCTCTGAGAATCGAGTCGTCATTGAACGATTTCAACTTGGAGAGCATCCTGATAGCCCTCCAATCCATACTAAATCCAGTAACAAAGTTGACCCTCTTCACACCTCCGGCAAATGCCACTTGGCGAACTCCTGCATTGGCTAGCGACCTCACCAATTTTCCCAGTTGTCCGAGTCTAACCCAGGTGCACCGCTCCGAGAGCGATTCGATGCGCGCATCGGCCTCGTCTTTGATAGCGACAGCGATGACTGAAAGCCCTCGCGCTCGGGCGTTTTCTGCAATCTCCAAAGGGAATCGTCCGTTGCCAGCTACGATGCCGATGGGCGAGGTGAGGTCGATAGGAGAGTCGTGTACAGCTTCCATAGGTGTCCGGGCACGATAGGATTATGAGTAGTAGCCGTCAAGGAAGGTTGGTTCATAACCACGGACGTTGCAACCGGACCGCGGACTTTCCAGTCCGCCTGCTGCTTGGATCGTGGCGCTGATATCTGGCGGAGCGGAAGCGGACCGCGGACTTTCTAGTCCGCCTTATGTTTGGATCGTAGTGCTAATATCTAGCGGAGCGGAAGCTCCGCGGTCCGTGGGGGGTCCGCTTGCTGTTTGGATCGTGGCGCTGATATCTAGCGGAGCGGAATCGGACCGCGGACTTTCTAGTCCGCCTTCTGCTTG
>JBIIOE010000047.1:0-25391 GCA_044337105.1 Bdellovibrionota bacterium | reverse complement strand
CCGGTACGCGTCTTCAATCGCTCTCGTGCTCGGCGCAACGTTCTGCACGCTAGGTTTCGTCCTCGGATTTGTTATGGCATAGACCTCGCAGGCCTCCTGTTTCAGTACGATACGTCTTGTTTAAGTACGATACAGGCGAGCGCCGCTGTCTAGCTGTGGGGAATGCCGTAGGACTACGTTTTAAAAACGTTCCCCTACGGCATCTTCTAGGGAGACGAGGCAAAACTTCCCCCTGCTGCGAAAGCGGGGGCGGCGTAATATCCGGCAAGAGTTAGTAGCGCGATCCGATTCTTCCCCCTAGTCCTTCTCCTCCTCTTCCGCCTTATCATCATCCTGCACCTGCACCGGTACCCCGTTATCATCAGGAAAGCCTTGAAGTGCCCTGAAATGCTTCACCGAGGCCACATTTGAGCATAACCACAGAGAGTGCCATCAGGCGCTTTGATTGGTGATTGTTGTTCGTAGGTAGAGGTTCATATGGCGGTTTCTCACACACTTGTAGTCCCCCTTCAGATATCCTCGGCGCTAGCAGCTCTTCAGGAGCGCAGTATTCGAGGCGAGAGGCTCTTGGAGCAGGATATCGTGAGCGCGATAGAGGCCGATATAGCGAGCGGCACAGTCGTAAGTGAGGTGTTTCTCTCGAAGTTTGTGGCCAGCAACAGATCGGTCTCTGTAGGCGCGATTGAATCATTAATCTGTCAGCTACAAGCCAAGATGAGCGCAGTGCTCCTGAATAGCCCAGATCTCTTTCTTTCGTACGGAAAGGCGACCGCTTTTCTTGCTCGCGAGTTACGACGCCGGACTACTGCGCTGCACCTGGTTTGAGACGCTACGCCTCGATAAGCGGCTGATTAAGCCGATATTCAGAGATGGAGACCGAACCACGCTCGATGATGCCGGGGCTGCCCGAGCAGGTCGTGAAGACCCCGGGTACCTGTACCCGCGTGGTTCGGCCTATCGAGATAAGCTTCCCTTCGCGCAGCCAGCAAAAGTCGCCCAGCAATTTACCGTGAGGGCCAAGCTCCGCCAAAATCAACCCATCCGGGTGAAGAACGGTTTCGAGTAATCGACTGTCGGAGCAATAAGCATCCTCTGCGTGCAGTAACGTATAGTCACAACCGGTCAGGTCGAGGGCGAACGAAAATACTACTTGGCCAGAACGGTAGCGCCGGTCGAGATAGAATGCAGCCTCGACAAGCTGGCCATCTATCATGATTCTCGATGTTTCAAAGGCTCCAGCAAGATATGCGGGGAGCTGATGCGGGATGACTTCAATTGGCGGCCGTGCAGCATCGACCTCGATGTTGCGGACGTAGTGTGCTGGCATGAGTACCGGGGGGGGTGTGTCCTTGCCGGACGTAAGAGCGGTTCGCACTCGCAGAGGGGTCACTGCGATAGGAGGCGAAGAGAGGCGACAGATAAGGAGCTCTTCAGTGATCTCTCGACACGCAGTTGTAAGGAGCTCTCCAGCAGCGTGTCCGCAGCTATCTGCGTTTTCTCCGATATCGCAGTATCCAGATATCAACTTGTAGCTGCGGGAGTGGTTGGTTTCTACTAAAACTGCGAATCGGCGGTTGTCGACCGTGATCTCTAACGCTACCGAGACTCCGATGTTGCTTAGGTGGAAGCCCCCGGGGGACCGGAGCGCATCCTGAATATCGTCGTGCGAAAGAGCGCGATTGGCGGGATCGCTCCGTAGGGCGTACATGCTTTCGAAATTTAGGGGGGCTGCACCAGTGCTCTGCACATGCAGAGTTCCGGTAACGGCGCGATGAACGACAAACGCGCGGCTGCGAAAGCTCGCTGCTTTGGTGCTCCCTAGCTGAAGTCCGTAGGAGAGTCCTGGGGAGTTCTCGTAGGAAAGAGGCGCAGTGCGGGCGTCGCCATAAGCTTGGGATGCTTTTTTCGAGAGACCAATCGACACAGCTCGATGACCTAAAACCTTCACTAAACTGCGGACGGATGATCCCCTGCAGTCTGGTACTGTTATGGGCTGTATAATGGTGTATGTGTGGTATACTTGAGCGAGCATTTGCTCTTGTCGGAAGATCGAGGATGGCCGTGTCGAGTGTAGCTGTACCTGATTCGTTAGCAGTCTCGTGCGCAACCCTCCCGGTCGTGGCAGCACGGGTGCTTTCCGTGCTCACCTCGGTGGCCGCGCATCAGGAGCAGCGTCTGCGCGAGCGTTTCTGCGCAAGCCTCTCCAGTTTCGAACGAGCGCTCTTCGAGCGACTATGCGAGGTTCCCTATGACAGTAAGGATTGGTGGAGGGGGCCTCACGACATATATGTTACGCGGGTCATGGAGCTGATAGTCCGCAGGGAGAACTGCTCTCGGACGCATGCGGGACGTGCCGGGCTGTTGCCACAGTGGCTCCCCTGCGCCGCTCTCGTCCACGATAGAGGCTACGCGCTTTTGGGAAGGTTTCGGCAGCTCGATGGGGCAGAGTATCTGACCCGGGAAGGTGCACATTGGGAGGGATCGGATATTCGTATCTCTCATGCGCGACTCTCTCGGCGCTATGCGGGTGCAGTGCTGTTCGGAATCGCGGACGCAGAGCTCGAGGGGCTCGTTGATACGAGTTGCTTGAAGGTTGAGCACAGGATCGATAATCCGGAGCTTTTCCTGCGGGTGGTCGAGACGCACGATTATCCCTACGTGGGGCGGTACGAGGAGATGCCGGGCGAGGCTCGGCACCACTTCGACGCTGACAGCCTTTTTTCTACCAGTGTGGTCAGCTTCGTGAAGGACTATCTGGCGTATCTTCGTGATCCTAAAAAAGTGAGAGCAGCGATCGATCTCGGTTTGGGTGAGAATGGTGTGTTTACGCCGCGTAGCTTGCTGATGGTTCGCATGGCTCGGTACTTCGAGACAGCCAGTCAGCTTCCCTCTGGTTGGGATCTCGTCCGGTTTCCGTTAACAAGTAGCGCGAATTCGTTCGCTGGGGAGCGGTGTATACGCCCGCACTCGAGCACTGCCCAAGGCCTGACCGAAGTTGCATTTGAAGAGTTGGCTCGGTGTTGTACGGTTATGGAGGGAGTGTCTTCGGTAGAGCGCTTCAGTGAGTGGCTCTATGATTGTATCGGGAGACAGTTCGACGCGCTCTTCTGAGTGGGGAGGGAGATCGCGCCGGCTGTGCGCTGGATGGGGGATGAACGAAGATCTCCTTGTTCCCCATGAGAGAAGACCTCTCATGGGGAACAAGGTAGCGATACGCGATGCGTTACTCGCTGATCTCGGCGCTCTCTGCCGAAGAATCGCTTGCGGAAGAAGCCGAATCCTCCGACGCATCAGCGTCTGAGCTCTCGTCGTCTATCTTCGTGCGAGTTACTTTTGCAGCTTGAAGACCTTTCGGTCCTTCCTTTAGTTCGTACTCGACCGTCTCACCATCCTTGAGGGTCTTGAACCCATTGGCGGTGATGACCGAATAATGAACGAAAACATCTCGCCCACTGGAGTGCTCGATGAAACCAAATCCCTTGGCATCATTGAACCACTTCACGACTCCCTTCAGTGTACTGGAATCAGACTCTGACATAACTACGGACTCCCCGTTAAAAACACTCACGGTAAATAAAACCTACCACATCTACTTTACGTTACAATACTGGATACGAGCTCACTTCATCTCGTTCCTTGGAGTTGAGATTCAGAGAGTGGGGGAAGGGATCCAGATTTTTCAGAGCGCGCCGATGCGGTGTCGTACAGTCAGGAAGGGGGTGCCGGCTCCAGGAGGCTACCGGTTTGGCGAACTAAAGACAGTACATTGATAAGTCTCTGATCTAGCAGGTATAGTTGCGGACAAAGGGCCGAGAGGCCCGTCGAAGGCGTTGTTTGATGCCTGAACCTGCTTTCTGAGGGTTCGAGGTACGGAGCGTCTACAAAGACATGGTTCTTCCCAATAGGTACTCATGAATCCAGCCAATCTGGCGACCACAATTCTGGAAAGCTTGCCCGAACCGCTCTGTGTGCTGTCGAGAGATTACACCTGTGTGGCGCTCAACTCGGCCTTTGCTCGCTTGGTTGGCTTTCAGGTGGACCAGCTCGTAGGAGCGATGGCCGTGCGTTTTTGGCCGGAGGTGGAGCGGCAACGGTGGGAAACCCGGGAATGCCCTGCGGAGTTACGAAGCGCGCAGGGGGATCCCCTCGTCGTAAAGGTCGCGGTGTTCGCTGGAGAGGCACTCCTCATTCGAGTGCTCGCGAGCTTTTCGCAGGACCAGACAACCAAGGTTTTTCACGCCCAGCGCATGGAGACACTAGGATTGTTGGCTGGAGGCGTCGCGCATGACTTCAACAATATTTTGACCGGGATTTTGGGACATCTTGCCTATCTTCAGAACGTGCTCCCGTCTACCGGTCCCCACGTGGAGTCCCTCTCGGCAATCGAGGAGGGGGCATTGCGTGGCTCGGGTATCACACAGCAGATCCTCAAATTTTCTCGCCTTGAACAGAGCGAGCCCTCGACGCGGGTCGATTTGGGCGAGATGGTGTCGCGTGTCTGTTTGTTGGTGAAGGGCACTATTCCCTCCGAGGTCACGTTGCAGTTTTCACCTCCGGCGCGACCGGTTTCGGTGCTCGCATCGGAGGCTTACCTCTCTCAGGTCATCATCAATCTGATCGTCAATGCCCGCGATGCCATCAAGAAGGGGGGGAGGATCGAAGTAGAGATTGAACGGGCGTGCTCATCGGAGGAGGTGTCGCGACTCTTCGGTACTGAGCCGGCGGCCCCTGCCTATGGCGCTCTCGTGGTGCGCGATTCTGGCGAAGGGATGGACGATGAAGTGAAGGCTCGATTGTTCGAACCCTATTTTACGACCAAGAAGCAGGGCGGTACGGGGCTCGGACTCACGACTGTGTTTTCAATCGTGAAGAGTTTGGGAGGAGCAATCGAGGTCGCCTCAGAGAAAGGTGTTGGAACCGAGTTTCGAGTTGTTCTACCGGTAGTAGAGGATCAGATCGGAAAGGAAACTTTCGAGGTCGAGTCCGAGGAAGGGCCGCTCCCTGGCCAGGGTGAGCGAATTCTGGTGGTCGATGATGAGTATGCAGTGCGGAACGTTTTGGGGTTGAGCCTGACGCACCTCGGGTACACGGTTGAGACGGCGGCTTCTGGACTCGATGCGCTCGATAAGTTCGGTGAAGCCGAGGGGCGCTACGATCTGGTTATTTTGGATCTGTTAATGCCAGGGCTCTCGGGAGAAGAGGTCTTTAACCGACTCAGACGACTACGTCCCGACCTGCGGGTGCTCATCGTCAGTGGATTTAGTTCCGAGCAGGTGGTAACTCGGATACTGGCAAACGGAGGGCGAGACTTCATACAGAAGCCTTTTTCGATAGAGGTGCTCTCCAGGAAAGTACGAGGATGTTTTCGTGATTAAGCAGTACAAGGTTCGCGATATAGTTATCAGTCCGGGATTGGTGCTCTCTCCCATGAGTGGAGTGACCACCCGCGCGTTCCGCCGATTGATTAAGGAGTCGAATCCGAATGGAGTAGGCTTGGTGGTCAGCGAATTCGTCTCGGTAGAGGGGATGACTCGCGGCTCGCGACGTACGATGGAGATGATGCGCTATTCGCCTGAGGAGCGCCCGTACTGTGTGCAGATCTTCGGTTATGACATCGATCGCATGCGTGATGCGGCGCGCATGGTTCAGGATATCGGGGCTGATATCGTAGACATCAACTGTGGTTGCCCCGCCCCCAAAGTAGTAAAGCGTGGTGGGGGATGCGAACTCATGCGTCAGCCTGATCACCTGCAGCAGATTATCCGCGAGGTTCGCCGAGCGGTCACTATTCCTCTGACGATCAAGATTCGCAGTGGCTGGGACGAGGGCTCTCGCAATGCGATGGATATAGCGCTCATGGCCGAGGGTGAAGGGGTCGAAGCGCTCGCTATTCACGGACGCACGCGATCCCAATTGTACCGAGGAGAGGCGGACTGGGATGTCGTAGAGCAGGTCGCCGACAGGCTCTCAATACCAGTCCTCGGCAGTGGAGATGTCGTGGATAGACGTTCTGCCGAACAGCGGCTGAGGGGCAAGGTCGCCGGGCTCTTCATAGGCCGTGCGAGTATGTGGAATCCCTTCGTGTTCTCGGAGATAATAACGGGCGAGCCTTCGAAGCTGCGCGAAAATCCGGGTTTGATGTTGGATCTGTTGCTACGATACATCGAGCTATTGAGGGAGGATTTCTCCGATTCGACCTGTCCGGGTAAGGTAAAGCAACTCGCTTCACAGATGTGTCGCGGGGCGTTGTGGCGCAAGCCACTCTTGACTATGAACTCCTTGCAGGAACAGGTACAGTTGCTCGAGCGGGTGCGTGCCGGTGAGTGGGCTCCCCCCGTAGTTACGCGTTTGGAGTCCGATTCAGACGAGAATTCGGCAGACGAGCTCTCGTGCAATTCCTTCTCGTCGGTATAATGAGGGGTCAAGGGCTGACTTGAGATGCCCAAGACGGAGCGCTCTCAGTTGAACGCTCGCCGAATAGTCATGAACAACTACCTACAGGGGAACGAGTGCTGACGGTCAAAAATTTACACAGACACTTCGGGGGTAAGCACGTTCTTCGAGGGGTCAATTTCTCACTCGCCCCCGCCTCGATTAATGGGCTGATCGGCCCCAGTGGTGGTGGAAAGAGCGTTCTTCTCAAGCTCATCGCGCACACTTGCAAGGAGGAGTCTGGGGAGATCTCGTTCGGAGGTGGGTGCTCGCACCGCGATGTGGGATTGATGTTTCAGGAAGGTGCGTTGTTCGATTCGATGTCGGTCTACGAAAACGTGGCCTTTCCGTTGGTGCGGGGCAAGGTTCCGACCGCATCTCTGCCCCGAGCGCAGCGACGTGATGTGTGTCACAAAGTCAGCGATATCTTGGCTCGAGTTGGGCTTTCCAAGGCCGCTTTCAAGATGCCGGGGCAGCTCAGTGGAGGCATGCGCCGACGCGTCTCACTAGCACGGGCGCTGGTGGGGAGGCCTCGTATCCTCTTGCTGGACGATCCGACCAGTGGTCTCGATCCGGTAGCGAGTAGCGTAATCATGGAGCTGATAGTTGACCTACACAATGAATACAAGCCTACCACCGTCATGGTTAGTCACGACCTGAGGCGGCTCATTCCGGCGGTGAATAGGGTGTTGGCCCTCTTCGATGGTGTCATAGCCTTCGACGGATCAGTTGATCAATTGCTACACGGCTCGCCGGCGTTCGTTCGTAGTTTCCTCGCCTGTCGGTACGAGATGAACCCAGACGCGTCAGTTTCCAACGTGCCGGTCTGAGGGTGGAACAGAAAGGTTGAACAGATATGATGAAATTCAAGGCCATACACGAAGCGCGTGAGAAGTTTCTCTCCGGGCTTGGAGTTCCTGAAAAAACCGACTTCGTAGTTGACGATTTCCAGCAAGAAGCGATCGCTAATCTGAAGGCCGGTATCGACACGCTCGTAGTAGCGCCGACCGGATCGGGCAAAACATTCATCGCGGTACAGGCGATACGGAATCTGCTGGAGACTGGGCATCATTCTATCTACACCACACCACTCAAAGCTCTATCCAACACCAAATACACCGAGTTTCAGCACACTTTTGGGCCCAAATACTCGGTAGGTTTGCTGACCGGAGATCGCAAAATTGAAGGAGATTCGGACGTCGTCATAGCTACAACCGAGATCTACCGTAACGACCTCTACCGGGGATCGGGGCGGTACTCCTTGGTCATCCTCGACGAGGTGCACTACATCGCCGATCCCCAACGTGGGGCGGTCTGGGAGGAGAGCATCATCTTGACGCCAAGTTCGTCCACGCTGCTCATGTTGTCGGCGTCGATCTCGAACGCGCAAGAGATAGCCGCTTGGATCGAAGAGGTTCGTAACAAGGAGTGCCGCATAGTGATGAAGACTGTTCGTCCCGTGGAACTCCGATTTGGCTTCATGCACCCACGATTCGGTGTCATACCTCTGAGCGATGAGAAGGGGCACCTCTCTCCCGAGGTCGCTCACTATTATGGGAGTATGCCTCTCGACGAATCCGGCACGCGAGTGAGGAATTATCGTGCAGGACGAGAGGAGAGGGGTGAACGCCGAGAGCGTGGAGGGGGAGCTGGTGGGGGTCGCCGCTCAGGGGCAGGTAGTGCTCGGAGGAGGCGATAAGATGCAAGTAGATTTCCCCGTCTCGATAATTCTTCGCGAGCTCGAACGTGACGAGCTGTTGCCAGCAATTCTCTTCCGTACCGCTCGTAAGCAGTGTGATGCCGATGTGGAGAGTGTTTCGCGGAACAAGAACGCCATACTTTCAGCGGCGCAACAGCGACGCCTCCAAGACGAGGTTCAGGTCGTCATCGACAAGTACAAATTCGAGCCCGAGTTCATAACGGCTTATCCCCAGTACCAGGCGTTGATAACCACCGGTGTGGGTGCCCACCATGCGGGACAGCTCCTGATCTGGAGGTTGCTACTCGAGGAGCTCATGTCGCGTGGGATGTTGCGTATGATGATTGCAACAGGCACGGTTGCGGCAGGAGTGGACTTTCCCGCTCGCACAGTGGTGATAACAGCGCACAGTAAGCGAGGCTCAGAGGGCTTTAGTGTGCTCTCGGCAGCCGAGTTTCAACAGATGGCGGGCCGGGCAGGAAGGCGAGGGAAAGACGCTGTCGGCGTATGTGTGATAACGCCTAGCAAGTTCTCTGACGCTCGGGTGCTTCTGGAGGTGTCGAAGCGCCCGCCGGAGCCGCTCCGATCCTCATACTTCGCAGCGCCTTCGACGGTCTTGAATCTTCTCAAGTATCGCAACGTAGACGACCTCGAATACACGGTCCAGCGCAGTTTGGCTGCGTTTCTCGATCGCAAGACCGCCAGCGGCCTGCGCGAGCAAGCGATAGAGGAGCAGCAGCGCATCGAAGCAGACGGCTCGCTCAAGGGAGAGAAGCGAAAGAAAGCCGAGAAGCGAGTGCGACGTATCCTCAAGGAAGCCGACGAATTGGACAAGAAGCAGGAGACCTCCTTGCACCTCTCCTTGGCTGGATTGCGAACACTCGGATATGTGGAAGGCGGTGGGCTCACGGAGAAGGGATCGTGGGCGGCAGAGCTGTGTACAAGCTTGGTGCTCGAACTCGGCGAATCCATCGACGGCAAGCTCTTCGATGAGTGTGCACTGTTCGAGCTGGTTGGGCTCGTGGCGAGTATCGCAGGCGATCCTCATAGGCCGTACTTCAAGCTGAAGCAGAATCCGATTAAACCGGCGCTCTTCGACGAAATGCGAGAGGTAGTTCAGCGAATCAAGGACTCGTACAACGGGCCAGGAAAGGCTGAGGTCGAGGTGCTCCCAGATGCGGCGCTTACCGTAATCACGTGGATGGATTCAGAGACATGGGCGGAGTTCTCTGGCTTGCTGAGGCTCTCAGGTGTTGCAGACGGAGACGTGGCGCGCCTCGTTAGTCAAACAGCCGATCATCTTAATCAGCTCACACGTTTGGAAAAGACGCATCCGCTCCTGGCACAGTCGGCAAAGGTGGGCAGAAGTCGGTTGCTCAGGCCGCCATTCTCTGAGTCTTTGGTGCCGTTGGGTTGATGGATATGCTGTACAAGCAGTCTTCGAGGCTCCTCAGTGCTCACAAGGGCACAGGATGCAGTCTCGCTTGATACTCGCTTGCCTCCGAATATTGCCCTGGCAGACTCTCCACAGCTTGGGGTAACATTTACCTCATGAAGATATTAGTACCAGTAAAAAAAGTTCCCGATTGGCAGATCAAACTCAAGCTCCAAGCCGATGGGTCCGGTATCCAAACTGAGGGTATCAAGTGGATCCTCAACACCTTCGACGAGATCGCCGTTGAGGAGGCGATCCGCTTGAAGGAGAAAGGGATAGCTTCTGAAATCGTCTTGGTGAGCGTCGGCCCGGCAGATGCGCGCGCGAGGCTCGAATACGCTCTGGCGATGGGGGCCGACTCCGCCATACTCGTGAAACACGATGGGCCGGTTGATTCCGATCTCGCCTCGCGAGTCGTGGCGGAGGTGTTCAAGCGCGGCGAGTATTCGATGGTTCTCATGGGTAAGCAGGCTATTGACTCGGACTCTAATCAAACGGCGCAGCTCCTGGCCGCTCGTCTTAACCTTCCCCAGGCGTGTTTCGCCTCGAAGGTCGTCGTAGAGGGCGGTGTCGCAGTTGTCACGCGCGAGATAGACGGAGGGTTGGAGACTCTAAAGGTCCCGCTCCCGTGTGTCGTCTCGGCAGATCTGCGGCTCAATGAGCCGCGTTATGCGGCCTTGCCGAATCTGATGAAGGCTAAAAAGAAACCGTTCGAAGAGCTTTCACTCGAATCCCTCGGGGTTGCTCCAGAGGTGAAGGTCCGGGTTCGCGGGATGTCGCTACCAGCGGGTCGAAAAGCAGGTAAGAAGGTGGCGAGCGTGGCTGAATTGGTAGCCGCCCTTCAGCAAGAAGCAAAAGTTCTGTAGGAGTTGAAAGGTATGAGTAAGGTTCTCGTATTCGTGCAGCACGAAGCTGGTAAGATAGCCAAGGGCTCGTTGTGTGCTCTGAGCGCGGCTAAGGAGTTGCGACAGTGCTGGTCAAAAGATGGCGTGTGCGCAGTTGTGTTGGGTACAGGAGCAGCATCGGCAGCACAAGAGGCGGCGCAGTACGGTGTAGATAGTGTGCGCTACTCGGAAGACTCGCTCTTCGAGAAGTTCCGTGCCGAGCCGTATGCGCGGGCCGTGGCACTCGCTGCCAAGGAGTTGAACTGTGATGTTGTCGTCGGTTTGGCTAGCAGCTCGGGCAAGGATATGCTTCCTCGCGTCGCGGTTATGCTCGATGCAGGACAGGCGTCGGATATCATAGCCGTTAATGATGATGGATCTGTCAAGCGACCGATGTATGCAGGCAACATCATCGCCGACGTGGAGCTCTTGTCGACAGCGCGTGTCGTCTCGGTTCGTGGAACGGCCTTCGCGCCGGCAAGCAAAGAAGGGGCCCCAGGACAGGTATCGGAGCAGTCCTTGTCGGGAGACCTGGAGCTCAAGGAGCAGCCGCGCTTCGGCGAGGTGGTGGGGTACGAGCAATCCAAGGCTGACCGCCCTGAGCTCTCGGATGCTGAGATCGTTGTGAGTGGTGGACGAGCTCTCGGTTCGGCAGAGAATTTCGAGAAGGTGGTTTATCCATTGGCAGACGCTCTCGGAGCCGCAGTCGGGGCGTCTCGTGCAGCTGTCGATTCGGGCTATGCGCCAAACGATTGGCAGGTCGGCCAGACCGGTAAGGTAGTGGCTCCCAAGCTCTATATCGCTGTGGGAATTTCCGGCGCTATACAACACCTTGCCGGTATGAAGGATTCGAAGGTGATCGTCGCGATTAACAAGGACCCCGATGCGCCGATCTTCGAGGTTGCTGATTACGGATTGGTTGCGGATCTGTTTCAAGCCGTCCCAGAGCTGATTGACGCATGCAAGAGCGCCAGGGCGGCGTCGTGATCGCGACAACGCGCGCGGGGTATCTAGTGTCTGTCTCACGAAGCATACGTAGTGTGCTGTTCTGCTTGGTTGCGGCAGTGTGTGCGTTATTGGGGTGTTCCCCCGCTGCTGAGCATCCGACGGTTCAAGTCGAGTTTGTAGCCCCTGAGGGAAAAGGCATACGGTCATTTGAGGTCGAAGTAGTGTCTACCCCTTTGACGCGTGCGAAAGGGTTGATGTACCGACGCGAGGTCGGGGAAGGAAAGGGGATGCTCTTCGTCTTCCCGGATGAGAAGGTCCAATCGTTTTGGATGAAGAACACCCTGGTTCCGCTCGATATGGTGTTCGTCTCGAAGGAGATGAAGGTCGTTGGGATCCTCGAGAATGTCCCCCCTCTGACCGAGGATCCCCGTTTTGTGGATATTCCCAGTCTTTACGTGCTTGAGTTCGCCGGTGGGACGATGAGGAAGGTCGGGGTCAGAACGGGTGCCAAACTCGTTATTCGAGGACAGATCGCCAGAGGGCTCTAGAGGATCGGGTGTAGGTATGATCCTCGTCAGTTCTCGAGTGAGCAGATGGGCTCATTTCGGACTTTCGACTGTCTTTGGGGTATGAGCTGTCCCGAGCCTTGGTTATACTTCAGTCAAAGTGTTTGTGTCTCCGTGAATTCTGAATCAGTATTTCGTACTGGTCCACTGTCTCAGATGGCTTTTGTATGATGGTACCTGACCTCTTCATGGTGACCGAAGGCGCCGCATCGATAGGCACCTGTCCTCCCGCACATCCGACGTTGATGGTCTTTTCGATAGTGGGAGATGTACTGACGGCGGGCGCTTTTTTCGCGCTGGCGCTGGCGTTGCTGACCCTGGCACGCCGACGCATCGAACTCCGTCACGATTGGCGTGTGCCGGCTACCGCTGCTGCTCTCGTGGTGACCGGGATCGCCCATCTCATTGAGGTGTGGTCCATGTGGCGAGGATCGTACAGCGAGATTGGCTGGTTGGTTCTAGTCTCGGTCCTCGGATCAATCACCGTTGTGTATCTGGCATGGGGGCTCGTCGCTACGCTAGTGGCGTTACCGTCAGAGCGGTCGCTCCAGGAGGAGATCGAGAAACGGAGATTGTCGGACGAAGAGGTCAGCAAGAGTCGCGCCCTCTTCGAAGAGACAGTGACACGTCACACATCGGAGATATCGGAGGCACGGCTCAAGGTTTCTCGCCTCGCATCAATCGTTGACAATTCCCAGGACGCTATCATCGGTATCGAATCGAGTGGTGAGATATGGGAGTGGAATCCTTCTGCCGAAAGGATTTTCGGCTTTACCGAAGCAGAGGTTCTCGGACGTCCAATAGTCTCCCTTCTTTCAACGCACGGATCCGGCCTACTGGATGGTATCTCGCAAGCGCTCTCTTCGCCAGACACGTGTGCCCAACTCGAAGTACAGTGTACCCACAAGAGCGGGACGCAGGTGCCGGTATGGTTGTTCATCTCGCCAGTTACGGAAGCCTCTGGTGGTAGACCTGGCGTATCTATAATCGCCCGTGACATGAGCGAAAAGAAATTGGTCCAAGAGCGCCTCACTCAATCGCTTGCAGATAAGGAGCTGTTACTCAAAGAGGTCCACCACCGGGTCAAGAACAATCTTCAGATTATCTGTAGCCTTCTGCGTCTTCAGTCCGGTTATGTACCGGAAGGACCCGCTCGCGCGATGTTCAGGAGTAGCGAGGAGCGTGTCAAGTGCATGGCACTGGTGCACGAGAAGCTTTACCGCTCCGAGAGCCTTTCTCGTATCAGTTTCAACGGATACGTATCTGAGCTTACAAAGCAGTTGGTGCGCTCTCATATCTCGGATCCTCGAAAGATGCATGTCGAGATGGACCTCGATTCTATGGAGCTCTCAATCGACAAAGCGGTTCCGAGTGGTCTGATACTGAATGAGTTGATAGCTAATTCGATTGAGTACGGGCTGGGAGCGGATGGAGCTCTGTCGCTCTCCGTAACGCTGCGCAAGAAAGCGCATGTGGCAGAGCTTGTTGTTGCAGATCGAGGCCCTGGTATGCCCAAGGATGTCGATGTGGTGAACCCAACCAGCCTCGGATTGCGAGTGGTGGGAACATTGTGCAAGCAGTTGAACGCAAAGCTTACAGTAGAAAACGAGGGAGGTGCGGTATTCCGATTCGAATTCCCCTTCGAAAAGCCGGAGCCAACGCGGGGACATACTGTGGGCCCTTCGCAAGCGATAGCATAAGCGTGCTATGGAGCCTTTAAAGATACTAGTATGTGAGGACGAGAGGCTCTTCGCTCTCGAATTGAAAGAGCGTTTAGAGCGCATGGGGCATCGTGTGGTAGGAACCGCCGGCTCTGGCGGCGAGGCGGTGGCTATGGCCAAGAACCTCGAGCCCGATCTGGTCTTAATGGACATCAAGCTGTCGGGGAGCGTTCCCGGAACCCGAGTGGCTGATGTGTTACATAGGAGCTTCAACATACCCTCGATCTTTCTGACTGCCTTTGCCGACCACGAAACGATCAGTCAGGCCCGACGATCGCACCCGCTGGCATACCTGGTAAAACCGATTGACGATCAGGAGCTCGAGCTGGCGATCGAATTCGGTATGGCCCAGCATCAGGTCGAAGAGGATCTACGTGAAGAGTTGGATGCGTATTCGTCGATGCTGACACGTTTGGGGGTCGGTGCAGAGGAGGAGCAGGAGCGCTCACTATCCGAACAGGCAGCGGCGCCTACTGGAGGGATGGAGGAGCTCAGCGGGGTGATCGGTAGCATAGCGCACCACATCAACAACTCCCTGGCTGGGGTGATGGGCTATCTCGATTGGCTGTCGCACTGCGGCACCCTTCAGGAATTGGAGCAGCGCTACGTAAAGCTCGCATTGGAGGGATGCTACGAGCAGAAGCTATTCGTGCAGAAACTTTTGTGGGCATCTCAACAGGGCCCGCGAGAGTTGGGAGTGGAGCGCATCCGCGATGTCATGGCTCGAGCGATGGAGGGGATCTCGAAGCTCAAGAAGCCCGGGGTTTCTTTCGACGTTCGGTCGATTCGGGAGGATATGGCGGTATTCGTTGATGAGGAAGCCCTTCGAAACGCTGTGGTTGGAGTTCTGTTGTATGCACAGCGACTGATCGATGGTCAGGGTACGATTACGATAAACGCGGAGAGCGAATACATCAACGCATCGAATCTGCAAAATCCGCGGGCAGTTCCTGATTCATTCGTAGTGATTGATATTCACAGTGGTGGTCGGGAGATGACAGAGGGGGAGATTCGCGTAGCGCACCGTCCGGCGGATCTGACTGACGGCGACGCGCACGCCTTGGGGCTTGCGCTGGCTGTGGCGCACGGTGTTAGTCAGGCGCACGGTGGCTGGCTGCATATTGAATCGAAGCTGGGTGCGGGGACCTCTTTCAAGGTGTTTCTGCCGAAGGTTCATACTCAATAGACTCGGTATAATGCCTGAGTGGTCGGGTTAGCTTTGAGGTCGGGACAGATCAGATGGAGCTTGCACCTAGTGACTGACCTTTTCTCTCAGCATCCCAACCGCATGCGCTCCAGGCCCAGGAGGAAAGTGTTGTGCTGCTCACTCGGGAGCCCAGCTCTGCACACAAGGGCCGAGCGGCCTCCCTACCATAAGAGCGGAGCGACGAAAGCGAAGAACGCACCCACCAGGAGAGCGAGCGTAGAGACCCCGGAGACGATCCTGGAGATTCTTCGCGCGCGCGTACACTGGCGAGCGAGCTGTGGATCGGTTGGACACTCTTGAGGGGTCAGCCGCCTGTGTAGGAAATTAAGCACGAGAAGTATCGCGGCTACAGAGAAGACCATTCCTTTGTGTTCCGAGAACCAGATCAAGTGCGGAAAGACACCGAGCAAGGACACGAAGGTTGCTCCTGCACCGAGGGCAACGAAGAGTGCGGGCAGGGCGCAACAGACCAGGGTGCTCAGAGAGAACAGGAGAGCCGAAAGGGGAAGTATCCGCGTCAGCTGACCTGCCCACTTCTTCGTGGCGGACTGGTCAGAATAATCGGTGTCTTGAGGTTGCAGCCAGGCGCAGTACATGGCTATCGATTCTCCTGCTCCGCCTTGTTCGTAGCGCGCTCGATCGTGAGGACCTCGTAGCCCGCATCGACTATGGCCTCTCGGATAGCGGTGTCAGGTAGAGAGGTGTCCTCGTTGGTAGTTATGGTCACGACCTTCGTGTCGAGATCTACCGCTACATCTTGAACGCCGTCCTTTCGTCCGAACGTTTTCTTTATTCCCTGCGCACAGAAGGAGCACACCATCCCCTTGACGGAGATAGTTATGCGTTCCGCCTGCGCTGACGAGCAGAGAGTTACGAGCGAGAGGCCGACACATATAGACACTAGAACTGGTCTCAAAAGGAGCTTCGTAGCGAAGTTTGACGAAGTCGCAGCCCGCATATCGTCAACCGAAGCAGAAGATACTTTTGAGACCAGTTCTAATACTTTTTTCATAAGAGAACCTTTAAAAATGAGCAGCTCCGGCCACAAACGGGGTCCCTTCGATACTCGCGCCGACCTCGAGTATGAAGTTATCATAAAAAAATCGAAGTAGCGGCGTCACTCGAGTACCTTCGTGCATCTCGGGCATCTCGTCCACCTGTAGCACCACCCACGTCTGAAGGGCATCGAAGGGCGCCACATAGGGAGCGAACCCGATCCTCCCTCTGAAGCGATTAAACTGTACGGAGCCCTCTGATTGGAGCGTCTCCGCCGATAGCTGGGTATACAGTCGTCGTGTTTCATAGTCCGCCTCGAGCGCGCCGTAGCCAGCTAGGGCTCCGTCGTCACGGGAATCGTGTCTACCGCCGAGCCCTACTGATAGATTGACGTTGGCTTGTGAATCTAATTCATTCCAGCGCTTCAAGAGGTAGTTAAACTGTCCAAGACCGAAGGTTGCCGTGCTGTCTTTGCCTTCCCGATAAAAGCTCGAGATTCCAAGTGAGTAGCGATTGGTAACGGAATAATTGACCTGTAGGTCCGACCAATCGCCGTTGTATGCCGGCATGACTCCGTAACCACCCTTGAAGGTCACCGGATTTGCCCATGCTGGTTGGAGCGCGGTTATAGCAAGGACAAGAAGAAGGAATATCGACCTCACCCCCCGATTGTAATCACTCTGCATGCACGTGAACATAGGGGTTTTCGCTAGGGAAGCGAGGCAAAACCTATGTTTCCTCGCACGTGAACGTGCTCGTGAACGTGAACGTAAACGTACCCGAAACAAAAACTCAAGTTTTCGGGTACGTTCACGTTTACGAGCACGAGCACGTTCACGTGGTTATTTCAAAAGTGAGACTATGGGGTAGGTTTTGCCGCGCTTCCCTAGGAGGAAATCCATCGCTCGCACAGTGGAGCAATCATCATCGCGAGTGTTCATCTCACGTAAACCAGCAACCGTGGTTTGCAGTTGCTCGAAAGCGGACTTTAGTGGGAGATTCGATGAGAGAAGTGGAAGAGTACTATGAAAACATCGACGACCGTGTGGACGAAACGAGAGCTCGGCATACTGGCTAAGATGCGAACGCCCGCAGCGGTTCAGGACTATCTGGACAAGCTACCATACCGGTGTGAAGACGGGCATCTCTCTGCCCGTGCAGCGCTGAGGGACGGTCGCGCGCACTGTTTCGACGGGTCTTTGCTTGCAGCGGCTGCCTTACGACGGCATGGGTTTTCCCCTTTTTTGGTAGATCTCTGTGCGGTACGCGACGACGACCACATGATCTGCGTGTACCAACACCGAGGGTGTTGGGGGGCGGTTGCCAAGTCGAACTTTCCAGGTCTCCGTTTGCGAGAGCCTGTCTTTCGTACCGTGCGGGAGCTGGTCCTTTCGTACTTCGAATTTTATTTCAATATGAAAGGGGAGAAATCGCTGCGTAGCTTTTCGCGACCACTCGGTCTCCCCGATCCTCGACGGCTCGATTGGGAATGCGACGACTCGGTCGGGGATCTCCTCGTGAAGCGGTTGGGGGAGATCCGACATTACGACATAGTAGGAAGCGGCCAGGAGCGCGCCCTTCGTAAAGTTGATCGACGTCTCTTTGATTCGCAGCTCGTAGGTGTGAACCTCAAAGGGGTTCGTAAGTAGGTGTAACACTGGAAGGACTAACAACAATGGCGCGAGGTAAGGATTCCGAGTTCCGATTGGTTTATTCGACGGACCAGGGCGAGATTTGTCCCGAATGTGGGAAGCCGCGCAAGTCGTGCTCGTGTGAGGAAGAGAAGCGACGGACGGTTGCGGGAGACGGCAACGTCAAGGTGCGTCGAGAAACAAAGGGGCGCGGGGGCAAGACGGTTACGACGATCTCCGGGTTAGCACTTACCAAAGACGAGCTCGGGGTGTTGTTGAAGGACCTAAAACGGGTCTGTGGAACCGGAGGGGCGGAGAAGGACGGGATTTTGGAGATCCAAGGAGACCGCTGCGATACCGTAATCGCAGCGCTCGACAAGCGAGGAATACGCAGCAAGCGCGCGGGCGGGTGATGGGAGCGGCCGTAAGGCGCTCTAATTGTGCGGTTGTTTCATGTTTTGCCCCGCTGCGGTACCTACACCAGACGGAGCGTGCGCGGGGGCTGCAAAGTGCACTGTAACCCTTCTGAAAAGCTAGAGATAGGTATATACTAGCGCTCGACTAAGCCCCTTTTGTGCCGTGCTTCGCAAGGGTTTCAGGAGGGTCGTACCCCTGGGGAGTTTCTCTATGTTCGGTAGTGGTAACAAGATTAAAGTCAGTGATGCCGTTCTGCAGAAGGTCAAGGTGGCAGCGGGTATTCTCGGGTGCTCGATTGAAGAGTTCATCGAACGCGCTTTGGAGAGCGAGGCAGAGAAAGTAATGGCGTCCACTTCGAATAAGGAGCCTTCGGCTGCGGAGGTCGAGGAGATCGCTAATCAGCTCCAAGGGCTCGGGTACCTTGAATAGTGCGATTGCGTATCTGCATCAGGCGCTAGCATCGTTTATAGCGATGGCGTGGTCGACGCTGTCGTGGGTAAGTCCTGCCGTCCAGCTGCTGATAGTGTCGGCGGTGTTCGGGGTAGTGATGGTGCTGGTGTTCGGGAAGGTTTCGAATCAACGAGCGATAAGGCGCGTCAAGACCGAGATCTCGGCATCCTTGATGGAGGTGTTCCTCTTTCGCCGCGATATGGTGCAGGCCCTGAAAGCGCAGGGATCGCTTTTTATGGCAGGCCTTCGGTACTTTTTCCTCGCCATGGGACCGGTTCTGATTTTAGCGATCCCTTTCGCGCTCGTGCTTGGGCACCTCAATCTCCGTTTCGGTGCCCGGCCGCTCTTATACAAGGACAGCAGTGTTCTTTCTGTGAATGTGGCCAAGGACACCGATCTGCGTAGTATCACGCTTCAGGCGAATCCCGGGCTGGAGGTTGTTGGGCCCGTGCGGGTTCCCAAGGCCCGTTCAGTGTACTGGCGAGTGCGCCCCAGTGAAGATGGACAACACTCCCTTCAGATCGCAGTCTCTGGTCAGGGTGAGGCGATTAAACAGGTTGTGGAGAGTGGTCCCGAATCGTCTCGGCCGCTCGGAGTGTATCTTTCCCGTCATGAACTCGTGAATCCGCTTCTGTTTCCAAATGGAGGGGGTGGTTTCGCCTTGCCTCCAGGGCCGATAGAGCGGATTGAGCTCTCGTATCCTGAGCGGCACTACGTCTGGGGTGGTATGGAGTTTTCGTGGGTCTCGGTTTTTCTGATCGTCTCGATTCTCGCGGGCTTGGTCGGAAGTCGATTGTTTGGAATATCTGTGTAGTGAAGTAATTTGGTTAGGTTAGTGCCATGAAGAACAACCTCCTCATGATCGTGTTTGATAGTTGCCGGTTCGATTCGTTCGTCCAGGCCAAGACTCCATTTATCAGCAGGCTGGGGGAGGTCGAGCGGCGATACTCGTACGCAAGTTGGACGGTTCCCTCTCATACAGTTTATCTTTTAGGGTGCAGTCCTCATAAGAGCCCCAAGGGTGTGTTTGCTTCGGAGGTGTATAAGAAGGACTTCGTGAATTGGGGAGATCGGCTCAACATTCCCGACATCTCCTTTAAGGGGTTCGTTCCGCGACTCTCGCTCCCGGCCTTTTTGAAGGAGCACGGTTACAAGACCAATGCTCTAGTGAGTATGCCGGTACTCAATCAGACCACGATCCTCAACACGCACTTCGACCGTTATCAGCTCATGAAGTGTCATCACGATTTCAACGCAATCATCGACAACTTGATCTTTGAGCCGGACAGGCCCTCGTTTTATCTGCTCAACGTTGGAGAGACGCACTATCCCTACATAGTTCCGGGTGAATCTGCAGACGACCTTCCGCGTATTTCAGGGGTTCACGGTGTCTTCAAGCACATGGATGATCTTGTGCTCCAAGGAGGAGACCCTTCCGCGGCGCCGAAAGAGGAGCGCTTCTTTGACATGGACCAGATGAAGATGTTGCACGACAAGCAGCGCAGAAACGTAGAGTACCTCGATCGCCTCTTTGAGAAGCTCTATGAGGTGGTTCCCAGAGATACCCACATCATGGTCATGTCTGATCACGGTGAGCTCTTCGGAGAAGATGGGTATTTCGGTCACGGGCCGATCATGCACGAAAAGTGTTTCGAGGTCTTCTTTGTCGAGGGGCGGATTAAGTGACGAGGGGCACGCGGGTCAGTAGGCGGGATTTTTTGAGAGGGGCTGCCGCGAGTGCAGTAGGGCTCTCGATGGGCGATATTCTGGCGACTGGGAAAGCTCCGTATCTCAAGAATAAGCGCGTCGGCTCAAAGACGATCGTTTTGGGTATCGACGGCATGGATCCGAAGCTGCTCAGGCAGTTCGTCGATCAAGGATACATGCCGAACTTCAAAGCCTTCATGGAACGCTCTCGATTCGGTGAGCTCGGGACCACGATGCCACCGCAGAGTCCGGTTGCATGGTCGAGTTTCATCACAGGGACGAACCCAGGCGGACACGGCATTTTCGACTTCGTGCATCGCGATCCAGCAGCGCTTTTGCCGTATCTCTCAACTACGCGTTCGTACTCATCGGACTCGAAGCTCTCGATCGGCGAGTGGTGTTTGCCGCTCGGCTCTGGACGGGTAGATCTGATGCGTAAGGGCCGTCCTTTTTGGTCTCTACTAGAGGAGCACGGCATTCCCTCGACTATATTCGCGCTCCCTGCCAATTTCCCAGTCATCGAAGATGGCTCAGTTCAAGCCTTATCAGGTATGGGCACCCCGGACCTCCTTGGAACCTACGGTACATTCACGCTCTTTTCCGAGGTAGATGTGCCAGATGCAAAGGGTTGGAGTGGTGGTCGCGTCGTGCGAGTGCATCCAGTAAATAATGTCTACAGTGCAGTGCTCGAAGGGCCGACCAATTCGTTCCGTCAAGATGGTTCGGCGGCTTCTGTGCCGGTCGTGATATCTCGCGACCCGTGGGATCCGATCGTAAAGATCGATATCGGCAAGGAAAAGCTCGTTCTGAAGCAAGGCGAGTGGTCTGAATGGGTGCCGCTCTCATTCGAGTTCATTCCTCTATTCGCCACGGTCGGAGGAATGGTTCGGCTTTTTGTAAAGCAGGTGCACCCCACACTGAAGGTGTATGTTTCGCCCATCAACATAGATCCGATGGAACCAACCCTCCCTATCGGTTCTCCGAGTGGATACTCGCGCGAGATAGCTCAAGCAGTTGGACGATTCTACACACAGGGGTTCCCGGCGGATCAAAAGGCGGTCGCGTTAGGTGCTATCTCCGATGATGAGTATTTTCAGCAGGCGAATATCGTCATAGACGAAAATTTCAAGATCCTCGATCACCAGCTTTCGCGCTACGACGATGGGTTTTTCTTCTACTATTTTTCGTGCATCGATCAGAATTGCCACATGTTGTGGCGATTGTGTGACCCGAGCCATCCGCTGTATCGACCAGATGCCAGCCCCGAGCTGAAGACCTCGGTGCGCAGGCTCTACCAGAGAATGGACGATGCCTTAAAGCTCGTGTTGAGCAAGGTAGACGACTCCACGACCTTTTTCGTTATCTCTGATCACGGCTTCGGCACCTTCGAACGCGAATTTCACATCAGTCGCTGGCTGGTGGATCAGGGATACACAGTGCTCAAGGATCCAGACTCGCACGATCCTGGAGACATGTACGATCGTGTGGATTGGTCTAAGACGAGAGCGTACGCACTTGGTATTAACGGCATATACGTCAATCTGAAGGACCGTGAACCGAACGGTATCGTGGATCCTCAAGAAGCACAGCGTATAAAGGAGGAGATCATAGCTCGTTTGCGGCTAGCGATAGACCCGCTCCATAAAAAGCCGATCGTGAGAGCTGCCTACGATTCATACAAAATTTATTCCGGACCACATCTCTTCTTGGCTCCGGATGTGCTGGTGGGCTACCACTCAGGGTATCGCGTATCGGATGAGGCGGTTCTCGGGAAGTTTCCACGCGACATGATAGGCGATCGTGTCAATAAGTGGTCTGCTGATCATTGCTTCGATCCTGGGCTGGTACCAGGGGTTATCCTCTCAAACAAGACTGAGTGGAACCGCGGAACTCCAGCGATATGGGACATGGCGCCGAGTATACTCCGGAGCTTCGGTCTCGAGGTCCCGGCTGAGATGGATGGCAAGCCGATCCAGGTGTAAGGAAGCGAGGTAAAGCACTCCCCTGCCGTGAAGGCGACCCTTCGCTTCTCCAAGGCCAGAGTTCATGGCCTCGTGGTGCAAGCACATCTGGGAGAGGATATTCCCTCATCGAAGAGCGTCTTCCGGATAGATTACATTTTGCGGGGGAAGCGCATCTCCAAAGCTGCGGCTCCAAACGAACGGCTGAGGGCGGGACCAGCTGCTGGTCGTAACCTCTGTAGTGACTTCGTGCAGAACCTTTTCGTACTCCGCGATCATATCCGAAACGGTATAGTCGCTCTGTCGGATCTTGAGTGCCGCCTGTTGAAGTTTAAGGGCCTTCGGCATGTCGCTAGAGAGCTCGTGGAGAGCCTTTGCCACCTCGGCCCAGTCAGTATTCTCGATGACTAAGCCGGAATGGACAATCTGCGAGATATCAGCCGGGGGGCACATAGCCACGGGTACGCATCCGTGCGCAAGGCTGGTAGCCAGGGTAGGAGCGACTGCTCCGAAATTCGCGGTGACAATTATCGTGTCGTGCTCTTCCAACAGCCTGCTAAGCTGATCGGGCGTAGCGTGCGACACGATGCGTACGTTCCCTTGTCGTACTTTATCGGCGACAGACTGGCCGAGCCTTTCGAGTAGGCTCGTGCTCGATTCATCGGCGAGCACTGTGAGGCAGTATGGGAATTGAGCGCGCGCCAGCTGAGTCAGTAATGTCGTGCAATGAGCCACATACTGATCGCTCGTGGTTATATCCGCCGCTAGTAAGATCTGTAGCGGACTTCCGGGGCGTCTTCCTGCTCGCGATGCCAGTGGGTTCGAGCCATCGACGGCGTGAGCGGGAATCGTGCGCATACGGTCGAAGAGACCGGGATTGTACGTGCACATGGTAGTCGTCGCAGATTCGCTCAAGCTCACGATTCTATTGCAATACAGGCCGAGTCGGTAGATCTGCTCGTAGTCGGCCCCGCCTCCTCCCAGCAGGGTTCCAATCACCCCCACGTGCGAGGGAAGGGCTGGAATGATACTGTTCGTCGCAGTGTCATCGCCAGCGACGAATATACAACGGTCTTCTTGCATCAAGAAATTCTGTAGGGCGCTCCACCGTTCCTGGATGTTGTTTTTCAGGGCGTGTACGACGCGCGAGTGGGCGATTTGAGGTTCGTAATAGTGTTCGCCAATCGCGAGCCTATCGGTGAAAAGGACCCGCGCATCCCAGCCTCGATCACGCAGGCCGTTGACCACATGGCTCCACAGAATATTCGTTCCACGGATGTTCCACGATGAAGCACCGAAGAGCACCGGCAACGTCTTGCTTGGAGTAGTATTCACTGTAGCGGAGGTATGTCGGAAGGTGCCTATTTGACGCCAGCCTTGGTCGGTGCACGCATGCATGAGAAGGGTGTCGACGTACTGCGAAAAAGAGAAAGACTGCTCGATCCGCTCACGACCGCGCTGGCCCATCGCCGTTCTAGCTTCGGTGTCGTTGACGAGCCTGGTTAATGCGTCATGTACACCGAGCATATCCAGGAATGGCACTATTATCCCCGCATCGTCGCCCACTACCTCCGTGGAGCCGATCACTTCGTCGAAGAGGATTACGGGAAGTTTGGCTGACATGGCTTCCAGTACAACACATGGAAAGGGATCCAGTCGTGCTAAATGCAGATAGATATCGGCCGCATAAAAGTATCGACGAGTGTCTTCTCGGGGGCCGACGAAGAGCACTTTATCCGTCAACCCGGCGCGATAGATATCGCTTTGAATCCAGTCCTCGTAGAGCACGCCGGATCTGTTGGAATCTCCAATCCATACGAATGCAATCTTGCAGTCTGGATTTCGGCGAATAAACTGCTGAGCGGCAACTACAAAGAGATCGGATCCCTTTCTGCTCTGAATCTGGCCCACCCCTAAGACTATTGTGTAATCCCCAGGGATACCGAGTTCCTTGCACACCTCGGCGCGATCTCTCTGGCGACATCCCTGCAAGAACGAAGAATCGTTCAAGCCCTGGGGAATGACCAACGCGTCGTGCGCCTTGTTACTCAGCCTACTGTGGTGCATCACGGCATCGCGTTTGACCGTTTCGCTTGGAAACGCGACGAAACGCGAGTTCTCGAGTACGCTGTTGACGTTGTATTCGTCGTATCGCTCAGTAAATTCGTGGATTAGGGCGTAGCACGGGATGCCCATACTCGTCAGTAGGCGTAAGATGTCGGCGCACTCGATCGAGTTGACGATGGCCACAGTACGAGAAGGCTTGAGAAGCGCTAGGATGTGCGGGGCAAAGTTGTTTATTCCTTGCTGCTTTTGCAGCCTGTCGATGTTGATAACGCTGCCTACCTGTGCGAAGTCGTCTTCGAGTGGTCCTCCCCGTCCAAGGAGGATAAAGCACTCCACTTCATATCTGTGCTTCAACTCTCGTGCGATATTGAGAGCGATCAGCGGTGCTCCCGTTCTACTGGCGTCGTGAGAGGTAATGATGACACGCACTGGCGCAACGCCACGCTTCACACCTACGCGCGTATTCAATCGCTCATACAGGTCTGCGTACTCGGTGCTAGGGAACGAGAGGCTCTCGTGCTCGAAGGTGATAGGCAGTCTACAGTATGCGTAGTAATGATATGGTGGCGCTACGTTAGCAGTTCGGCATGCTGGTCTCTTCTCAAGATAGTAGGACGTGCTCAAGGCCCAACAGGGATTGGAATCACCTCGGGACTCCCAGTCATCGAGGTACGCCTCGAGGATGGTCGCGCCAGGTCGTTGCTTTTCGGGATAGCTGAGGCGGTACCACTCGCCATCAAAGAATGGATGAGGGTTTCGTGCCTCCGCGGCGCCCCATGCCACATAATGAGTTAGAGGCTCCATGTGGTACTTGAGCAGGAACGGATTGTTGGTCGCGTAGAAAGCAGGATCGAAGAGGGGATGAGGGCTTAAGTGCTTGGTATGACCTTCGCGTAGATAGTCAACCAACGGATGATCTGTTGGATCGGGGATGCCGCGCGCTCTCAATTGAGTTCGATAGTACGTAACGTCGAAAAGCTTGTGAGGAGAGCTATCGTGTGCGCCGACGTTCAGGAAAGCCACCAACGGATTGGAGAATCTCGTCAGGTCGATGCCTGACTGCCGCGCAAAGTAAGCAGTGTCGAACAGCGGGTGAGGCTTGGCGTTTTCTAAGCCTCCAAACTGAACATAGTGAACAAGAGGATTCATGGATTGCTCGATGACGTCCGGTCGTGTCGAGCTGTAAAAAACGGAGCAGAAGAGAGGGTGCGGGCTGAGGTTTTCTTTGACCCCCTCGAGGAGGTAGTGAATAAGGGCGGGCGTCTCCTGG
>JBIIOE010000046.1:0-25704 GCA_044337105.1 Bdellovibrionota bacterium | reverse complement strand
TGCTTTCCTAGCTATGCCTTCAGCCAGTGTGACTCCTCCTCCGGGTACGTTCACGTTTACGTGCACGAGCACGTTCACGTCGCGATAATACCGAGTCCTACCCACTCGATTCCGCGATGACCCATAATATTAATCCAGTTCAGTAACACGAAGAGCATCCGGGCACCTCAACGTACCCGGATGCTCCGCATGAGCGAAAACAGCACGCGAGTCCACCTCTAATCCGCATCACTGTGGCGCGGGGTTTGAAAACGTTTTTGCAAGCGCTCCGGCGACGCTATTCGCAGGTTCGTACCCAAAATCGTTTTTTGCTCGTGAGATATCGAAGTAATGGCTGGTATACATCTCGGAAACCAGGAATCGCGTCAGCAAAGGCTTGCACTCGACCCCACAAAACAGCAGTAATCGAGAAGCTCCTTCGACCAGATACGCGAGTGTCATAGCGATACGCGCGCCTATTGCCTTCGAAACAGGCTTCATTCCGTTGGCTACCAGCACTTGATCGATCCAGCCCCACATCTTAACCGGCTCTCCCTGGCTGATGAAATATGCCTTTCCCCCCACTCGATCTGGGGTACTCTCTAGCGCCTGCATAGCCAGAAGGTGTGCAGCAACACAGTCGTCTATGTAGGTAAGGTCGACGAGGTTCTCACCATCCCCTATGCGCGTAAGACGTCCCCGACGAGCGCGCTCGAGTATGGTGGGCACGAGATTCGTATCACCTGGCCCCCAGATGAGATGCGGGCGCAAAGCCGTTGTCCGGAGCTTTCCCGGCTCGTCGCTTGCCAAGACCTCCTGCTCCGCCTGTGCCTTCGTGCGAGGATAGAATGCGTCAAAATGCTTCGGATATGGATACGACTCGTCGATTCCACACAACTGATTTCCATCGTGCACGACACTCGGCGAGCTAGTAAACACAAGGTTTTGAACGCCAGCCTTTCGGCAAGCATCGATTATATTGCGCGTTCCCTTCACATTGGTGCGGAAAAAATCGTCGTAACGCCCCCACATGTCGACCTTGGCGGCTGTGTGGAAAACACCATCGACCCCTTTGAAGAGCTCCCACCACGAGACTTCGTCACTTCCAAGGTCGACCTGTGCGGAGGATATCCCCAATTGAGCCAGTTCCGGATAGCGCCCTCTCGATAACGAGAGCACCTCATGTCCAGCACGTACGAGCGCCACGGACAGAGCCTTACCGACAAAGCCTCCCCCTCCTGTAACGATGTAGCGGCGTCCCATAGTAGCTAAGGTTTCTATGCGGCTCGCTTCATGAGCAGAAGCTTGTCTGCCCAATCTCCGAGCTGGTCTCGGAATATCTTGGCGTTGTGTCGCGCGTCCACCGGGAAGGATCTGTGGAAGAAAAACAGCTCTATCCCTTTAGTCAGATTACTCTTGTCGGCCAATGCCCTGAGCTCAGCACGAAAGGACTCCTCCAACTCGGAGTTCTCTGGCCAATGCTCAGGATACGGCTCAACAACCAGGGCAGGCTCACGACCACCCCGTACTCCTACGAGAGCAGAACGACGAACCTTCGGCAGCGTATTGAATATCTCTTCGACGGGAACGCTGTGGTAAGCCCGCTCACTTGTATACACCGAATGTGACTTGCGCCCGCAGTAATACAGGGAACCGTGGCTATCTAGGTACCCGAGATCTCCCATGCGATGCCAGAAGCCCTCTCCGTCGCGAATTTTCCCTACCTTGTTCGCATCAGGACGATGCACATACTCTGGGCTTACGTTTCCGCCTCGAACTATCACCTCACCGATCTCGCCGGCTCCGAGCACTCTGCACTCCTCGATCGAGCGGATAGGCTCCGAAGAGCTCTCTATGATTCGTATCTCCAGCCCAGGAATCGCAGGTCCCACCAGAGTTCCAAGCTCTCCAGTTTGCGCGGTGCTACGGATATAGCTCATAAGATCCGTCGCTGTAAGGAAGGTCATCGGAAGCGCCTCGGTGGCTCCATACGGAGTAGACGCTTCGCCGTTCGGGATCACGCGTTTCACGAGGTCTAGTGTTGATTGAGGGACAGCGGCTCCTGCCATGAACACACGCTTGACGGTGGGTAATGTGGCTCCGGTACGCAGCGCGTATTCCGCAATTTTGTTCCAGAGCGAGGGAGAGCCGAACGAAGATTGGATCGCTAAATCGCCGACCAACTTGATCACGTGAGCCGGATCGAGACCCAACGGCTTACCTGGAGGCATGGTTGGAAATACACTCGCTATCCCAAGTGCCACGTTGTAGAGCGAAAAAATCGGTAACAGAGTGAGATCGCGCGTCCCCGGCTCCTGTCCGAGCACATCGCTGATTATGCGCAACTGCTCTGCGAGCATAGCGTTCGTAAATACAACCCCTTTGGGCGTACCTGTGGCTCCAGAAGTAAATGCTATCAACGCGACATCGGTCGCTCTCAGCGAACCGTCTCGACGCAGGATCGGGAGCTGCACCGGAGCTATCGGAGCGTTCGCAAAACGCTTGAAATACCCCAGCGAATATCCACGAGAGACCGCCCACTCGGATGCAGTCACGTAAAACTTTACTCGATGAAAGAGCGAACGCCGGAGGAACCTCAGTAGCTGCGCCCGTGGAGAACCGATGAATACGTGAGGATCGATGTCCTTGATGCAGCGGATGAGCTTCTCAAAGCCTATACCCGGATCGACGAACACCGGCGTCGCCCCCCGACCTGCCACCGCCAAAGACAGCGCGAGGAAATCGGCCCCCGGGGTCACTAGCATCAACACCCGATCTCCCGCAGTCAATCCGAGGTCGTTCAAGCCACGCTGATACTGATTACACAGTTTGATGAGTTCGCCGTAGGTCGTGTGTGAATAGTGCAGCGAGCCCCCGTTGATCGGATCTCGTACCCAACGCGGGCTAATTACCGCCGACGTTGTAGGCATCTCTTCGGCAAGCTTGACGAAGCGCTCGTACATCACATGAGCACTTCCCTGCTCACGATCCGGTATATCGGCAATCACTCCAGCTGTGGCGGAGGTCGCACCGTGTGGTCGAGAGAGGAACTCACGAATCGCCGGGATGGCGAGCTGCGGAGCATCATCTAAAACGAGATGCGACGCCTCTGGAATTTCGAGTATCTCGGCTTTCGGAAAATGCGCCGCTACTTTACTGAGCATCTCTCTGTGAAAACACGGATCGTGGAGTCCCCAGATGATTTTGACAGGCTTCTCTGCGATTTTTGGCAAACCTTGTGCGATCTGCACCATCTGCGTGTAGGTCGGATGATCGCTATTGAAAGGGATGTCATCGACGAAATCCCAGATCGCATCTCGGCGTTGTCGAGTGGTGTACGGCGACAAATAACCACGTGCGATATCAGGGGTGAGCTTTCGATATACGCCCACCGATGTAGTCAAGCGAACGAACGAAGCCGTATGGCGAGTAAGGAACTTTCCTACCACCGGAGTTGCTGCGATTTTGATGAACGACGGGAGTGTCTCAGTTTCGGTGAGCGTCGTGTTCAGATATATCACACGCTCGACGCAATCGAGCTTTCTGAGCATGAATCCTGTACCGAGAGGACCTCCCCAATCGTGCATGACGAGCGAGAACGAGGTGAGACCGAGCGCATCGACGAACTCTTCGAGCTGATTGATACGGTCGACGGCCCGGAAGCTCTTACCGGGGGTTCTGTCAGAGAGCCCCATCCCCAAGAAATCCGGTGCTATCAGACGGAAAGAATCCTTCAATTCCCGAATGACGTTGCGGTACAGGTAACACCAGGTTGGATTACCGTGCAGGAGTAAAACGACCGGCCCACAGCCTTCGTCCACATAGTGCATGCGGTAGCCGGCTACCGATACGAACCGCGACTGAAATGGAAGCACCTGAACAGACAACGCTTTGCCCCTCTCGGCCTACCACTCGATACCCAGGAACAGTGCATTCAAGCCGGAACCGAATCCGGTAAGCACTACCTTGTCGCCTTTCTTGGTACCTTTTTCTTCACAACCGATTGCGAATGCCGTCGGGAGAGCTGCCGAAACAAGATTACCTCGGTTTTGATAAATCGTGAATTCCTTCGAGTAATCGAGTCCGAGCGTATTATAGAAAGCCTCGTTAACCTGTCGTCCCACCTGGTGACAGTAGACGTGGTCGACGTCGTTCTTGCTCCAACCCAACACCTCCGAAGCGTCGGACCATGTACGAGCTCCAAGGACAGCCGCCGCAGCGATGAGCTTCGAAGACTCGGTCTCCATAATCGGCCCCATCTCGGGACCGTCAACGAGGTGATAATCCACATTTCCACAGCACAGGTCGCTGTGTTGAGTAGCAGAGCGGGTAGCCCCGCCGAGAATGCGATGCTTCGTCTTGGAGATACTATCGTGGCACAGGACGTATGCTACGGCTCCCGAACCGATAGTGAATGTCGGCAGGATCTTCAGCAGTTGATCCCGTGTGAACTCTTTGTCGTTCGTGAGCAGATTCTTGAAGGTCGACTCCAAGATAATGCGGGTGTGCTCAGCCGATACGACTACTCCGGCCTTCACCATCCCTGCTTCGATTAAGTTGGAGAGGAAGAAGATTCCGTCCATGAAACCCAGACACGCATTGCTGACATCGAGAGCGATTCCACCTTCATCCAAACCGAGGTTGCGATGAATCAGGCATCCCGTTGCGGGTTCGAAATAGTCGCGTGTGACCGAGCAACTCAAGAGCGCGCGGATCTCGCTATCGGGAAGACCGGATTTGTCGATCGCATCCCTGGCAACTTCGGTACCCAACGTGCTTGGTCGGTCATTGAGATCCCACAGGAGGCGAGAGCTTATTCCTGTCAGGCGCTCTAAAGTACCAAAGGGAATTCCGAGCTTTTGGTAGACTCCGGCCAACCGGTCCTCAACCTCCGCCGAGGTCAACTCGTGAGGGGGAACGGTTATCGCCATCGATTCGAGGCAAACGTGCTTGTAACGGAATGCGACCATAGAAACTAATCTCACCTACATCTTGGACGGGCGCTTTGAAGAATCAGCTGGAATTACCACATCCAAGGACGGCTTACAAATATCGGCCGGCGAGATCGACAAAACCCCATGCACTCCGGCTGTCGCCCTACGAACGTGCTGGTGCACGCGAGCCTAGTCGTTGGTGAAGACGTTTATCTGGAGCGCTAAGTTCCTGCACAGTAGCTGCGCGTTGACGAGCATGCTCACGGGGTTATTGCTAAGAACGCAAGCCGGCTCGGGTACCAGGAGTCCCGAAATAGTGAACAAATTCAAACACTCTGGAATGTAATGGGAATTGAAGCCGGCTCTGAAGAGAAGCCGGCGGCCCCTCCTCCGAGGGGCCGTTCGGAGAGCACAATTCAGGGAACACTTTTGCACCAGGGAGGGGCGTTGCCACACTTCCTGAGGCGAACGCCGACACACCCTCAGGAAAGAAAGCGATGAACCGATTCCCGCAACCGCTTGGTAGCGTGCGCCTCACGTGCGGTCTGGTCATTCTCCCGTATTCGACCATAGAGCTCGCCTGCGAGCTGCGCAGCCGCATCCACATCCTTAACACTTACATCTGCAGCATCACTGTTGGCCTGCTCGACCTCTTGGGCCGGGCTCGTGATGTGCTCAAGTGCCTTTGAGGACTCAGACAGGCTGTCGACTGCAGACTCCAAAGCTCTCAGCGCGACCCTCTCGGAGGCACCGTGCTCGGCCACCCCATCAGAGGCTGGACTGCTGAATTCATTAAATATTTCCCGAGCAGGCGGAGCCGGGCTCGCCTCCCCGTTCGATGGTGCACCAGCCCCCCCAACCTGCGCCGATGCCAAGCGCTTAAATGGGGTTCGCCGTGGTGAACCCGAGGGATCAAATGAGAAGCCACTCATACTACTAACCTCACTGTCAGAACGGTAACCAGCTGATACTATTACAATAACAGCGTGCCACCGTGGTCCATTCCTTAATCTGGCTATCTCCTTCCAGTTACTGCCGTGGTCCCTGCAGACTGCGTCGTCTGCTTTGAATCACATAGCCATTTACATAGCCAAGCTGCGACCACATCCTTTTCTGCTACATACTGTATCGACCCCGTACCGCGTATCTGTACGATTTGGGGCGGAATTGCTGACAAATGAAAAATAGGGGATTAAAAACTCACAACGGGTGCGTTTTGACTAGCAACACGCAGTTTAGCCGCGCGCTCATAAGCTGCTAAATTTTCTTACTGAATCAATATCCCCGTGCTCACGTCTGCTGCCTAAGGCTATACTGTGTAGTCCAGATGACGCAGCTCGACGTGCGGTGGCTTGATTCCCGAGTCCTGAGGTTGCGGATCTAAAGAGAGCTCGAATTCCAGTTGGCGAATTGAGCCTAGACCCTGAAACGGACACCGCATGAATGACGTAAGCGCCCAAGTATTCACTGATCAATTCATCTCTGAGATAGACAAATGTCTTAGCCCCCAACAGCGCTCGAGCTTCGAGCAGTTTCGAGTCCCACAAACCACTCGCGTTGGCATCTCATTAAAGGATTTTCTTCTCAGACTCTTCGCTCGTGCCCCACACGAGTTCCTCGTTTCGCGCTCCACCGCCCAGGTAGCCGCAATCGTGAAGGGATGCCTGGAGACGATCGAGACCATGGCCGGTTCTTCCGACCGGGTGGCTGTCTCAGTGAGGCACGACGGTGGCGACCTTTCGCTGTTTACCGCCCTCGACGACTGCCCTTTTATCGTCAGTTCGATCGCCGAACGTCTATCCGACGCACAGGTCCGCGTTAACGCGTTCCTTCACCCAATCCTTGTATACAAAGGAACAACCGTCGCCCTCTCTTACGTAGATATCGATCCAGCTTGCCAGGAAGCCGTCACGACCCTTCTACCGCGCCTCTCTGAAACTGTAGAGGTTCTCAAGTGCGTGGTGCAGGATTTCGAGCCGATGTCGTCCTTCATCGCGAGATGGACCGAATCGATAAGGATGCCAAAGTTGGCCGCCGAGTTCGGAACGATCGACTCCCAAGAGGCGTCGGATCTTCTCTCATGGTTGGTAGATGGGAGCTTCTTTCTTCTCGGAACAGCCCTGTTCGAGAAATCAGTAAAGGCTGTGCCCGAAGAATCTCTCGGGCTCTGGCGAGTAGCCGGCGCGTATCGGGATGAAATCCTGCGAGAAGTACACGAAGATATCGGGGCACTGGAAGGCACTCACCTCGACCTCTCTATTCGAAAGCTTCGACACTGTTCAGCGGTGCACCGGCCTGCAACTCTAATTCACCTACTCGTTCGCACATCCCGTGATTCTAACCACATCCTTTCCCTCTGCGGATATTTAACTTCGAAGGCTTGGGCCAAAGAGGCGCAAGACATCCCCTTCGTGCGCCGGAAGGTTACTCGCATTCTCGACGAAGACACGGCGACCCTACCGGGATCGCACGATTACAAGTACATGGTCGAAGTCGTGGACAACATGCCCACCGATGACGCACTGTGCGCGTCACTCGCAGAGCTTCGCGCATACATCAACCTGGCGCTTGGAGTCTTCAGTCGAGAAGTCACGCGCTCTCACACCTCAATCGACGAATTGCGCCGCAGAGCCTTTACGATGGTGGTCCTTCCGCCTGAACGTTACAGCGCTCGCGTTCGAGCCGAAATTCAAAAGCGCATAGAGCATACACTCGGAGCCGATGAGCATTCGAGCGAAGTACACCTCGATTCCAGCAAACGTCGTCAGCTGCGGCTCTACATAAGCACTCCGTTACCGGAGAATCATGACGGGTCGGTTCCTAGCAACGCATTGGCGAAGGCGATCTCTCAAGCAACACTGACTTGGGAACACCAACTCGAAGAGCTGATTACCGAGGCCGGCATCGGCCTTCCTTTCCATTCCCTGCGAGTCTTCCCAGAGGACTATCAGGTGGCGACCGACACATTCGAAGCGCTGGCCGACCTCAAGGTTTTGGCGCGTATCTCAGTGCAGAATCCTACCGGTGTATCGCTTTATACTCCTGCCTCTACAAGCGGCTCGTCAATAGTATCCATTTTTTCCCTTAGCCCCGATCTTTCTATTAGCAGCGCGATTCCAATCCTTGAAAATGTCGGCCTCGAAGTACGGAGCGCAAACTCCTACAACTGCAGAATCCCACACGGCACTGTGTATCTCTTGAAGCTGGAGACACGCACATACGATGGAGAGATCCTCGAACAGGCTGCGTTCAACTCGTCGGTCTCTCCTGGATTGACTGCCGTCATGCGCGGGGAGGCTCACAACGACATACTGAACCTTCTTCTGCGCAAAGCTTCGCTCTCAACTCGCCAGATCTCACTTCTTCGGGCGTATTGTGCGCTGCTGTGGCAAGTCAATAAATTCACGACAAAGCGGTCCATGTGGGAGGCGCTCGCGTTTGCTCCTGGCGTGGCTGCTGCCGTGTGTCGCATCTTCGATGTAAAGTTCAATCCAGAGTCGGGCCTCGCTCTCGACGAACGTAAAGTCGCGATAGCTCGCGAAGAGGAAGTATTGACCGAGGCGCTCCGAAAGGTTCCGGATATCAGCCACGACAGAGTGCTCAAAGCGATCGCTTCTCTACTACGTAGTACTGTGAGAACGAATTTCTACTCGAGAACTGATACGATCGCCTTCAAGCTGCGCTCGGGAGAGGTGGAGTTGATGCCGCATCCCCGACCACTCTTCGAGATCTTCGTATTCTCCCCCCGCATCGAGGGCACGCATCTCCGTAGCGCTCGAGTTGCCCGGGGTGGGATTCGCTGGAGTGAGCGCCTCGATGATTATCGCTCCGAGGTCTTGGGGCTGATGAAGACCCAAAAGATCAAGAATGTGATCATCGTACCAAGCGGTGCCAAGGGTGGATTCGTCATGAAAACCCCGGTTAAAGAGGGCGACTCGTTGGGGGCGGCTGTTGAAAGTAGCTATCGGGAATACATCTCGGCTTTGCTAACACTCGCCGACAATACTACCGACGGAGTAGTCATCCACCCAGCCAAAACGATCGTATATGACGAACCCGATCCATATTTCGTGGTTGCCGCCGACAAGGGAACCGCAACCTTCAGCGATGTGGCGAACTCCATCGCTCAGAGCGAATTCCGGTTCTGGTTGAGTGACGCGTTCGCGTCTGGTGGCTCTGCCGGCTATGACCACAAGAAATACGGCATCACCGCCAGAGGTGGATGGGAGTGCGTCTGTCGACACTTCCGGGACCTTGGCATCGATTATGAAACCCACCCCTTTTCGGTGATCGGTATCGGAGACATGTCTGGCGACGTATTTGGAAACGGCTTGCTGTCGAGCCGTAAAATGGCGTTGATTGGCGCCTTTAATCACAAGCACGTCTTCATTGATCCATCTCCAGATCCTGAGCTTTCTTTCGAAGAGCGCACACGACTCTTCAATCTACCACGCTCTCAGTGGTCGGATTACGCTCCATCACTGATCTCGAAGGGCGGCGGAGTATTCAGTCGACTCGACAAAGAGATACACCTGACCCCGGAAATGAGATCTGCGCTCTCTATTCGGGAAGACGTGCCCACTATCGTCGATGGAGAGACCCTGGTGACCTTGGTGCTTGCAGCAAAGGTAGATCTTCTGTGGAACGGAGGAATCGGAACCTACGTCAAAGCAAAAACGGAGTCACACAGTGATGTCAACGATGGAACTAACGATCGGGTCCGCATCAACGCCGAACAACTCCGTGCGCGAGTGGTTGGAGAGGGGGGAAACCTTGGATTCACGCAGAGAGCTCGAGTGGAGTTTTCACTTCGCGGCGGCCGAATAAATACCGATGCGATCGACAATTCCGGCGGAGTAGATCTCTCCGATCACGAAGTAAACCTCAAACTCCTGCTCGCGCCTCTGATGCAAAGCGGCACTCTGCCACTATCCAAGAGGAACGCCCTTCTCAAGGAGATCGATCAGGAGGTGGTGAACGCCGTGCTTCGCCACAACACAGATCAGGCCTTGATGTTGTCGATCTCCCAACTGCGCTCGAAAACAACGACTGAAGAGTACAGGCTTCTGATTCGATTGATGGATCGATTGGGATATCTCGACAGACAGCGTGACAACCTACCCGATGAATCGGAACTCGACCAGCGCTCGCAAAACAAGATCGGGTTGTGCAGACCGGAGTTGGCGCTCTGTAGCGCCGCGGTCAAGATGTGGATCAAGGAGGAGCTACGGTCGTCGGCTCTGTGTTCGGACGACAATCTCGTTCCGTTCCTCCTTAACTACTTTCCGCGGAAGATCCAAAGAGACTTCCGAGAGCCCGTACTCTCTCATCCACTAAAAACAGACATCGTAGCGAGTGAGGTGGTGAACTCTCTTTTGCCGGCAGTCGGTATCTCGTATGTAAATTCTGTCGTGAGCATGCGAGGTGCGCCTGTTTCGACCGTCATGAAGTGTTTACTGGCCGCCGATCGGATCCTCAACACAGATCTATTGCGAGACCAGATACGGCGACTTGACACCACGGATGGGTGTGCGGATTTCACGCAATTGTGGCTCGAAATAGGAGTAGCGTTACGAGAGGCGTCGGAATGGCTCCTTCACTACCACGGCTCCTCCCTTTCTCTCGGGGAGATGGTGAAGCTCTACTCGGACGCCTTTGATACGCTGGCGCAACACGCCGTCCGCGTATTCTCAGGAGAAGAGCTCGTTCGATTTGAGCGAAGGGTTGAGCAGTACAGACAACTTGGAGCCTCAAACGAGGAAGCAGTATTATTTTCGTTATATCGCCGTATTTTGCCAGTCCTTGAGATCGTTTGGGCGGCGCGTGAGTTCCAACAGGATGTTCAAACCGTGGCTTCGGTCTTTTCTCAGGTTTTCGACGACCTCGGGGTGAACAACTTGTTCAAGTTTCAATCGATGATCGAAGCGACCAACAAATGGGAACAGGAATTAGTCAGCGGTTCATACCAAGAGATCAGGCGCAACATCTCACTCATCACGGGTCAATTACTAGCCAAGTCCGCCACGACCACGGATGGTGTACAAAAGGCTCTCCATGCATCAGAAGGATTCGAAGCAATTCGTTCGACGATGCACGATGTCAACGAGACCGCACGACAGCGCAAGCCGTTTCAAATCGCCGTGCTGCCGGTCATTTCTCGGCAGCTACGGCTACTGAAGATTTGAACCACGCAACTAAGAGGCGACAGTCGCGAATGACTGATCACATCATGGGATTTGCGATGCACTGTTTCTCGTGAATGATCTTCTGCAGCTCCAGCGCGCGTTCGTTTTGCGGCTCGAAGAGGAGGATCTTCTCCACTTCGAGTCGAGCCTGTGAAACTTTGCCTTGCTTGAACAGGACTCCGGCAAGCGAGTAGAGCATGTCTATGCTGGCTGGATGCAGTTCCAGATATGCATTGAGCAGGTCTTCTATCTCACTGAAGCGCTGCAGCGGATACCCGATCTGTAGAACTCCAAATATAGCTCTGTGGTTTTCGGGGTTTTTCCGAGCCGCTTGCATGAAGAGATTAAAAGCCGTCTCTTCCTGATTTCCCACCATGGCACACAGCCCCAAACCAGCGAGCGCCACGTCGTATCCTGGCTCTGCCCGCAAGGCCTCCTCAAAAAGAGCCTTTGCGCTAGGCCATTGCTGGGCATCCGCGACAAGAGCACCCTTTCCACACAACGCTCTGGCGCATGCGGGGTTCGCTTCGAGGATCTGTTCGTACAGTGCGGCCGCGCCTGCGAGGTCACCCTCCAGCACCAAAAACTCCGCTTCGAGGCACTTTGCCCGCTGGCCTTGTGGCGAACTCATGCCGATCGACGCTGGCACCTTATCCAGTTCCGCCTTGGCCTGCTCGAACAGACGTTGCCGCTTGAGATCCTCTACCTTTTCCAACATACCTTCCACGTAACTGCTTCCTGCATGCGTGGGGGATGCGAGAGGCATCGATGTCGGCGATGCAGCGATCGGTGATGGCACAGCGGGAAATGTGACGCTCTCGCTCTGCCTTACTTGCGTCTGTTCTTGTGGACTCTCGCCGCTTACCTTCCATTCGGTGATCCTCTGGGAAAGCTCCGCCAGTGATTGCTGGAGCGGATTGGTAAGCTTTGCGTGGGTCTCTGACTCGGCCTCCCGCATGGTCGCTGCAGAAGCAACCTCCTTGGCAACTTCCACGTTGGGGCTCTGTTCTCCGGGTGTCTCGGTCATCTCCATCTCCGGCCGATGCTCGTCGAGGAGTTTGCGCAGCTCTAAAGCAGCCCCATGAAGCGGCATAGCTTTCAAAACCTTCGCAAGCTCGTCGCCCGCTTGTACGAAGCGTCCCTGCTTGAAGAGACAGCCCGCATAACAGTAACGAATCTCCTGGTCCTCTGGTTTTACAGCGAGATATCGCTCGAGAACCTGCCTCAACTCATCAAGGGACCCTAATCTATATGCACACTCCATGAACTGGTGCAGAGCAACGATGTGGTCTGGAGCGACATTCAACGCATTCCGGAGGTACGGAACGGCCTCCGAGTGCTTACGATCCGCCAGCTCACACATTCCTCGACCAGTAAGCACCTTGGGATCACGAGGATCCACTGCCAAGGCTCGCTCGAACATGACTCTGGCATCGTCTATCTTGGATTGCGCCAGGTACACTGCCCCTATCCCTTTGAGGACGCGGACGGAGCGAGGATCCATCTTTTCAGCTTTACGGAGAAGCTCAAGGGCTAGATCGAACTCCATATTCTTGGCGGCAAGCTCACCTGCCTCGAGACTATCCTGAAACTCACCCGGATTCATGCTCATGTCATAGACTCCCGTGACTTTTGGACTCGCATCTTGCGACGAGATTCCGAGAACTCGCTCATAAGCCGCAACCGTGGAATCAACAGCCTTCTGCCACGTGTGCGAACGTGCCATGTCAACCAAGCCGGGTTTCGCCGGCGCGTAGTACGCTGCCATCACAGCGGAAGCGATCGAGTCCTCGCTACCCGGGAGGCAGTAAAAGGCCTTGTCACCGACGTAGTCGGCCGTTGTGCCAGTACGAGTCACGACGATGTTCTTGCCATGAGCAGCAGCCTCTAGCGAAACCAAGCCCGGAAGCTCATACCAGCTTGGGAGAATATGTACGCGCGCAGCGGCGTATGCCGAAGCGAGCATCTCGGGCGACAGACGGTCGAGAATGAGGGTCCTACCTCTACGCTTGAAAGATCTGACAGCATGATCGTACTCCGGTTGATACGAGAAGCCGCCCGCTGCGAGCACCACCGTCAGATCACTGTCCTCCAGAGCCTTTAGTAGCATCAACTGGTTCTTACGACTTTCGATGCGGCCGACACACAACACGAAGTCTTTGACCCCATATTCCCTCTCGAAAGCTTCCGAGGTCGAAATGGCTCCCACCTCGTGCCCGAGCGGAACCTCGGCGACATTTTTCACCCCGGGATAATCGCGCCGGAGCGCTCTCGCTTCTCCCGCCCCATTAGGGAAGAGTGCGGCCGCGTTGAGCGCTGCCCAGTCACACTGAAAACGAGCCGCCTTTGAAGCCACACTGTGATCGATGCAAGCGCTCTGCCACCACTCTTTGTTTTGTCCCCGCTGCACGTATTCGACGAGTCGAGATGCAACGACGTGCGACTGATTGTGGAACTCGGGAAGGTCTTCGTAGAGCGTGGTCACCACGTATGGAACCCCCGCACGATGCGCTCTCTGGGCCAGCTCACGCGTGTAATCTACGGTTGCAAAGTTAAACAGGTGCACTAGGTCGAAGTGCTTGGGATCCTGCGTGGCACCGACATCAACGGTGACATCCCACCCTCGAGCGACCAATCCATCCCGCAGTTTTTCGAGGACTACGGTGTCTCCTCCTCTCTGCGTAAAAGTGGTCGGGCGATTCTGCATCAACACTCGGATCTTTCTGGATGGTGTGTTTGCGTTATTTGTCACGGTCTTCTCCTTACTGTGCGCTCTCTCCCCCAGCTCTCGAGGAGCTAGAGAGAAACCGAGCGATCGGTAGATATCAGTTATGCGATCGGCGATACGTGGCCAGGAATGACGTTCGCTGTATTCACGGGCATTGCGGCCGAGCTCCTCGCGAAGCTGCGTATTTCCAAGAATCAATTCGGCGGCTAAGCCAGGACTATATCCGGCTGTGATGTGCCAAACGGCATCACCCAAGGCCATCATCGCCGGAGCGAGCGAGGTCATCACGATAGAACCGGCACCCAGCGCCAAGGCGCATGCGCCCGAAGCTTCGAAGTGCTGTGAGCGGTAATTCATGATTACCAGGTCCGACGCTGCAAGGTACTCGCCTACCTGTTCATCCGTAACGAAGTTCGTAACAAAATCGACAGTGTCGCTCAGCCCGTTAGCGCGCACGAGGGATTGAAGAGCCTGCGCATAGGCATGGCTGTGGGGATCATCGGAGCGAGTCTGACCTACAATGACTCCTTGAGCTGCAATTCCCTTCTGCTTCAGATGCAGAACCGCTTCTATGACTGCCTCCATTCCTTTGTGAGGCTGGAGAAAGCCAAATGCCGTCAGAATCGGCTTGTCCTGACAAAGCCCGAGTTTACTCCTCAATGAGCGCTTCGTTTCTCCGGGCTCTGGGTTCCGAACGACCACACCATGAGAAACAACTTCGACACATTCAGGCATACAGCCGTTTGCTATCGCCTCGAGTCGATTCTCAGGGGTATGAACCAAAACTTTGTCCGCATGTGCTATCAGCAAACGCAGGTCCGCTGATGACGTGAATAAATTATGTATTTGTACTACTACCTTCGTACCGCGTGCTCGAATCTCATCAAGGAATACGCCGAAGGCCGGCTGAACAAAGAATCGGGCTTGGCAGTTAAGGTGAAGAATCCCGATTCTTTCCCGAATAATGGTATCCTTGAGATCCGAATAATTTGCCGTGCTTTCACTAGCACCTGCGCGAGTCCAGCAACGCCTAACGAACGGCTCGTCCTCTCTGGTGGTTTCGGGGACACGCTCCGCTAATACGACGATATCGCGTGAGAGAAACTGCTCGACGAGGAAACGTCCGTAGGTTGCTAACCCGCACATCTGATTCCACGGCGAAAAGAAGCCAACCTTTGTTGACACCAAGGGGTTAGCCGCTTGTGCGGAGCCCTCTAGGGGCAAGCTGTTATCGCTGCAGTCAGACTTCATAATAATTCCCGTACCTCTCCTATGAGGGGATTAGTGGTTATGATGCGAGGCGCTTGTCATTAGCCCCAAAAATTTGTTGGGGAGGAGCCCGCCTTGGGAAGGAAACGTTATTTTGACCTGCGAGAAATAAATTCAGACCTTTTCTGTGGCTGCCGACATCTACCTATAAGAGAGACAATTGCAGGGTAAGCGACGAATCAATCTGCTGACGCAAGGAAGACCTTGCTTGAGCAGAGGGAATGAAGTTGTAAAAGGTTAACCAGGACTTTTACGTTTGGGAAAAGCGATTGCTTTTATCCCCCCTGTTTTTTTCGGTTTTCCGGTTTTTTCTCGTTTTTTCGTTTCTTCATCCTTCATTCCGCTCTGCTCTCCTTTGTGGTCCTTCGAGGGCTTCACACCGGGCCAGCAACATGCGGCACTTACCAGGTGGCCTACGCTTCCCACTATCTCCGTAGCCCTGTTCTTTTTGTGTTTCCCCTTCTTGGGGTAGCTCTTGCTTAAGCGGCGAACTACACCCCCACTCGTTTCCACGGCGAGCCAAAATACGAAAGGCCGGGCAACGTGAGAACGTCACCCGGCCGCCAAGATGTGCCTTCAATTCCGTGCTACGCAGATGCCGACGGCATCTGAATATCTCGCGCCACGCGGCGACATACATCTTCCAGCTTGTCCAGCTTTGGCTCGAGGTCCTTTTCTAGGCTCTCGCCGAGCGCCCACCACGACTGATACAGCTGTTGCTGACAGATCTTTTTGCAGGTCTCCGAGATATCCTGAACTTGCGGCGAGATATCGAGCTTATCACGCTTCCTATCAGGAACGAGCTGCAAGAGAGTCCCGTACCATTCGAAGAAGGCACGTAGGGTGTCTACCGCTACTTTTAGGCGCTTATTACCAGCCTGCATATCTCCGTCTTGGAAGCCCTTTCGAGCATCTCTGAACTCGAGAAAGCAAGAGCGCACTACTGTGGAGGCGTCCTGTATACGGTCCGCGACATACTCCTCTGGGTTACCCGTCTTTACGTCGAGCACATCTCCAGAAATCTGAGCCACGCTCTTGACCCATTCGTCGTCCGTCAACTCACGGCCATCGATCTGAATAAAAGTGATCATGTGCTCAGGGTCTATCGAGGCTTTGATCAGCTCGACCAGATCTGCGAAGCGTGCTACTTCGGACGCATCGATATCGGTGAATTCGCCGTTAATCCTTACTTTCAACATAGTCACTCCTATTCCTCAGAAAACCTGTGTTAGGTGCCTTATACTTTCCGTCAAACCCCGCCTTGGCCCGCCGTCCTCGTCACGAACCGATGTAGTAAGTTTCGAACTTTCTGCACCGTCTCTCTAGGTCCTGGTAGACTCTGTTCATTTGAGATGCAAGGTCGAGAGCATCGGATCCCTGTAAATTTTCCTTGGCGAATACAAACATTCGCGAAAGAGGCCCGAGAGACCCGTAGTGAAAGCCCAACTCCTCGATATCCCTATCTAATTCACTCAGCGCCTTATTTATGACACCGAGTTGCATGGCAGGCGATGAAACATCCCTCACGAGGCGTACGAGCTCATTAATGAGCCCCTGCCCTTTCTCCGCGCACGCGACTATCTTCTCGATGCCTTGTACATGAGGTTCTACAATCTTGAGCGCCGAACTCCCTTTAGGCTCAACCGACGCTTCATATCCTCCCAGCTCGTCGAGCCACAACTTACGGTACGCGCTACGGTACCGCGTGAAGAGATCACTACTCGGTTGGTTTATCGGAGTAAGGTCACAAAAACCTCGCTCATCGAAGCACGAGCGATAAACTATGACGCTGCGGGGATCGGCCAACTCACCCGACACCGACGTAACATCGCCAGCAAGACGTTGAATGGTCAGGTGGGCCATCAGCTCCGGAGTAATATTCTCGTGGCAATCCGGTCGAGCACACGACTTGTTCGGATTGCACGGCCCACATCCTATGACGGGCTGGAGCACCAGATTACCCTCGCTGTAGGGGCCGGTCTCGAAGCCAAAAGCCGAGGCCAAAAACATCGCTACGACTGGGGTATCGACGGCGACCGCCATGTGCATGGTTCCGGTGTCGCCGGTGACCAGTATCTCCGCGCGCTCAACTAGGGCAGCCAGCTGAGGAACAGAGGTCTTGCCCGCGAAGGAAACCACATTGGGAGAGGCACAGCCTGCGACAATCGGGTCGAGAATGTGCGATTCCTTGACAGATCCTGTCAGCATGACACGGGCGTTGTGCTCGTCGACCAATATCTTGGCGAGCTGCACAAACTTTTGCGGATCCCACTGTCGCTTACCTTGGCTCGCTCCAGCCTGGAGCGCAATCAACGGGCCAGTATTCGTGAATCCTGCGTCTCGAATCAAAGCTTCGCAATAGTCTCGTGCTTTCGGCTCAACGTTAATGAGCAGTTTGCGCGGATGCTCTTCCACATCTGCCGAACACCTGAATATGTCTACCAGGTTGAGCGAATTAAAATGTCTATTTTGATGGAAGACAGAAGTTGCAAATAACCGCGCCCATTCCGACTCGATGACACGATATCCCTCCTCGTCAGAAGTCCATCCGCCATTGCGCGTGATTCCAATCAAATTGAGTAAGAGCGCTGTATAGGCCGAGGACGACATATTGAGGCAGTAGTCGAAGTTCTGCTTCCTCAGGTCTTCGACAATCTCAGTTACGTACTCGAAGGCATCGATGATTCCATCTTGTTCCCGGGCTATCGAACGGCACGTAAAACCGAGATCGATCCCCACTACCTCGTCGATATGAGGGATAACCGAGCACACCTCGGCAAACTGCTTCTCTACCAGCACCGTGATATGGCAATCGGGATTCTCTGCCTTCATACCGGCGATGGTCGGAGTAGCCTGTAACATATCCCCCAGACGGGTAATGTTGACGAGAAGGATTTTCTTCTTGTGCGAATGACGCTTCTTCATATTATTGTCCTTTCAAGCCAGCCTCTTCCTTCGTCATGCGGATAATCTGCTTGCGAATGTGAAAGAGAAACAAAAGCTTTTGCTCGGTTTCGCTGAGTTTGCCATTGCCTGTCACTATGTCGGAGATAAGAGCATCAAGCGTAGCTTCCTCTCCTCGCGCCGCTGCTACCTGACAGCGCTTTTGCAGCTCTGGAAACTTCTCACTACGCTTTTCCATCTTGGTCCAGGGGCTCGCGTCTTCTCGAGCCCTCAACTGTTCGTACTTCGAAGCGTAGATGACCGCTAACATCTGCTCGAGACGTTTGTCGTAGGTGTGATCTCGTAAAACTCGCGCACGAGCTTTCCTATTGACCTCTTGACGCTCCTCGGGATGCGCGAGGTAATAATCTATTTTCTGCTTCAGATCAGGTAGGTCGTCAAAGGTAACTATCTCAGTTCCCACATCGAAAGCCTCTGGCAGCAGAACTCGTTTGTCCACGAGTTGAAATGCTCCACAGCTCGCAAGCTCGAAAGTGCGAGGATTGAGGAAGTCTCCATTCGGCTCCACACCATCTCGCTCCATACTCGAATGCAGATTGAGATTGACATCCGATGCGTTGAAGATCTTTACGTACTCCTCTGGAGCGATACGACGAGACTCCTCCTGCACCATCCGATCGAACGGCTTACAGAGCGGCCATTCGCTACCCCAAATTTTGAATGGGTAACTGGCGAGCGAAGCGAACATCTGTTGTCTGTTGTGATAGCCGGCACCCACGAAGGACACAGGCGATCCCCACTTCTCTCGGTCTTCCGCACTCAGCTGCATGGGAACGTGGAGGTAAGGATCGCATGCCGTAGGCAGATAGTGCACCTCGCCTGCCCCGGCCTTCTTGATGACATCGAGGCACTCTCCCTTCTGGATAGTGAAGATGAAGTCGTAGAACTGCGCCATCTCACGCCAATACGTGAAGCGTAGATAATCCTCGACGAACCACAGCACGGTGATGACCCCTCGGCGACGGAGCTCTGTCAACACCCGTGGTGTAATTGGAGCTTGAGCCATACAGATGAGGATATCGACCGGCTTCTCGGTGAAGCTTTCCAAGAGCAGCTGAGAAAGCATTTCCACGTACGTGTTTCGCATCACTCCTTTTCGGAGGTCTGCGGACAGGAATTGATCCACGAGATTGAAGCCTTCATTGAATCCGCTCATGTCGAGACGTCGCGTGCGCTGCCCCGAGCGCAGCAACGCATTGTACGTGTAAAGTCCGGTCGGTATCGTGCCTCCTTGAATTGGCCCTAAGACGCCGATTTTCGGATGGAGCGCCGAAAGACCCCGCTTTCCGTAGAAAGCTCCTTTCCACTGCTCTACGAGCTTGGCATCAAGAACGGCGTTTTGCGGCCTCACCACCAACTCCATTCCGACATCTATCGTGAGCCCTTCGGGTGGCGTACCTACTTGGAGGGAGCGAATCTTCGAAAGAACATCTCGAAGGTCTCGTCCAGAGAGTGCCGTACGCAGCGTTGCCATGCTCGGCTCTACGCACGAGACAGGAATCTGGGATTTCTCGAGAAACTTCTCGACGTGGTAACCTGAACCGAACCCGACCAGGAGGATCCCTGCCGCCTTCTCGAGTCTTGGCTCTCTCAACGAGCGCCCTACCCATGTTTCGGCAGCAGCGACCGGCTTGTCAGCGTGATCGAGACACGTCCCGCGACGCCAGATAGCCGGCCCCTGCGTTGTCTGCCGGAGCTCGATGCCCTGCTCCTCGCCTTCAGCGGTCTGCACTATGCGCGCATGCAGTTCAGGGAAACGGTCTTGAACGACTCTCATGTTTTGTTCGAACACTAGCGCATCTCCCGCAAATCGAATCGGTTCTGCCTTTGTAGAAGGCGATTCCTCACCCCGAGTTTTGCTCAATATTCTCTCCAAAATGTCGCTAATATCGATGGTTGTGCTACGACAATGGGCGGCCACGTAATCGAGCGCCTGGCGTGCTCTCCTATGCTCTCCTGCGTCGGCGAGCTCCTCTGCATATTTCAGGGTCATCCACGCCTCGAGGTCGAGCGGAGCATGCTCAGCCGTAGTATCAGACTCTCCTTCGGGAAGTAGCGCCTCTGCGATCTTTTCGACCGACTGGGCAGCCTGGTCGACTGGCTCGAGCGTTACAATTATCGCCTCGACACCACATTCCTTGAACGATACCGGTATCGGCAAAATCAGCTCTTTCGACGCAACCATGTGCAACCCAGCTCGCTCCACCGCAGCGCCAAAATTCTCACGGCTGTAGCATCTCAGGTGAAGGGTATCACTTTCCGATACTCCCATGTGCTGTCCGAGATATACCTGAAGTCGTACCGCTCCAGTCGGCTTCAACACACGCTTCATCTCGATCAGGTAGGAGGCAATTACCGTGGTGGGCATACTGGTCAAGGCAGCATAGCTCCACACAAAATCGACTGAGCCCGTCTCGACGGGCTGAAGATCAAATCCCGAGCCCACCACCAGCTCGATCCGGGGCTGAGGGCCGATTAACTCACGCGCCTTGTCGATAGCACGTTGTGATACATCGAGACCAACGACGCGACTAAACTGCTTCGAGGCTGCGCGAAGCATTCGGCCTACGCCGCAGCCAATTTCAAGGGCAGTGCGGCTCTCTCCACACGGGATCCCTTCACTAATGATGGCGAAATCACGTTCTCCCGTGGACCACATCTGCGTATCGTCCTGGTAACCATCACTCATCCAGAACCGATAGTCGTGACTAACACGTCGATCCCAGTCTTTCCGCATCTGTTCCGCAAGTTTCGTCAAATTGCTCATCGATTACTGTCCTTTGGACCAGCGTTCGCACCTCGGCGACGCCTCATCTCTGCATTCCGTTACTACGTTATCAAAAGCGGTCATCGTACTGAGTCAACGTCCCTACCAGCCTGGAATTACTGGGCTAAAGCGTTACCAGGAGGCTATTCTCCAGGAACGCCAAGGGCATTTCGCGCTCGACGGGTACGAGGATACGCAAAGCTTTGGATGCAGTAGTAGCGGCGAGCGCTGCGGAAATAAGAGATGGGGGGAAATGCGGCCGAGAAGCCGCCATCGGAGTCGGTCTAATAAGAGGGCCATACGACGGTCATCGAGAAGCGCTGACCGTCCTTACGAACTCCTCGTGAAATCGGATGCGAGACGTTGTCACCTGCCGAGCCTGTCACGCCCCCTCTTCAGGAGGTCCAATGACACACAAGTGCGCTGGCGATTGGCCTGTCACCAATTACAGAGATATCTGCACCCGCCGGATAGCCTCTCCGAGCTTCTCGGCGTCCTCTGCAGATGAGAGCGGCTGATCACTTTTGGTGCCCTCGATAATCTCCTTGTATGCCGAGTAGATCGTATCTACCAACGAGATTACCTTGCCGATACGCTCGGCATCGCGATAGAGGTTAGCCTCTGTCAGATAGAAAAGCATGAAATCGTAGAGCCTATCGAGATCGCGAGCTATCGTGCCGCCCTTCTCGAAATCGAGTGTATTCATGAGTTCTGCGATGATCGCTTGTCCCTTACTGAGGAACCGACAGAACTTTGCTATGTCGTTATCCTCGAGACCAGCCTTGGCCTGCTTGAGGAATTTGATAGCACCCTCGTACATCATGAGGAGCAACCGACCGCGATCAGTGGTTGTTACTTGAACAGCTTGATACGTGGCATGTGGGTTTTTCCCGTACATAGCGTCCTATATCCTTAACGTTCTCTATCGGTGCACTTTTAGCCAAGTATTTCTCTTGACGCTTGCGGCTTTCAGGTACTGCTACCGCCGATATAAGAGCTATCGGAAACGACCGAAAATCGCTTGAGGTGAAAGTTAGAGAGCAAAAATAACAAGGCAGATTGGGCAGTTACACTTCCACCACCCAGAGCATGTAGCGCAGGAGCGTTTCCAGTAAAAACTACCCGAAGCGAGAAAGTGGAGGGGGAATATTGGATTTGTAAGGAGATGAGATTATTGACCCATCTCTCGTGCGCGATCGTACGCAGCTCTAATCGCATCCTGCATAATCGCACTAGCCGCGCCCTGATCGAGTACTGCCAGTGCAGCCGCTGTAGTGCCACCCGGTGAGGTTACTCGAGTCCGAAGTTCCGAAAATGATTGACGTGAGTTTTCCAGATACGAGCACGTTGCTCTGAGAGTTTGGAGCACGAGATCTCCCCCTTCGTGTTCAGGTATTCCGAGCTCACGAGCCACACTCTCCATCTGCTCTGCAAGCCAACACACATACGCAGGCCCGCTACCGGCGACTGCGGTCGCAGCATCTACCAATCGTTCGTCCTGAACCCGCCATACTCGTCCAATACTCAAAAGGAACTCGTCTACTGATGCGTACTCGGCGGGAGTCACATCAGGTGAAACACAATATGCTGTAGCACTTTGGCCGACAGCCGCCCCAAGGTTAGGCATAGCTCGCACAATTTTCGTGTGTTCGAGCCACGAGGCGAGGCGTGCCATCGGAACCCCTGCCATTACGGAGACGACCATAACATCCGAGCACAAAACCTCACGAACACTTGCGCAGGCTGCCTCGGCATCTTGGGGCTTTACCGCGAGTACCAGGAGATCCCCTGCCGCGAGTCGATAACCTTCGGGGACTCGTGTCACTAGTTTGCAACCTTCCAGTTCGGAACGAGCCCCTTCTTCACTGGCGTTTCTATCAACGAGAAGGAGACGAGAGCGATCGAAGCCCGAACTGATCATACTCTTTGCAAGAGCAGATCCCAGAGCTCCAACCCCAACTATGGCCACCCTCATCACTGCTTGCGGCCTCTCTCGGAATTCTCTACCTCAGCTACTGCCCCCTCTTCCAATCCCAGGAAGCGCATCATCTGGTCCACCAGCACCTTATAATCCTTGGGATCAGCCATGTTCAGTCTGTACTCGTTCAATACCTTTATCTGAACGTCCTTGCTCCACTGGCCCCACGCCTCTGCGGAAACTCGATCAAAGATCATCTTTCCGATCTCTCCCGAGAAGGGCGGCTTTTCCAAGCCTGGGAGTTCGCGTTTAAATTTCGCGCACATGACAACTCTCGACATAGGACCTCTTCACAAAGAAATGAATGTTCGGATGGATTCTCGCACGGTTCTGAACTCCTGTCATGTCTTTGAGGCGCTCGAGCTGCTAGCCTCACCCCGCGACCAGGCTATCCTTATCACTCTAAACCTAACAGGCTCTTGCATGTTCATACCTATCGGCGACGACAACACTCGACGGCAGAGATTCCCCTTCGTCGTCTATCTTCTGATTGCACTCAACGCATACGTGTGGTTCCTAGAGCTGCAGAACGGCGAAGAGTTCATCGCCATGTACGCCGCCGTGCCATTCGAGATCATCCATGGAGTCGACCTCGTAACCACGCAGCACCTCACGATTCATGGAGAAGATATTCCTATCGTCCAGGCGCCCGGCCCCTCTCCGATATACCTGACCCTGCTAACGTCGATGTTCATGCACGCGTCCTGGATGCACATCATCGGAAACATGGTGTACCTACTGATATTTGGCGATCAGATAGAAGATAGGTTGGGACATTTCAAATTTTTAGCCTTTTATCTCGTGGCGGGAACAGTCGCTGCATTGGCCCAGATCGTTACTGCACCGGATTCGATTTTACCGACCCTAGGCGCCTCGGGGGCGATAGCCGGAGTTCTCGGTGCTTACCTTATCCTTTACCCCCGGAACCCCGTGCGGGTGCTCTTGTTCAATACCGTCATGGCTCTACCTGCCTACTCTGTTCTTGGTCTCTGGATACTTATGCAGGTACTGGGACACTTGGGCTCAATCGGAGCCCAGGCCCCAGGAGTGGCGTACATGGCCCACATAGGCGGCTTTGCGGTCGGGTTCGTGGTAACCTGGTTTATTAACAGTCGGTCGCCTCGCAGAGCCGTGCGTTACATGTCCCGCTAGAAACATATCAATAAAACCGATACGTTCCGACCTGCCCCGGCACGAAATGTACCAGGTTTGTAAAAGCACCTCTGGCAGCCCCTACATTTTACAATTCCGTGACAACTCCCCTGAAACCTCATGGCACAGTGCTCATCATCGGGTAACGGTTATTGGAAGGGGGAACCATGGCCACACGAAAAACTGACATAGAACTTATCAAAGGCGTTACCGCTCGGGAAGAAAATTGCTTCGAGGAGCTGGTTGAAAGATACGGCTCCAAGGTCCTCAACTTGGCGATGAGGATTACTCGCAATCAAGAAGATTCTGAGGAGATTCTTCAGGATGTATTCATCACTGTTTTTACGAAGGTGGGGAGCTTCGAGCAAAAATCTCAGTTCTCCAGCTGGCTGTACCGGGTCACCATGAACGCAAGTTTCATGAAGATTCGGGCCCGCAACCGTCGTCGCTCCGTGTCCCTGGAAGACCTGGAGCCCTCTACCCTCAATAACTGGGTGGGGAATCGCACTGAGATGTTCGACGTAGATTTCATGTCCTCAAAACATGAGATCCGCGACGCCATCGAGGCCGCGGTCGAAAAACTGCCAGAGGACTACAGAGCTATCTTCATCCTCCGGGATATCGATGGGCTCTCAAACGAGTCGGTTGGCAAGATCCTGCAGCTCTCGGTCCCCGCCGTAAAAAGTCGCCTACACAGATCTCGGCTCATTATGCGCCAGCAGCTCAAGAAGTACTATGAGGGCTACCGCAACGGTGACACCTCACTCGAACTGGAGCCGCTGCACGTTGTCTGAGGCAGAGGGAAGAGTATCAGTTGCCGCTCGTGCAACTGATACTCTCCTCGACCTGTCTAGCCTCTTTGACTGAAAACCTGTTCGGCGTTATAGGTGCCAAGGAGCACCATGTCTTTCGCCGCAGCCTTTTACAATTTCACCCTTGAGCTAAGCCACGTCGACCGGCAGGTCTTTACGCGCTTTCGAACCAAAACAGCCCTCCATCCGAACGAGAGCTTGCAGCACCTCTACGCCCGTATGATCGCTTATGCACACTGCTACAGACCGGGGCAATGCTTTAGCCAGGGGTTGTTCGAGCCGAAGGAACCCACTATCTGGACCAAAGAGGTGACCGGCGAAGTTCTCTTGTGGGTGCAGCTCGGGGTGCCCGGAAGAAAGAAGCTCGAAATTACCCTTCGCTCGGCTCCGTCCGCAGAGCACAGAGTGTATTTCTACGACGCCCAGCAGATACCTGAATTTTGCCACATGCTACGAGGTAGTAAAACGAACTGGGTGAAAGACATCCAATTCTTCAAGATCTCCGAGGATCTCCTGGAAAATCTCGTCCCCTTGGATCACAGCAGCCCAACGTGGAACGTAACCTTCGTGGACAACCATGTTTACCTCACATGCGACGGGACGGAATTAGAGGGGAATATTACTCCGATACAGATTTGGGAGGAGTACCAAGCCTCGCTCGATTCGCCCGATCTCGAAATCTTGCGCTAGCGCTCCTGCTTCGCTCACCTGCTTGCTTACTAAGAGTAGGCACGTATCCATATCCGCAAATTGAAAAATGGCTCATCGCGTTTTAGAGTGGGTGATAGCGAGCTTGGAGACAGCGTAAACCCTTGTTTTGACCTATAAATCGCGCCTTTCCACGTGAACGTGCTCGTGCACGTAAACGTGAACGTACCCGAAAAAGCAACTTTTTCCGCTCCCGCCCGAAATAGAGCAGTATGCTCGACTATGAAA
>JBIIOE010000045.1:0-25935 GCA_044337105.1 Bdellovibrionota bacterium | reverse complement strand
GACGTCTAGTTTTTCATAGTCGAGCATACTACTCTATTTCGGGCGGGAGCGGAAAAAGTTGCTTTTTCGGGTACGTTCACGTTTACGTGCACGAGCACGAGCACGAGCACGTGGAAAGGCGCAATTTATAGGTCAAAACAAGGGGTTACGCTGTCTCCAAGCTCGCTATCTCCCACTCTAAAACGCGATGAGCCTCAATTTTTAGGGTCCTCCTCGGAAATACGCCCGCCACTCCACCACCCACGCAACTTCCACGCCTTTTTGGCGAATGGGACTCATGACTCATCAATTGGGTCTCATTCAACAAGGAGAAAATTATGATTGAGCCTACGACTACGAACGCATCGAATGCGGCCTTATCGCCCGCATTCGCAGAATCCTCTTCCTCACCTGCAACGACGGTGCCTAATACTGCTGGCACCTCGAAAACCGAGACCGCTGCACTTCTAGAGGTTCTTTCGAATCCACAAATGACGGACGCGGCGGCTAGTTCCGACAAGCTGAATCATGGATTGGAGACGATCATCCAACTGATGGGTCAATTCCTGCAGCTCTTCGCCGCGCTGTTGAAGTCCTACATGGGGCCACGCACTACTGACCAAGCACCGCCACTGAAATCGCCATCCGGTCAAGCACCAGCGCCGGGTCAGAGTCCTACGCCAAACCCTGCGCCAGGCCCGACGCCAGCGCCGGCGCAAACACCCACACCGGGGCAAGTCCTTCTGCCAAGTCCAATCCCAGTAGAGAAGCGTGGATGTACCCACACGATCATCATACGGTATGATCATGACTCGAAATCGGGCACTGACAAAAAGACGTTAGACCCAGCGAACGGTGGAGCCTCAACTCCAGGGGAACCCAAGGATACTCCTCCATCCGCCAACCCAGGCACGGGATCTGGAACAGCTCCGGTGACACCTCCCGCCTCCGGCACTCCCACGAACCCCAAGAATCCTAATGATTCCTGTAGTTGCCCTGGAGACTCAGGGAATATTTCTATCACTATTAATCCCCCGGCCGATGAGTCGCCAGCGCCTCCAAGTGTGACCCCCTCACCGACTCCTCCCCCAGCGCCAGCAGACAAGCTGAAGAACGTGGGGAGCTCGTTGCGCGCCTCTGGAGAGTTTCTCTGGAAGCCGCAGTCGGAGAAGGACGGTAAGCTCGCAGTGCTCATCCCGAGTTCCCTGACGGGCCGGGTTGCCGAAGTTGCGATCGTGTCACCAGACAAGAAGCGCGTACTCCAGTCGGGGAAGTTCTCCGGAGTGGGGAACGGGAATCGGGCTCATTTCCGGTTCTCGAAGTCGGGAGACAAATTCCCTGACGGTGCCATCGTATGGATTAAGTTGAAGGATGGGACCTCGCGTCACATGGTGATCAAAGAAACCAGCGCGCGGTACACGAAGTAAGCGACATCTGACCCAAGCGATCGCCCCGCCCATACGGCCGGGCGATCGCCCCACCCACACGTCATTACCGAAGCTGGCCTTAGGCCACAGAGCTTCCGCTCCGCTAGCTAGCACCATTACAATGCAGGCATAAAGCGGACTAGAAAGTCCGCGGTCCGAGGGGCTCCGCTTGCTAGCACCATCCGAATGCAAGCATAAAGCGGACCTCCTCGAGCCACAGAGCTTCCGCTCCGCATCGCCAGGATGATGCACGCTCAAAGGCACACTAAAAATTCCGAGAACCGAACTACTATCGTAATGCGTGCAAGACTTTACGCACTCCCGATCAGGATTCCGGCAAGAAACACCAAAACGCCCCCTAACCCGACTTGGAAGGTTGCAGAGAACCACGGGGTATCCATGTATTTGTGCCGAATCCACACGATAATGGCCAGCTCTACCAACACCACCAAAAAGGCTATCGCCGTAGCGAACTCAAAGCTCGGGATAAGATACGGTAGCGCATGTCCTATTCCGCCTACGGTGGTCATCAATCCACACACCACGCCTCTCAAAAAGGGGTGCCCACGACCTGTCAGAACTCCATCATCCGAGAGCGCTTCGGTGAAACCCATACTAATCCCCGCTCCTACGGAAGCGGCAAGACCAACTAGTAGAGTCTCGTGGCTATTGTGCGTAGCGAAAGCTGCTGCGAAAAGCGGTGCTAAGGTGGAAACAGAACCATCCATGAAACCAGCCAAGCCCGGCTGCACGATCTGCAGCACGAATAAGCGCCGTTTCGCCTCCTCCTCTTCGGCTTCTACCGTCGGAGTAACTGTCTCATGTTCGATCTTCTCCGCCATGTGCACATGCGCGCGCTCTTCTTCTGCTAGATCGAGGAGCAACTTTCGAATCGCCACGTCAGTGGTTTGTCCCGCTGCCTTCTCATAGAAGATCTGAGTTTCCAGCTCAATCGATGCAGCTTCCTTGCGAGCTGGCTCAATTCCCAGAGGACGCATGAGCCAGATAGGCTTGCGTTTGACGAATCCTTTGACATCTTCTCGACGGATGAGCGGAAGGTGTTCGCCGAACCTCTCCACGTAGAGATCCATCAAGCGACGGCGGTGATTAGCCTCTACCTTCTGCATCGAGCGGAAGATCTGCGCGCTTTTGGGATAATGCTCATCGAGCGCCTCGGCGAAATCACCATAGATACGGCCATCTTCTTCCTCGAGCATGATCGCCAAAGCCAGTATCTCTCTCTCAGTCAAACTTTTGAATGATTTCATGCTTGTCCTCGCTCTCTCACCTTATCAGCCGCTCCAACTGTTCGACATATCCCTCGACCACAGAGAATGCATCACGGTACGGCTGTGGTGAGGCGATATCGACCCCGACGATTTTAAATATCTCCACCGTAGGCATCGATGCGCCTGCACTCAAGAACTCCAGATATCGTTCAGTCGTTTCCGAACTCCCTTCGAGAATCCGCTTGCCGATAGCCATCGCCGCGCTTATTCCGATCGAGTACTGGAAGAGATAGTACGGCGCAAAGAAGTGACAGAAGTGCCCCCACTTCATTCCCAGCCGCTCTGGCTCGTATTCAACGCTATCGCCATACGCCGAGGCAAATGCGGTCACGGTAGCCTTACAGACATTTGACGCACCGAGCGCTCCTCCTCGGGCATAGAGCGAATGTACTACATGCTCGACCCGACTTAAGATGGGCATCATGAAAAGATATCTGTGTGCGAAGAAAAACGCCTCGTCGAGCACTGCAAGTGTCGTGTCACGATCTGCCTCTTTGAGAACATGTGCACGCAGGAGAACCTGATTCAGATTCGACGCCGTTTCAGCGACCGTCATTGCATACGACGAATATCGAAACGGCTGAGCCCTATTCGTAAAATATGAATGCATCGAGTGTCCAAGCTCATGAGCCAAGGTACCAACCTCCGGCATCGTCGGGGCATAATTGAGGAGAAAAAATGGAGCCGTGCCGTACGCGCCCGAAGAGAACGCATTGCTGTACTTACCAGGGGTCGGGAACACGTGTACCCACCTTTCGGAGGTGAGCCCCTGGCGCGCTATCGAGACATACTCCTCGCCGAGCGGGGCAAGGGCGCCTAAAACGAGCGAAACACCCCGCTCGTACGGTATCTGCGGTGAGCTTGTGGAGAGCGGAGCATGAATGTCAAACTCGCAGATTTTCGGAATGCCCAAGATCTTGGCGCGTGCCCGAAAGTAGCGTTGAAAGAGCGGCTGATACTCCCGACACGCCGAGAGCGCCGCGCGGTAAACCCCCTGGGGCAGAGCGTCCTTGAAGAGCGCTCGTTCAAAGGTAGAACGGTGCTTCCTCACCTTTGCGAAGGCCAGCGACGTAGTTGCTTGCCATGTCAACGTAGCCGTCAGCGCCTTGGGATTACGAAGGTAACCATCGGTGTAGCTGATGTAGGCATCGCTGCGCACTGTGCGATCAGGGTGCTGAAGCAGCTCCTCTATTACTCCGTGGTTAACCTCCCGCACCTCGCCTCCGACCCGCACGGAGGCAAAACGCATGTCTCCATCGTGTACGGCATCTCGAATCGCTTCCGGTGCACGACCTAGAACGGAGAGCTGCGTGAGGAGCCCTTCTTGGTCAGCGGGCAAAATGTGTGCTCGGCTGCGCTCGAGCTCGGCAAAATAGAATCCAAGCAGCTTGAGCGGCTCGAAGCTCTCCATCATGGCCTGGAGAGTTGAGTAGCCAATCGCGATTAACTCTGGCTCGACGAACGAGAGCGCCCGCCCAACCTCGGATGCGAGCGTGTCTACTTGCTGCTGCATTCCACTCGTCGCATCATCACGAGTATTCGCTGCATGCAAGAGACGAGCATACACGACAACTCGCGACAAACGCGCTTCGAGAGCATCGATACCGGTTAGAACGCGATATAGATGCTCTGGCGAGGTATCGAGGGTACCTCTAAAGCACTCAGCCCGTTTGGCATCTGCCTGCACTGCATCACACTCTCGGCGCCATGCGAATCTATCAGGAAAAATGGAATCAATGTCCCAGAGGTACCGATTCTCCTGCGAGGACAAGGGCGACGAGGGAATAGTATCGTTCATACTTTCGCGTAAAAGGCTGCAAGCGCACCTGGCCGTAGGTCCCATGCACGGATCCCCCATACGCCATCCTTACACTCAATCACAGAGGCACTTCCTGTTCGCATCTTGAAGCTCGAAATCTGCCCAGCGCTCGGAGGACACGCTCTACCAAATTCTCGAAGACGACCGTTACTTGAAACAACAAGCGACGTACCGTCGAGCGCTGAAAGCTCCCTCAACAAAGACTCAATATCATCTCGAACCTGCTCGGCCGAGGGAGCGAATCCTACACCTTCGGGTCGCTCACTCGCCTCCTGCCAGCGCGAGAGCACCTCGTTGCCGTATCGGGTCTTTATCTCATCGTCGGAGAGACCACTCCACGCGCCATAATCCAGCTCCGTCAGTCGCGCATCTATCGAGAGGGGCCCCGCATACCGGGTCTCGATCATCAGTCGCTCAGCAAACACTTTCGTGCGCTGAAGGGGTCCACTTAGCACCCGGTCAAGTTGGATCGCCGCCTGCCCCAACACCGCGCCGATTGCACGCGCCTGTTCAAGCCCTTCAGCGGTCAGCGGGAGATCATCTCGCGCACCGACCATGACCACCTTCTCTCCCTTCGCGAAGGTGTTTCCGTGGCGGCACAGGATCACCGTTGGATTCATACCAACTCCCCTTCAGTGCGGATTATCTCTTCAGCGCGCAGCACATCTTGTGGATTATCCACCGACCACATCGTTCGTCCCTGGAGCGAGACCTCCACGACTCGTATCGGAATACCGTGCTCGAGCGCACGTAGCTGTTCGAGCTGCTCAACCTCCTCGAACATCCCCACAGGCAAAGAAATATAACGACAGAGAGACTCCCGGGTGTATGCGTACACTCCGATGTGCTGATACACGGGCGACTCTCTCCCCTCAGGCATCGAGCGTACGAAGGGGATTATCCCCTTCGAAAAATACAACGCGTCGCGATTGACCGCGAAGGTAACGGTGGTACCCGATACAACGCCCGAGCTCTTCATGGCGTTCATCGCTGCCAACTGCGCTTTTGAGAGCCTCACTGCAGGGGTTGCGATCTGGACAGTCGTATCGCGGTTCATCTCTTCGACCAGGGCACCTATGATCCACGGCGGCATGAGGACGGCATCCCCTTGAAAATTGACCACAACACGCGGTTTGATCCCAAGAAGCTCAATGGCCTCATGCACCCGCTCAGAGCCGTTACGACAAGCGTCGGAGGTCATCACCGAGCGCCCCCCGAAGCTGTGTACGTGCGCGGCGATTCGCTCGTCATCAGTGGCAACGAAAACACCATCTACGCCCTGAACAGCAGAAGCAATTTTCCATACACGTTCTAGAAGGGTGGTACCGGCGACGGGTGCCATAGGCTTCCCCGGGAAGCGTGAGGATCCGTAACGAGCCGGGATAACGATGATAGTTTCCATAGTCATTCTGTGGTACTATCACCCATTTATGGGAAAGAGGGTAGCCTACCAAGGAATCCTGGGTTCTTTCAGCAGCATGGCGGCGCGCGCCATATGCGGACCCGACTGTGTTTCGATTCATACCCAACGATTTCGTGAAATCTTTGAACACGTAGTGTCCGGGCGGGCAGATATCGGGATAGTGCCGATCGAAAATGCCTTGGCGGGTTCCGTGCACGAGAACTTTGATCTCATGGGAGAGTTCGAATGTTCTATCGTTGCCGAATACTACTGTCCTGTACAACTACACCTAATGGCGCTGCCAGATGCCGGCGCGGAGTTATCGAGCTTCACTCAAGCTCTCTCGCACCCCAAGGCGCTCGAACAGTGCTCGGAATTTTTCGAACACCACTCCAATCTCGCCCCTACTCACTACTCCGACACGGCAGGCGCTGCCCTGCGCGTACGAGAACTCGGGGATCGCTCAATAGCGGCCATCGCCAGCGATGAGGCGGCAGCAACATACGGGCTCTCAATAATCGCACGCAACATCCAGAATCACGCGCGCAACTCAACCCGCTTCTTTGCGGTGAGCGCTACTGAAGTTCCTTGTAGCAACCCAACAAAAGCATCCCTTCAACTGACCTTACCCCACGAACCGGGAAGCCTGCATCGACTCCTTGGAGAGATCGCCGCCGAGGAGATAAACATCACAAAGATCGAATCACGTCCGATCGTTGGAAAGCCTTTCGAATATGCATTCCACCTCGACATGGAGTGCTCTCTTGAGCGTTCCTCCTCGCTGCGTGATTGCGTGGCGCGCGTCACTAGAGCATGCGCGAGCCAACGAATCTTGGGGTTCTACATAGGGAAGCGAGGCGAAGCCTAGGGAAGCAAGGCAGTTCACACAAAGCTAACTAGCCATAAAAAAAGGCCCGGCAGAGGTTCATCTGCCGAGCCCTTATTCCCACGCCCCCTAAGCGGATTAACGCTTGGAGAACTGAGGACGCTTACGTGCTTTGTGACGTCCGTACTTCTTACGCTCTACTTCACGGGCATCTCGTGTGAGAACGCCTGCTGCCTTGAGACCAGGACGAAGCCCTGCATCAACTTCGAGAAGAGCACGGCCGAGAGCCATGCGAACAGCTCCTGCCTGACCTGCCTTACCACCGCCAGTAACGTTAGCAATAACGTCGAACTTCTCGGCGGCAGCCGCAATTGCGAGAGGCTCCTTCAGAAGGATATCCAGGCTGATACGGCCGAAGTACTCTCTGGTCTCGTGACCGTTCACAAGGAACTTGCCGGAGCCCGGTCTTACATAAACTCGAGCTACCGCTTGCTTGCGGCGACCGATTGCGTGAAATCCACCACCCTTAATCATCTGCACTCCTTACTTCTGCTTGCGCTGAAATCCAACTTTCATAGCCTCGGGGCTCTGAGCAACGTGAGGATGCTCTGGACCAACGTAGACCTTCAACTTCTTCATCATGCGGTGACCTAATACACCCGACGGAAGCATGCCCTCCACTGCGCGCTCGATGATGCGCTCTGGCTTCTCTGCGAGCATCTTGCCGCCCGGGATCTCTTTGAGACCACCGACGTAGCCTGAGTGATGGCGGTACATCTTGTCGCTCTTCTTGGCGCCAGTAAGAACAACCTTCTCGGCGTTCACGACGACGACGAAATCTCCCCCATCGACGTTCGGAGTGAAGGTCGGCTTGTTCTTGCCACGAATTACTAGAGCAGCTTCGCTCGCGAGGCGTCCAACTGGAACCTCTGCTGCATCTATCACCCACCACTTTGCGCTCTCTCGAGCGGCTTCGGTCGAAACGAAATCGGTACTCATAACTAACTACATCTTCAAGATTTTTACGCACCCTTAGGTGCACCCGCGGCCCATGGCTAAAACGAGAGGGGTTGAGGGTACCACAACGGCTATCACGGTCAAGCCTGCGGGATTTCAAGCATTTGAGCTTTTTAGCTGCTCGACCCCAACCGAAACTTTCGCAACAAAATCAACATATTGCTGAGACGAACTCGAAAACCGTAGCGCCATCCCCATAGACTCGGAAGAGAGCTGCAGCACTGTTTCAGCCAAGGCTCTGCGTCGCTCGCTCGCCTTTTCACTCGGCCACAGTACGTACGTCTCTAGCCACAACGCCCGGCACGCCTCTGCTCTACCCCATAAATCTACTAAGGCCGTCGAGTGCTCACGACGCTCCACAAAACGCTTTTCAATCGCTCTGATTGCATGCGCCACAGCCACGGAAACGACATCTGCCAAGACCAAGGCTGCCTCGGCTCCACGCTCTCTGTCGATTCCGGGGACGAGCTTGGAAAGAATCGCTCGTCGCTCGCCTGAGAGTGTCAACACTGCCATCGAAACCTTGTCCAATGCGAGCAGATCTCCTTCTTCAAGGGTTGCTCGCTCTTTGAGTTGGGAAATCAACGAATCGAATTCAGTTTGGCTATCCATCGGGTTCGCTCGTCACTCATTCAGGGCGAGAGCTGACACAATTCCCCTCTCGGGAGATCTCAGTTCGCGCCCCACAGTTATCTCGAAATGCTCGCACGCCTCGCCACGCACTACAACCGTAACAGATTAGCAGACTGCGGAGAAATGCTCTTCTACTGCGAAGCCTTCTTCGCGCAGCCTGCTAGCATGCTATTGCATCAGGTGTCCCTGCGCAGTGCAGGTAGCGAGCTCGGAATGAGCGTCGCGCGCGCCGGCATCGTCTTCTACGATTCGTGAAGCGATCATCATGGCGAGCTGTTCCGCGTGAGCTACACTTCGAAGCTCTTCGCGTTCTCGCCCTGCCGAGTAGCGTTTGAGTTTTTCGAAGGCTACCTGCGCCTTCGCTGACACACCTCGCGTGACGTGCTCGTCGAATGAGCCTGGAATCGCAGGCGGGTATTCGGAGAATTGCTGCGAGTCGGAGCAAACACAAGACTCCGAATCGATCGATACACTGCTAGCGTCACCACTTTTCGTTGGTGCCGATACATCAAGCAATCCATTGACCAGTTTGACAGCCATAACATCCTTGGCTTCCGTGGCCCTACCGTGGGCTCATTGTAGAGTATCGGAGCCTCACGAGATTACTGTACGTTTGGGGGCATACATGGCCTCCCGCAATCGAGAACGCCCTACATTCAGCTAGTTATTCCCCTCCTTCCCGCTCCTCCGGCGTCACCGGGCTAAGCCTGTGTCGTAATGCATCTATCTCGAAGCTGAGCTCGTCGTCACCTGAAGCTAGGTATGCCCTGCTCTCAGGGTGCCCATTCGGAACGCCGTGCTTAACCCCCTGCCAGTCATGGCGCCATAAGCCCACGTACCGGAGACCCTTTTCGTATCCATCACTCATCACATTAAGGAGCTCGTCAGCCGACAATTCGACCGTATTCTCCATTCCCGGGTATACGAAACCGATACCATCAAGCGAAAAACTATCCCCCGGCTTGAGCGACGGGAAGAGCTTCATCGTGTGCTCCTCACGAGAATCCCCCAGACTGTCCCCGTCGTTGCCGGGGAAACATCCGACGCACGGATTGCGCATAAACACACACCTCTCCCGAATCTCGTTTCGGGCCAGTTCGCGCATCACACGATACGCGTTACGATCGAGGTTATCTTCCAGCATAGGAATAGCCACATTCGTATTGTACGGCGAGAGGCTCGTGTTGAAGGCGAAGACTCGCTTGGCCTTGCGAGCAACCTCTGCGAACTGATTCTGCAACACCTGCTCTCGGATAATTCGATTCCGAAAATCTCGCGGATTGATGCGAGAAAAGAGCGCATTAATCGGTGTAGTGTTCCATTTGCGCATCGTAGGACCGTTTGAAAGATAGAGCGCCAAGGTCAGGCGGCGCCCATTAGAAGAGAGTCGTGTTACGAGCGTTCGCAGGTATTCGAAATCCTGTCCGAAAGTCCCGTCAATGAGAACTCCTATGTACACGTCCTTTACGTGAGACGTCAGTAGCGCTTGCACGTTTCGCTCGACTACCCCTCGAGCCGCTGGTTGCATCGCATACAACATCGTATAGCCGCGCGCCTGTCCTTCGACCCACGGCAATCCCCCTTCGGGCTCCTTTGTTGGTTCCGGTGTCGGCGCTGACTCAGGGGAGGTCGGGCGCTCCACTCTCACACCCGAGAAGAACTCGTCGTTGCTCACCCTGCTACCCTCTTGCGCCAACGGTGAGAAGATCGAGCGCGCATCATCAGCGTTGAAAGCTAGATCGGAACTCTCCCGACCATCATCCAATGCAGCGCCCCTCGAAGAATCTTCCCTCGATGAAGCACTTCCGGGGCGCAGTATCGACGAAGTAGTCGGTGTCGCAAGCGCCGCACGAGCCGAGGATGCACTCTCTGTCTCGTCATCATTATCGAGCTCGTCATTATCGAGCTTATTATCGTCACTTTGGACCTGCTCTGGCGACCTCGCAAGCTTTTCGGGCACCACTGGCACAGGGCCAGGTGACACACGGCGTGGAACCTCTCCTTGATTGGTTTTGTGCGACTTGTGCGCAATCGAAACCTGGTCGAAGCGTAGTAGCGCGAGAGCCAGCATACCCGCACTCACTAGTGCTATCACCAGCCACAGCCGCCTCGACATCGTCTTACCTCCTTGCTCCACCGTCAAAATCACTCCTCATCGACTATAGTGATGTGCAAAAGTCCGTGCCAGTAAAACTGGCAAGGCTTTTGCTGAACATCACTATAGGTAGCTGTTTCGATTCGCATCCGCGAATCGATAGCGTTCTCCAGAAGTCCGGATTTCGCTACGGACTTCTGGAGAACGCTATTGTGATGTGCAAAAGTCCGTGCCAGTAAAACTGGCAAGGCTTTTGCTGAACATCACTCGTGCTGCGCAGTGAAGAAAACTTCAAGCGCTTCGAGAAAGTCTTCCGGCCGCTCGAGTAACTGATGCTCCTCGTCGAGCAACACGAGCTGCACAGCGGGATGTTCTCGCGAAAATCGCACACTCTGCGCATGAGGCACCACCGCATCTCGCGTGCCGTGAATAATGAGGATCGGCACGTCCAGCGACAGCTCCGCTTGCGCTAAGCTACGGAGCTCCTCCACGAAACGATAATGGATCGAGACGGAACTTCCATCGTCAGCTCTCACCATCGGATACGCGCCGTCTCGACGCCACTGCAACTCGACATCGGGGGTAAACAGCCTACTGGTAGGATCCCAAGGATCGATTACAGGGGCAAGCAGAGCGATCCCGCATACGTTCCGCCGAGTTTCGGGAGCAAGCAGAGCAAACGAGCGCAGAGCCAGGAAGCCTCCAAAACTACTCCCTACCAGGAACACGAGCCGCTCTCTCACTTGACGCAGCTCATGCCCCACACATCGCAGTGCTTCTGTGACAGAAAGCTCTGAAAGAGAGGGGATATTGAGGTCGGGGCTTCGCACCTCGAAGCCCTTTGGAGCGAATCGCTCACGAACCAGCACCCCTTTTTTCGATTGGGGCGAAGCGCCCAACCCGTGCAGGTATACGATCACCGGCATCTGCTTCATCGTCGAGACCTGAATAATTCTTTTCGGTTAGCGTCTTTCATGGTACTACGGAGCTTACGTAAAAGCCCCTACAAAGAAACGGTTTCTTACATCTTATGAATTACTTGTCCCACTTTCAGTCAGTCGCGAACCTCTTCACCACTCGCCTCCTTTCGAACACATCGAGCGCGCCTAGCGAACGCATCCGGAGTTCTGCGCGGCGAATCGCCAGAGCAGGCCTCTTTGCCGGGTTCGCCCTAGGCCTCACGGCGACCGGCCCGCTAACGATAGCTGCCGAAGAGCTCGCTGCTCTACCGGGCACGAGACTTGCCGACGAACTCTCTCGAGCCTTCGAGCAGGTGGCTGAGGGAATCACCCCCTCGGTTGTGACGATCTCGACCGAAACGAAAGCAAAGAAATCCAAGGTCCCGCGCGGGATGGACCCGTTGAAAGACTTCTTCGGAGAGGATTTCTTCGACCGCATGGCGCCTATTCCGCAACGTGGGCTCGGCACCGGCGTTATCGTTGACGAGCAGGGACACATACTTACGAACAATCACGTTATAGGCGAGGCCGACGAGGTGAATGTTCGCTTGAGCAACGAGCGCGTAGTCAAGGCCTCGGTCGTCGGGAAAGACCCACGCACAGACCTCGCCGTGATCAAGATCAAAATGACCGACAAGCTGCCACGCACCGCAAAGCTCGGCGATTCAGACAGACTCAAGATTGGAGAATGGGTAGTGGCGGCAGGAGCAAGCTTCGGGCTCGACAACACGATCACCGCAGGTATCGTGTCGGCAAAGGGCCGTGCAATTTCGGGTGGTGCCCAGTACGAGGATTTCATCCAAACGGATGCGGCGATCAATCCTGGCAACAGCGGTGGGCCGCTAGTGAACCTACGCGGCGAAATCGTGGGGATTAACACCGCCATTGTATCCAAATCCGGTGGCTACATGGGAATCGGCTTCGCCATTCCAATCAACATGGCAAAGATGGTCATGGAGAGCCTCATCAGCAAGGGCAAGGTCACACGCGGATGGCTCGGTGTAGGCATACAGAACCTCTCAGAGGATCTGGCCAATTCGTTCGATTACCCGAGCACCGAAGGTGCGTTAGTCGGACATGTTGATGTCAAAGGCCCCGCAAAGAAGGCCGGACTGCAGCAGGGCGACATCATCGTTCAATTGGGCGACGAGAAGATCAGGAACGTCAATCAGCTACGAAACTATGTTGCTTCGATAAAGCCCGGAACAAACGTCGACGTCCTCCTGATTCGCGAAGGACGCAAAGAGACCAAGCGCGTTACGATTGGGGAGCTACCCGCTCAGGGGGAAGAGACCCCCGTCATTCCGAACGGCGAGAACTCAGACCTCGGACTCACCGTTGAGGAGTTCGACGAAACATCTCCGCGCAAACCGCGCTCCGGTAGACGCCGCGGATTGATGGTAACAGAGATCGACCCTCAAGGTGTCGCTGCCAAGGCTGACATACAACCAGGTGACGTACTGGTCAGTGTCAACGGCACCCCGGTTACATCCTTGGCGGAGTTCCGCGAATTAGTTGCAAAGGGCGACCTCAAGAAAGGTATCCGCCTCATCGTCGACTCACAGGGAATGGAGCGTTTTGCTCTGCTGCGAGACACGAGCGAGCCAAACGAAGAGGAGTAGCGCGAGATTAGAGAGCCCGGGAGACCTTCTCCCGGGCTCTTTCAATAAACCACTAACAGCGCTCGCTACGTCCATCAAATCGATATTTTCGCCAGCAACCTCCTCAACATCTGTACCGCCTCCTGCATAACGAATATATTCACCTCACTAGCGAATGGTGCTCGAGGAGCAACTTACTCCTCGTATTCAGTGAGGGAATAATTACATGAAGCGAGTGCTTACAGCGTCCATCTTAGCAGTTCTTTCTGCTCTTTCGAGCATCGATCCAGCTGTGGCCCAAGAAGAGCCTCCGAAGGTATGGACTGTCGAAGAAATCCTGGCCGAAAGAAAGGCTCCAAAGGAGAAGAGAAGACCTCGGATGTGTAGAGGAAGGCCTTTCAAGCCGTGCACGTGTCCCCAAGATGTTCCGACTCTCGTACAATACCGCCCTGCAGTAAGGGAATGCGGTGGCAACGCGGGGATAGTGCTTTCAGGAAAGAAGTACATGTCGATCTTCAGCGTGGTTGTGCGCGATTGGGAGAACAAAGATCGCTGGCCTGTCCAAGGCGCAAACGGCTGTACCCCCTATGAAACCAACGTACTTGCACTGAACAAGTGTAGCGTTTTCAAGGTACAAAGCATTCTTGGAGTCGAGAATGAAGTCCGCGATGCAGAGCTGCACTGCCTCGGCGCGTCGGGATACTCATCTCTGTTCAGTCGAGTAAGCCGCATAACTGCCAAGCTCAAGGATGTACCAAACTCCAATGCAGACCCGTTGGCTCGTTGGTGTCTCAAGGGACCGTCGGAGCCATTGAATTAGGGAGGTGGCCGAAAAGCTCGGCATCGCACCGCGATGCTGAACTTTTCGGCCCTTTTCTAGAACAACCCTGCAGGGCTTTTGGTGAGAATGTCGCACCCATTTTCGGTCACGAGAACGGTGTGCTCCCACTGGGCAGAAAGCGCCCCGTCACTGGTTCGAACGGTCCAGCCGTCCACCTTCGAAAGAGAGGTCTTGTGTGAGCCAGCATTGATCATCGGCTCTATCGTAAAGACCATACCGGGCTTCATCTGCTCTCCAGTACCGCGGCGCCCCACGTGCAGAACCTGTGGTGGCTCGTGAAACTGCTTCCCGATACCGTGCCCGGTGTACTCCCGGACGATCCCGTACTCTTTCTTCGTAGCCCGGATGAACTCCTGAATAGCGGCTCCGATATCCCCTATTTTCTTACCAGGCCCAACTTCCTTGATTCCTGCGAAGAGTGCCTCACGTGTGATACGCACCAACTCGTGAGCATCAGGTGAGCACGCGGCAGCGCCTCCCACCAGATACATACGGCTGGAATCACCGTGAAAACCGTTCTTGTACGACGTCACATCGACATTAACGATATCACCTTCCTTGAGTATGATGAATGGTGCGGGGATACCGTGACAGATGACGTCATTCGGAGATACGCATACGGATTTGGGAAATCCCTTGTAGTTGAGTGGCGAAGGTATCGCACCAAGCTCGGTTGTACGTCGATGCACAAAAGAATTTATCTCCTCCGTACTCATCCCCGGACGGATAATGTCCCCTACTTCATCGAGTATTCGTGCCGTGACTTGGCACGCCTCACGCATGAGCTCTATCTCTTCGGCTGTTTTTATCGGAACGCGATCGATCACCTACTCTCCTACTTAGAGTTCTTCGAGCTCAATTCCACGATGGCGTGAAAGTGCTTATCCATGACCGGGATAACGCTCAATCGAGACCCTCGCTCCAACAAGAGAAGACCCGACAGTGTCTTGACCGTACGGAGCTCCTCGAGTGGGATTGGCCGTGGCAGTTTACTCACAAACTGGAGGTCAGGGCAAAACCAGCGAGGCTTGTCCGGGGTCGCTTTCGGATCGAAGTATTCACTAGCCTTGTCAAATTGCGTCGCATCAGGCGACGCCTCCTTGTGAACCCTGGCGAGGCCCGCCACTCCGGGAGGCTGCGCATTCGAATGGTACACCAGGACCTCCTCTCCAACCTTCATTGCCTTGAGAAAATTGCGCGCCTGATAGTTACGAACCCCGGTCCAGTCCGTGACCTTGGAACGAGCGAAATCATCGATAGAGAACACGTCGGGTTCTGTTTTTACAAGCCAATACGCCATGCCCCCATTGTCTGAGGTAACGCCTATCGTTGCAAGAGGTTCGCGTCAGGGAAGCGAAACCTGTAGTTCGCGCGCCACCATCTCTCGGATCCCCTGAAAACCAGGGTTGGCGAGCTTCACCCTCGCATTCCTGCTGCCGATCTGAGCAAGTGCGTTTGCATCCGAAAAGGTAAAGAGGTGAAATTTCAACTTGGGCCAACGCTTCTTGAACATCGCCGCAGAGTCCGCATAGGCGAGGTCAAAGGCTCTGAAGCCGTAGTCTTCGACCAGGGTCGAAAGCACTGCCATGCGATGCGGTGTTTTGTCGAGTCGACTCGGAATAGCCACTCCGTTGAAGCTCTCGAGAGCAAAGAGGATCTTGTCGAGCGGCAGCGTAACGAGATAGTTCGGCTTACCGCGCATGGATACCGGAACGTGGAGCGCGTCGAGAAAGGCGTTGATATCATTGGTAGTGACGCTCTCTGGAAAGAGACATGACAACACTACATCATCGCATGAGCCCACCTTACACCTTACGCCCACCCCAGGGATGACCGTAAGAGGAGAGTCTTTGGCTGCCTTAACCATGCGATCGACGAAGTCTCCGCTGAAGAAGTCCGTGATTGCTATGACATCGAGTCCTTTGACCTTGGCCAGCCTGACGATTGCCGGCGCAGAGTCGAGCCCTTCGACCCCTAAATATCCCAAGGAAGCAGGGCTGTGCACACGCAGATCCATCGTGTAGCTCTTTGCGCGTGTCCTGGTCTTTTCGATCTGCTGCGACAGTGGCGTACCGTCTACTACTGGTTGCTGTTGTGCGCTTTTCTTCGGACGGGGCATATCTCTCCTTTGCTCAGCAGTCGTTCGTACCGCTCTTACTCTTCACTCGATTTGATACCCTCTCGGAGCTTTCGACTCTGCTCATGAGCCGCGGCTCTCTCGCTTGCAAGAGCGCGGTTGTCGGCTTCCGAAGAGATAACTTCCAACACCTCTTTGATGAGCGCCTTCAATGTGCCGATCTGAATCTCCAGACGATCGATATCACTTGCAGAGGGAGCGCTGCCGAACATTGAGACGACTCTATCGACCTTGGTAACGAGGCCGCTGACCTTTGCGGTCAGAAGATCTATCCGCCCCTCGAGAAGCCTTACATCGGAGGTGGAAGCAATTCCCATCATACGGGTAATCGTGCCCGCACTGACATCAACCTTGGGAGTATCTTGGGGTGTCGCGGCACTTCCTGCGACCGCATTCTGCGGCGATGCGAGCGAACCGCCCAGACGAGCACCATCAGATGCAGGCGGCACCTTGTCCTTAGCTGGTTCGGGTGACAACCCTGAAGTGGGTGTATCGGTAGTCATACCTCTTCCTCTCGAGCCAAAGCAGGCTAAACCTTTGATATATCTACAAGCGCCGTCTGCAGACTCGATGCAAACCGTGCGTAGGACTCCCCTGAGAGCGGCCCTACGTCAAATGAATATGCAAACTATATAGATGAGCTAAGAGGCTTCAGAGATTCGAAGAGACCGAGGACCTGAGCCTCTGACAGGCGCTGGCGCAGCCCCATTCGCAACTAGCAGGGGAGTAGATACCTGCCCATCGCTAGGCGCTAATGGAAATACTCGACGAATTGAGACGCGCGCCACACGCTGCTTGTCTACCTCGAGAATATGAAACTCTATACCGTCGATTCCAAAGGCTTCCCCGGAGTTCGGTACGCGGCCCAAATGGGCAAGAACGAAACCTGCGACTGTCTCGTAATTACCGTCTGGAAGGTCGATCTCGTAATCGTCTTTCAACGCCTCGATTGTAACGGCACCATCGACAAACAAAGCTCCATCGCGCTCCAGGACATCGCTCTGCTCCTCACTCGGCGCATCGAACTCGTCAAAGATCTCACCGACGATCTCCTCCACCAGGTCTTCTAGAGTAACGACCCCATCGACACCGCCGTGCTCGTCCAGCACGACAGCAAGGTGAACCCCCTTCTCTCGCATCTCAACCAGTAACTCATCCACTGCCTTCGTATTCGGAACGAAATGAGCAGCTCGAACAAAAGGCTTCCATGCATCCGCAGCAGCCGGATGCCCCACGAACCGTAAGAGGTCTTTGCTCAGAAATATCCCCCGAACTTCGTCGAGATCAGCTCCGCACACCAAGACACGCGAAACCGCCTCCTCGGTGCACGTCCGCACAATCTCGTCGAGCTTAGCTGATTCGCGGACCCAAACGACATCAGTACGCGGCGTCATAACCTCTCGGACCACTAGATCCGAGAGCTCCACTACTCCCTCGATCAGCTCCATCTCGTTCTGTTCGAGAGACCCTACCTCAGAGCTCATCTTCACAATCTCACTGAGATCGTCTGCTGAGACGGCAAGCTCTCTCTCGTTGATGAGACGCACTTGAAACCGACTCAAGACACGCGAAACCGCCGTATGCAAGAAGAGCACTACTGGCCCAAAAAAAGGATAGGTGACACGTAGGATAGAGGAAACATGTGTAAGGCACCGTTCAGGATATTGAAGAGAGAGAGACTTGGCTATCTGTACTCCAACAAGGGTCATCAAAACGAACACCCCGAATACGAGCACTGCAATTAGTGCACCGTACGCCCCGCTCCTACCGCGCTCTGCAAAGAGCACCACGATATCTTGCATCAGAAACGCCAAGCAGAACCCGGCGCCGATGGACGAGAGGAATCTACCGACCTGCGTGTAGAGCAGGTACGCATCGGACTTCTTGAGGATCTTTTGACCTCCCACCGCACCGAACGTGCCCTCTTCTAGCAATTCCTCCAGACGCGCCGTCCTGCTCCGAGCTATCGAAAGCGAAGACACAATAAAGAAGATGTAGGCCAAGGCCGACACGACCAGAAGCAGTGAGGATGAAAAGATAGCGGCCATACTACTGGGGTAATTCTCCATAGTGAACGTGGATCAGTAGCCCACCACCGATAAGTTCGAGGGAGGCTTCCCTAAGGAGAACCGAGCGAGGGGATCGCTGGAGATATGATGGTTACGTAACGCGGGGTCAGGGCCCATAAAGTATAAGTAACATTGTGAAGAGTTCCAGGGGTACTTGTCAACCAATGCGTGCGCGTCTTAATAACACAATGATTTCAATTAGATACAACACAGCAAGGTCGGTACAACTCTTACCCCTCTTTGAAGGTCGGCCGAGTCGAGCCCTGCCTTGAGGGGCTCCCCCTTGAAGCGCGCACCTCCCAAGAACGTTCCCCAATCTAACTCCAGTCATGTCAGCCAGATATGGATCTGAGACCTGGTGCCTGGCCCCGGATGCGGGTAGCCTGGAAAAGCCACGTCAAGGATGAAAGGGATTCAATAAGTCATGAATGCGACTAGAGAAATAATGTGGAATGTCAGCACGCTTCCTAACGTGATAGCCCTCTATGGGCTGCTCGTTGTAGCGGTGGCTATTGGCCTTAATGGCATCCTTCGAAGAGCTGCCGTGTGGCGCTCCGGCGCCGCTGCTCCAGAGTACACAGGAAGCTGGCTCGAAAGGCTCGATGACCTTATCCAGACCGGACTGTTTCAGAAGAAGGTGAGTCGTGGGCGAAGTGGGTCTGCGTTGGCACATCTTCTGGTGTACACCGGCTTTCTCGTGCTGCTTTTCACCACCACTATGGTGTTCATTCACCACGACCTGGGAATCGAAATTTACCAGGGCCAATTCTATCTCTACGTGACGATGTTCAGCGATCTCTTCGGCATTCTTCTGCTGGGGGGCATCCTGTACTTCGGCTATCGGCGCTTCATCGAAAATGCGGATGCCGTTCACAACGCGATTAATGACATCTTTATTCTCGTGATGTTGGCCGTACTCGTTGTTCAAGGATTTGCCCTTGAGGGTCTGCGAATCCATGCAACCAACGATCCGTGGGCACTCTACTCTCCGATTGGATGGCTTTTTGCCAAGGCCGTGTGGTTCCTGCCGGACGAGCGTGCTCGTCAAGCGCACTTTCTGATGTGGTGGTTTCACACATTGACCGTCTACGCTTTCGTCGCGCTCTTCCCGTACACCAAGTTCTTTCACATGTTTTCGAGCCCGACAAATCTGTTCTTCGCGCGCACCACTCGCCCTACAGGAGCACTCCCGTTCGTCGGAGACATCGAGAAGCTGATGGAGAGTGGCGAGGAATTTTCGCTCGGTCTTGGGACCATTAAAGACTACACATGGAAAAACTTGCTCGACCTCGATGCATGCACACAGTGCGGGCGCTGCCAAGAAGTATGCCCTGCTTATCTTTCGGGAAAACCACTCTCACCAAAGTGGGTAATCCTCGATACTCGCAATCACGCCTTCGCACTTCAGGCACATCCGGAGAGCACCCCTACCTCCAAACTCTCCGCCCCAGCAGCGGCTCTCGATGCGGCGCTCATGCAGGGAGTTGCATTGCCGTTCAATGCCCTATCTCCGAAGGAAAATGGATACAAGGGCGATGGAGCCTATCGGGCGCACAACCCGAGAGTTCAATCATCGGTCCGCACCCTTGGTGGTAGCCCCGATGCGAAGATCGCCGGCGACGTGATCGACCCGGACGCTTTTTGGAGCTGCAACACGTGCTTCGCTTGTGTTGAGGCGTGCCCCGTGGGGATCAACCACGTCGACCAGATCGTGGGCAATAGACGTCACATGACGATGATGGAAGGACAGATTCCTCACGAAGCTCAAGGCACCCTGCGCTCGCTCGAAAGCAGGGCAAATCCGTACGGTCCACCGGAGGATCGCGCCAAATGGCTCAGTGGCCTCGACGTCAAGGTGCTCCAACCGGGCGATGCTGTCGACTACCTCTACTGGGTCGGCTGTGTATCGGCGTACGATCCTCGCAAGCAGAAGATCGCTCGCTCACTCGTGACGATCATGGAGAAGGCTGGCCTCTCATTCGGTGTTCTAGGTTCCATGGAAGGGTGTACGGGGGACCCAGCGCGTCGTCTCGGCGAGGAGAACCTCTTCCAGACCTTGGCGAAACAAAACATCGAACTCCTCAAGTCGGTCTCGTTCAAAGTGCTCGTAGCGAACTGTCCTCACTGCTTCAACACCATCAAGAATGAGTACCCACAGTTCGGCAACCTTGGTGAGGGTAAGCAGCCTGAAATTATCCATCACTCAGTTCTGCTTCGTAGACTTATCGAAGCAGACAAGCTCGCTCTCAAGGACGGCGATCTAAAGGACGTCACATTCCACGATCCGTGCTACCTCGGACGTGTCAACAACGAGTACGAGGCTCCGCGTAAGACCCTACGCGCTGTCAAGGGGCTACGAATCATCGAGATGGACCGCAGCCGCGAGAAGGGTCTGTGCTGTGGTGCCGGCGGTGGCCATTTCTGGATGGATCTCAAGATCGGCGATCGTGTCAACTCGATTCGCGCATCGGAGGCTGCGGAAACCGGCGCGTCCACCGTAGCAACGGCATGTCCTTTCTGCATGCAGATGATGGAGGACGGGGTAAAACTAACCGATAATCAAGAGAAGTTGGACGTGCGTGACATAGCCGAGGTAATCGCAGAGAGATTGCAATGAGACCACACCCCTTCTACGCCGAACACGAAGCGCTCATAGATTCAGTCACCAAGATGGTGCAGCAGGAACTCGCGCCAAAGGTAGGCGAATGGGAGCGCAACGGGTATTTCCCCAACGAGGTCTTTACGCTGCTCGGCTCTCAAGGGTACCTCGGTCTCCTGATTTCGGAGGAATACGGAGGTGTCGGCGGTGATTACCTGATGGCAGGTGCGTGGTGCGAGGCCTTTGGTGAACTTGCCTCGATGGGCCTTACAGTTGGAGTGAATATGCACTCACTCGTGATCAGCCACGCGTTGGATAAACTCGGAAGCACAGAGGCCAAAAAGCATTGGCTACCCAGGGCAGTCACAGGTGAAGCTATCGGCGCCTATGCCTTCACCGAGCCCGGGGCCGGAAGCGATCTTGCGCGCATTCGCACCACGGCGACGCGTAAAGGCGACCGCTGGCTACTCAACGGTTCAAAAACCTTCATCACAAATGGAGCTCGCGCTGATTTCATCCTGGTGTTAGCCAAGAGCGATCCCTCTGCCGGGTACGCCGGCTTCACCACATTCGTCGTAGATACGAAGTCAAAAGGCTTCTCCGTATCAAAGACGCTGGACAAGCTCGGATGGCGCGCGTCAGATACGGCCGAGCTCTCCTTTGAGGATGTCGAGGTAGACAACAGCTGCGTACTTGGCAAAGTAGGCGAAGGCTGGGGACAGGCGGCAGCTAATTTGAATTGGGAGCGCTTGATGCTCACACTCACCTCCCTAGCCGGAGCGCGCGTGTGTCTAGAAGAGGCGCAACGTTACGCCGATGTGCGCGAAGCGTTCAAGATGAAGGTTGCCGATTTTCCTGTCATCAAGGGTTACCTCAAAGAGATGGAGCGCAAGATCCATGTCGGTGAGGCGCTGGCGCACCGCGCCCTCGCCGCGCATGCCGAGGGAAAGGAGTGCCGTTCGCTGGTGGCCATGGCTAAGCGTCTGATGTGCGACGACGCTGTGTGGATCGCCGACAAAGCAATCCAGATCCACGGAGGCTACGGCTACACTACTGAATTCACACCCGAGCGGTGGTGGCGAGATCTCAGACTCATGCCAATTGGTGGCGGCACAAGTGAGATCATGGCCGGCATCGTAATCAAGGAACTTTCACGTTGAGTAATTTCGAGAAGCTTTAGGAAGCGAGGAGCCCCAGTAACGTCATGAGCACTATCCGTTCAAAAAAGGCAAAAGCGAGCAAGCCGTACAAGCCTACGATTATCAATCCAGCGTCATCTGCGTTCCTTGAACGCTACATCAACAACCCCTCCCCCACCGGCTTCGAGGTCGAGGGTCAGCGCCTGTGGATGGAATACATCAGACCTTTTGTCGACACGCTCGAAGTTGACACGTACGGCTCTGCATACGCGGTTATCAACCCCGAGGCTGACTTCAGGGTAGTCATCGAGGCGCATGCCGACGAGATATCGTGGTTTGTCTCCTACATTACCGAAAACGGGCTCATTCATGTGAAGCGAAACGGAGGCAGTGACCATGTGATAGCGCCCTCCAAGCGGGTCAACATTCACACCAAGAACGGCATGGTGAAAGCAGTCTTCGGATGGCCGGCGATTCATACTCGCCGCGAAGGTGGAGAGGAAGCACCGAACATGAAAAATATCTGTCTGGATGTCGGCGCAAAAAACAAGAAAGAGGTCGAACAGATGGGCATCCACGTCGGATGCGTCATCACCTATGAAGACGAGTTCATGACTCTCAACAATCGTTACTTCGTTGGGCGCGCACTCGACAATCGCATCGGTGGATTTATGATCGCCGAGGTTGCTCGACTCCTGAAGCAGAACCGCAAGAAGCTTCCTTTCGCCCTCTACATCGCAAATTGTGTTCAGGAAGAGATCGGACTGCGCGGCGCTGAGATGTTGGCTGAGACGATCCGCCCGAACGTTGCGATCGTAACCGATGTCTGCCACGACACGTCGACCCCGATGATCAACAAGGTAGTCGAAGGAGATACGGTATGTGGTAAAGGCCCTGTACTCACGTATGGACCGGCTGTTCACAACAAACTGCTCGATCTACTCATCGAGACCGCCACCGCTCGGAAGATCGCCATCCAACGAGATGCTGCCTCGCGCTCGACAGGCACCGACACCGACGCGTTCGCATACTCCAACGGCGGCGTGCCATCCGCGTTGATTTCACTACCTCTGCGCTACATGCACACCACCGTTGAGATGGCGGAGATCTCGGACGTCGAGGCGGTCATCAAATTAATTTACGAGACGCTGCTGAAGCTCAAACCTTCGTTTAACTTCAAGTATCTCTAGGGAAGCGAGGCAAAACCTATGTTTCCTCGCACGTGAACGTGCTCGTGAACGTGAACGTAAACGTACCCGAAACAAAAACCTCAAGTTTTTCGGGTACGTTTACGAGCACGAGCACGTTCACGTGGTTATTTCAAAAGTGAGACTATGGGGTAGGTTTTGCCGCGCTTCCCTGGGGAAGCGAGGCAACCCCCCCTGCTACGAAAATGCTTCAGAACAACGGCTCCCAGATGTCGAGAGCTGCACGCGCAGGAGTGGCGTGCGTTGGATGACTCCCCTGTGAGGTGTAGAGCACAAACCCCTCGTCTCGATACACCTCTCTCCACTCGGCAGACAAGGCGCGCTGAGCGTCAGGGGATCTCACAGAAATGTTCAGCAGTATGTGAGTTGGGGCTATCCGCTGGAGCGCCGCCAAGCCCTCGGGGGTATTCGGTGAAAAAGCCAACGCCGCGTCCTTCACGGTTTGATTTGTGTATACCTCTTCATACCGGCCGTCGATCGACACCAGAAATCGGGGATACAGCCGCCACAGTGCGAAGCTCCCGTTGTTGAAATCCACGAGTAATGTACCGGCCGCACCGGTCTGTCGGAGCCATTCAACGGCTCTGATCGGATATGCGCCAACATTCATGCGCCACGAATCAACTCGTAGAGAGGCCCTACCCATCTCGACGAGCATAATTAGTATGACCACGGCACCGACCGCGGCCAGACTTCGCTCCACCATCATCATTCGAGATCTCCACATGGATCTCGCAAGCTCCACTGTGCGACCGAAGTATGCGGCACCGAAAACGAGCGCTGTGAGCATCGCAAAACCGATGAAGCGAACGTGGCTGAAGCCGCAGTAAAACGAAAAACCTAAAAGAGCGAGCGCCGTGAGATCGCACTCCTTCTTGCGTAGCGCAAGAACGACCCCCACTCCTAGCGGGACTGTAATCAAGCCAGTGCGTATAAGCGGCCCCAGATCTCGATAAAGTGGAGCCCACTCACTGATAGAAGGTCTATCCATCGTCAGTGCGTGCACCAGATAGCTCACAAACGCCTGAAATCCGTACGGCGTACAGGCGGGCGCAAGACTCGCGAGCGCTGCGACTGCAGCCAAGACCTTCCAAGGCTTTCCCTGCACGAAGGACGCCACGGCTACTATCCACAAAATCAGAACCTCTAATGCATACCCACCATGCATGTTCACCAATGCAATGCAGCCAATGGGTATCAACACGAGGTAACGGCTAACACCATTCACTCGATACTGTGCAACCGCATAGTACGTCAACGCGATGAGAAAGTAGGTAAATACCTGACAGCGTACTGTGCTAGCCCACAGGAACGATGCTTCCAATATACAGGCCACTGCCCACACGATCCGACCGGCTGCTTGTGGCGAATAAAGCATCGAAGCTCGCACCAGAAGAAGGCACGTCCAAGCTGCTACGATGATTTTGAGAGCTATGAGGCCAGCCTCACCCAAGCGAGCGAGCACCTGGTAGAACACCACCCCGGAGAGCCACTCATGATCGATCCAGATCGGTAGCTTTGTGGTGAATGCAAACGGATCGTAGAGGGGGACTCCCGACAGCTTTTCAACTAGTCGTCCCATGGCGATACGCGCGAAGAGATCTGGGTCCGCCGACGAGTTATCCAGAAGCCTCCACGCGATGACGATCACAGAGACGAACAACAGAGCACGAGGACTCGAGAAGAGCTGCCTAACGCGATCCAACGTGGATTCAAACTTCGCTACAAAATGCATACACGATCAGTGTGATCGAATAGCGCCAACCTGGCTATCCGAGAAAAGACACCCCCCTTGGGGAAGCGCGGCAAGACCTACCCGTCGCGGGAAAGTGGAGGTTGGATTGATATTCGATCTTCGCGATGTGGAAAAACCGCAGGTGTGTCCGCTGCGATACACTGAGGATTTTTCCACATCGCGAAAATCGGAGAGCAACCCAAGATCCGCTTTCGTAGCAGGGAGGGGCTGTGCCTCGCTTCCTCAGGATAGCGGCTACTCGGTATTCATGCCAGGGTATCTGACCGTAGAGATTCGAGAATCCTCCGACACGCCTTTTCATGTATTTCGTGCATTGCTCTCTGAAAAGACAGGCGAGCACGCCTTTGATATGCACCTAATGGTAACCCCCTTGTCTTGTGCTACCCTTTGTTAACAAGTGTGTGCATCTGGCTTCGCGAACGCTCTCGCATTTGACTCACTGATGCTAGCAACGTTATGCCAGCCGCAGCGACCAATCAGCTACGTAGCACAACTGGCCCGCTAGGCAGCCCACACTGATAGCGGTTCATACAGGAGTAAATAGTGAAGAAAACGATGAGCGACTTTGGACGATTCAAGCACTACAACGATCTGCTTCTTCTACACGTTTGGATTGTGGGGGCTGCTCTCGAGTTCGTTCTTGATGCACAGCATCGCCTTGGCTAGTGTTGCTAAAATCCTGGTGGAGGTCGTGATGCTCCCTGTCACTATTCGGATTGCCGCGTGGTTGAAGAATCGCGAAATGGTTGATGTATTTGATACAGAGACGGATTTTAATCCATTGAAGTTTTGATTGCAGGGTAAAGGCACTTAGGGAAGCGAGGCAAAACCTACCCGTAGCGAGAAAGTGGAGGTTTTGCCTCTATTCCTTAGGCGTCGGGAGCATCGTACACTTACGCTCCAGGGGCCCAAGCCTCTTAATAATGGCTCATCGCGTTTTAGAGTGGGTGATAGCGAGCTTGGAGACAGCGTAAGCCCTTGTTTGACCTATAAATCGCGCCTTTCCACGTGAACGTGCTCGTGCACGTAAACGTGAACGTACCCGAAAAAGCAACTTTTTCCGCTCCCGCCCGAAATAGAGCAGTATGCTCGACTATGAAAAACTAGACGTCTACCGAACAGCGCTCGAGTTCGTCATC
>JBIIOE010000044.1:0-26184 GCA_044337105.1 Bdellovibrionota bacterium | reverse complement strand
CCACAGAGGGCACGTCTCCGCGCCTTTTGAGCCTGCATCCTTGCCCCTCGACCTTTCGCGTGGCCTCGCGACGAGGATATTTTTGTTACGCGCTCTAAGACACTCATAACGCAACCTGTTGGGAGTCAAGAATGTCAAAGCGATACGCCCCTGAAGTAAGAGAAGAAGTCCTGAAGAAGATCCGAAACGGCCAGAGGGCGTCAGACGTAGCCAAGCTATTTGGCATTAACGAGATGATCATCCGAACATGGCTGGAGAGTGATACGACATCGATGGCCGCGGAGACCTAAGACCTCTCGCGGTGAAATCAAATGTTGAGAGCGTGCACTTCCGGAGTTTCGCGAGAATGTCCGTTTTTTTGTGCATTTGAGCTTAACGTAGTGGCCGTGGGGGGACAGAGATACAGCTGACTTGTTTCGTGGGTAGTCCTGCTATAGGGCGAAAAAGTCCCGGGCCATAATCACGATAAAGCCGCCATTTCGTTCGGTTATCAGTACGGGTTCTGAGTTTGATGAGAGTCGTTGAGCGCCCCCTTGAAATGAACGAAGAAATGTCGCCTCGTGTCGCGCGTTCATCGATACCAAGTACTTCAGAGAGAGCGCACCAGGCGACTTTAAAGAGGATGGTGTTGAGTTTGCGGTCGTACTTTAAGAACACCCGTAGCCGTTGTGGTCTCGTGAAGACCGTGTGCCGGTGAGGAACATCCTCAATTACCTCGTTGTAGATATGTTCAGCGAACTTTACGGCTCTTTTAGCGCCGCAGGAGGGACACACCCCTCGTCATTTACATGAGAATGCTACTAAGAGTGAGTGCTTGCACTCATCACAGTAGACTCTAGCAGCGCCGTGGGCGACGATTCCACAATGGAGGTATTCCCCGAGGGATTTGGTGACTTCATCCCGAAGGACTCCATACTCATGTTGGAACCTTGACACCCACTGGCACTCTAGACCGTCTCATGACTGGTAAATCACACGCTTAGGATTCTTCGAATGACGTTCGCTGAGCACGGAATACCTGGATGTCGTGTCCGCTAGCGTCCCATTCGTGTCGAAAATCATCTGTAGGCTCGAGCTCAGAACCACATCTTTGAATCAACTCCTGAAGGGCACTGAGAGCCCACCGAGGAGCGATCAGTTCAACGATCGCTATGTGCGTAGCGTAATAGCCGAACTCATAAGTTCCGGGCAAATGCCGCGTTGCGCCGCCCACTGATTCGAGGAACGCTTCAACGCGCTTTGTATGGTCCCAATGAATCGCTGTGCGGCCCAAGAACGCATCTGTGGACTGGACCTCTTGAAATGTAACCGATTTTAGTTCTTTTGGATCCCGGTGTGGTTGACTGGATTGGCTCCATAGCATTTTTTGTCTCCTTACAGTTGAATGTGAACAGGTGATTTCATACTGTATGGAGCTTAAAGTACTAAATGAGCGGGACATTTAGCCTTATAAGAGTGCATCTATGCTAAAACGTTTCGATTCCATCGAGCGAGCAATAATATCGCTGATAAATTGCGGCGCAGACGAGGCGCTCGACTCGATCAGTCGGAGGCTTCGTACTACGAAGAGCAAAGTATTTCGATCCGTGCGAAAAGCAGAGCGCTTATCGGTGCTAGGTTTTACCCAACCATTTATTGATTACTCTCTCCTAGGCCTTACCAGCTTTTGGATTCCACTCGGCTTTGGCTGCCGAGGGCCTGCGGTGATGCAGACGTTGCTTAGTCGTATTGAAAGAACAACTTCAATCACGTCGGCATATTTAATCGGAGGTACATATCAACTTCTCCTTGTGATGACGCTTCGTTCGCCGGCGTTAATCGGTGCAGAGGTTGATCGTCTTCTAGAACGTGCAGATCTATCGAACGTGGAGTACTCCGTTCTTACGCAAATCCGTAGTACGTTTTATGGGCGTCGATACCTGGCAGGGCGCCTCAAACTCGGGCATCCCTGTGATACGAGTGCTCTTAGAGAGAAGATCTCGCTCAGTCAAACAGAGGAGCGATTACTGGTTGCCATGCTTCAAAGAGAAACCACCAACGCATCTGAATTGGGACGTGCGCTTGGAGTAAGCGCATCGACATCCATTCGTTGCTTACGCTCGCTCGAAGAGCGGGGAGTAATAAAGGGGTATATTAGGGACCTGAATACCGCCGCGCTTGGGCTGCTACGGTATTCCCTGTTTATACGAGCAGCTGGATCAACATCGACCCTTATCACAAACCTCCAGGGATTTTTGCTTAAGGAGGAGTCTGTTGTTTCAGTGACAGAGTTTATCGGCTCTTGGCATCTTGAGATTCAATGCGAGGTTACTCGACCCGAGGAAGTATCTGCGTTAACTCAGCGCCTCTATCATGCAGCAGGAGCTTCGGTGAGAGCCCTCGAACTCGTCCCCATATTGACGACGGTCAAATTTCGAACATTCTCCGGCATTGGCGAATAATCTGTAGTGCGAGGGGTCGAATATCGGTATCACTTTTCTGGCAAATACATGGTTCCTTTTGGTTGAGTTCCGCCTTCGTTCGCCGAGCATGTTCCCAACACAACGCTCGATTTACTCCTGGATTGCACGCAGCATGAATTCGGTACGCATCGTGCCCGTCGCTCAACTCAATCGGGGGCTAGCTAGTTGCTGATGTTTGACCCACCGCCAGACTCCGGGGATCGGGCGTCGTTGCGAGGGATAACAAGCAATTTTTGCAGCGGCTCGAGATTTCCGTCGATCGTAACGGTTGTTCGTGCTCAAATACAGGTCCTGCATTATTACAATGCTCAACGAACGCAACCTGTTTCCTGTATGAGGCCACTTTTACATAAAATTCTTCTCTCATTTGGCTTAGTTGTGCTGGCGCTGACATTGGCGTGTCGGTCGAGGTCTTCTCTGCAAGAGATACGGCTTGCAAAGGGCATGAGCCCGATTAATCTCCTTTTTGAGGTCGCAAGCCAAGAGCAGCTTTGGGAGCAACATGGCTTTTCGGTGGAAGTAAGTACCTTTCAGAGTGCGCGACATGTCCTTGATGCTGTGATTGGAACCTCTTTCGATGTGGGCGTTGGCGCGGATACTCCCCTCCTGCTCGCATTGCACCAGGGGTACGGCATTAAAATGGTGTCGAACATGGTCACGTCGGACAAGCATGTAGGGCTCATCCTTCGCTCCTCCTCGTTAAAGCCGACATGTGAGGGGCTTAGTGGAAAGAGAATCGCGCTTATGAGGGGGACGCTCCAAGAGTTCTTCTTCGACCAATTTTTAGGAGGATCAGCAGTCGCATGCGGAGTCGAGGTAGTAAATTTGGCCCCGGTAGAAGCGGTATCGGCGTTTCGAGCAGGGGGTGATCTGTCGGGAGTTGTCGTGTGGGAGCCGCAGATGTCCCTCGCTCTTGAGGGTTCTACAGATGGGGAGCGAGTTTATTACGGAGCACATGTGCATGCCTTTGGGATTATCTATGGAAAAGAGTCGAAGATGAGAGACCCGGAGTTGAGAGGGCGCTTTTTAAAGGTTATGGAGAGCGCGCTGACCTGGGCTACTATGCACCCTGATACCGTTATAGAGATCCTTGCCCGTACTCAGAATGTTTCCCGTGACCGCGCGGAAGTCTTACGTCAAATGTACACCTTTGAGCTTGGCCGTAGGGATATCATGTTGGATAGTCTCGTAGCGCAGCAGCCTTGGGCGTTGGCTCGAGGGTTCATAAAAGAGGCGCTTACACGTGAAGCACTTGAAGGATTAATCCAATAATGAGTGTGAGCGATGCGATTCAAGTAGTACAGCTGTTCTTTGAAGATCTCTCTGCGTCGTTAGTACGCTCTCTTGCTGGACTCTTCTTCGGGGCTTTCTTCGGCGTGCCCCTCGGCGCGGTCACTTCTTCGCTTCCAAAGGCGGATTTGATACTTGGAAGCTCCCTGCGGTTTGCGCGAGCAATTCCCGCACTCGCGATGCTACCCTTTCTCCTCATGGTTTTCGGTGTCTCGGAGTTCGGTCGAGTATTCCTTATTTCGTGGGGTTCATTCTTCCCCATTTGGTTGAGTACGCATAACGGGATGAGGATGATTCAACCCCAGTTGTTACGCTTGGGAGGGGAGGTGTACAGGACACCGATCGAACGGTACCTCTACGTCCGTGTCTTGGCAGCATTGCCATATATCCTGAGCGGTGTACGCATCTCTATCGGTGTGTCACTTGTTCTCCTTGTTGCCGCTGAAATGATGGGGGCACGATCGGGACTCGCTGCAAGAATGCTGGTTGCGCAGCAGCTCTTTCAAGTGAGCAGGGTGTGCTTTTATATAGGCACGCTCGGAGCACTCGGGCTTTTACTTGATCGGGTGTACTTGGTGCTCTCCCGTAAATGTGCGCCGTGGATTGAACTCTCGCAGGGGCAATCTTCATGACCTTGTTAGAGCTTTGTGATGTGTCGTTCTCGTACCATGTCGGTGGAGGGATGGGAGTCCGGAATATCTCATTCACCATTTCCGCAGGAGAAACGGTAGCAATTGTCGGGCGGAGCGGAGTTGGAAAATCGACAGTACTAAAATTAGTCGCTGATCAGCTGCGCCCTTCGGCTGGATCGATTGTCAGAGCACCTCTGCTTCTTGAGTTTGGAGCTCTGTCGTATCTGGACCAACAAGCGACGGTATTCCCTTGGTACCGATTGGAACAGATTTTTCGCATCGCGCTCGCTAAAAGCCGCCACTCAGTAGCAGCACCCTCTGCGGCTGCTATCTCAGAGGCTCTTCACTCGTTCGGACTTGCCGGTGGCGCCAGTCTGTATGCGGCTCAGCTTTCGGGGGGAATGAAGCAGCGCGCGGCGTTGGCATTTGCGTTGCTGAAGGCCCCAAGTTTATTGCTTCTCGATGAGCCCTTCGCAGCATTGGACGATCAGACGAGATCCGACCTCCACTCGGTTCTTGAACGCCACTTGGAAAAGGAGAAATCCGGAGTCTTACTTGTCTCTCATAGTATTGATGAGGCGTTGTTCTTGGCAAATCGGATTATTATGCTGGAGGGGCACCCAGCGGAGAAGAAAGAAGAGTTTGTGCTAGGGACCCCGCGACCAAGGTCATCTGAATTTCTCTTCTCGGAGGAGTTTCTGTCCATCAAAAGGCAAATACTGAAGAGAATGTGTGGCGGCTAGACCAGACATAGCAGCGGGCTTTACATCGTCCGGTATATTTGAAATCGTGCGGTAGTGACGTTTCGATCGATTGCACTATCTCTGCTCCTCATCGCCGTAGGCGTGAGCGTCTCGCTGGTTATCGGCGAGGGGCTCGTCCGCGCTATGCAACTTAGTCCGGCGGTTTTCCGGCTCGCTACGAGTGAGCATGGGAGTGTTTACCGGCTCTCGGACAACCCTGTGCTAGGATACGAGATTAAGCCCGATTTTCGCAGCGCAACGAGTCACTGCCATCATTCTTTCCCATTCACGAACGCATGGGGACAGCGAGACATCGAGCGCTCGCTTGCTCATCCCGATACCACGCGAGTAATCATGCTTGGTGATTCTGTGGTAGCAGGAAGTGGTGTCTGTAATCTTCAGGACACGCTGCCAGCTCAAGTCGAGCAGCTTCTGTCGCCGGCCGGATTCGATGTGCTCAACTTTGGAGTTGGAGGATACTGCACCCGCGCGGAGGTTGAGCTCTTGAGAACGAAGGGGATTCAATTCGCCCCCAACATCGTACTTCTGATGTACGTGTACAACGATGTCGTCGACGCTAACGCCGACATTATCAACAGGCTCGGGCGTGAACGCCCCGCGGTATTTGAGCGGCTCTTTATTCACTCCGCGCTGTTCAGGCTCTTGGCGCTGCGCACCGACCTCCTCGGTGTTCGTTCAGAGATGGATCAGAAGGCGTTGAGTGCGCGTTCAATAGCCGACAATAACGTTAAGGAGGGGCTCTCGCTGCTCCGAGATCTGCAAAATGCGCATGGGTTCCGATCGTTAATTGTTCTGTGGCCTTATTTTACCGATCGTTCCATCGCCGAGCCCGTTGCCAATCCTGACGAGCCTGTTGCAGAGGGCGAGGTCGCGATCGAAAGGCTCGCGCGGGAGTTCGGATTCGAGACGATGCGGCTCTCGACGTCGTTTCAAAAGGATCTACAGGAGCGCCTGTCAAAGGCGGGTAAGCAGCGGCGCATCTCTCCGCGATGGGTTTATACCGTGGGAGATGGAACGCATCCTTCGGCGCTTGGAGCTGAGATAGCCGCAGCAGCGCTGGCTCCAAAAGTTCGACAGATGGCTCAGGTCGCGTCGTTAGCCTGTTGTCAGTAGTAACGGATTGAGAAGCCTAGGCCTGCGAAGATATTGCGACCGAAATTATCCTCGAGCTCACTCCCTAACCGGATATCGAACTGCGAGTCCTTTCCTACGTAGTACAACACCCCGACATCCGCATAATACGAGGTGCGCTCTTCAGCGGGCGAGCCTCGGAAGAAGCCAGCGAGTTCGCCCCAGAGCGCTACCGTAGGAGTGGCGTTCCAAGTGCCGATGGCTGACTGTAGCCACTCGGTGAATCGCGTGTGAGAATCAGGGGTTTCATCCTGGTACACTTGGCTGGAGCCTGCGAGAGAGAAGCGGTCGGATACGCTCCATGAATACGAGAGGCTCACTCCGGGGAGATAGTGATGATATCTGAGGTCTCCAGTGCCGGTGGGAAGGCGTACGTGCGGGGTGATAGAGAACTCAGGGAGTATCCCGAACTGCCGAGTAATCCCGAGTCGGTTGCCCAGTTCGAGATTACCGAGGGCTGTGTTGTCCTCGTCTGCGAGGTGCGATGACGATACATTCAGGGAGGCGCGAAGTTCGAACCAATTAGCAAGGAAGCCCTGACGAAGAGCGATTTCGGGATACGAATGTGAAGACGAATAAGGAGATGAATCTCCGTTGTAAGAGTACGTGTATCCGAGCTCTACCAAGGTGACCGGGTTCCCAACTGGACGACTTGCATCGGTAAAGCTAGGTCGGTCGGTGACGAGCGGACCGTGCTCGACGAGAAGTGACTCCTCCTCGGGCTGCCCTGGCCACGTGAATAAAAAAGCCCTTTCGGATTGGGGAGGCGCGGATGGGGTCTCGCTCTGAGCGTTATTGATGAACGCTAGTAGGAGCGCTAAGCACGCGAGCCGAACCCCCTCTTTGCTACGAAAGTAAAACATTCCCGTCTAACGCTTGAGCGAGCTTCGAATAGCCTGCCGCAAGAGGAAGCTACGTTTGGCGCCGCCGATAATCTCGACTAAGTTATCGTACAACTGTGGATCGACGATAAGCGCCCCTAGAGTGCCTTGTCCGTGCGCGAGAGCACTAGAGGCGATCTTGAGGTTGTTGGCCGTCTCGGATATCGCAGCAAGGGCTGTCTGCAGCTTCATCGAGATAGCACCAGGCTCCACCGGTGTGTACAGGAGGTCGTGAGCCAATCCCCGTCCGTCCTTGACCTGTTTGAACAGCGTGGCCAATCCCTCAGAGGTTCGAAGTATCGACTCCACCGTTTGTTTCCCGCTCTCTTCGAAGATTAGGGCGTGGAGCAATCCATTACCCGTTTTAACCTCTCGTATCGTTTCGCTGATGTCTTGTGCCGCCAGCGATAGGCTGCGCACAAGCATCTTCCCGTCTTTCTCGTCGTAGATGATACGATGCAGGAATCCCTCTTCGGTTTTTATCGCCTCGAAGATATCGGAGATGCTTTTCGCCGCAGCCGCGAGGTTCGTGAAGGTGTCGGGGGAGAGTCCTTCGAGGGAGCGGTTGATGCGTTGAGTTATCTCCGTGGTGTTGTCCACAGCGGCTTGCGCCGTGTGGAGTATCTGGGCGAAATCGGCGACCTCAGCGGAGGGTAGTGTGCTTCCAGGGGGCGTGACGCCGACTTGGGTTCCGGGGCTGATGCTCACGAATCGATCCCCTAACAACCCCTGTGTTTCAATCGCAACCATCGAATCGGGTCGCACTCGTTCTAGGTATGCATCGTTGACCAGCAGGGTAACGTGCACACGGGTGTCGGAGAGATCCTTGGAGAACCCCACCCGAGCGACCCTGCCGATAGAGATACCCCCGAGCCTAACGGGAGAGCCTTCAGCCAGTCCCTTTACGTCTTTGAAGGTGGCGAAGAACTCGCTTTGTTTGGCGAAGATCTGCCGTTCGCGACCCATAATCAGGATAAGCGCCGCGATGAGCGCAAGGCTGACGAACACGAAGACACCTGCTTTGATTTCATTCCTGATCTTCACTGTTCCTCCTTCCACCTTCCAGTTACGAAGTCCTTGACCAACTGGTTTTGCTCTGAAATCGTCGCCACGGGCCCATCGGCAGCGATAACGCCCGACCTGATCAGCATCCAACGATCTGAGATTGAGCGCGCGCTTGCGATGTCGTGTGTCACTACGAGGGAGGTAATCCCCTGTTCCTTGGCGCACTTTATTATGAGGTCATCTATCTTGCGGGTCGAGGTGGGATCGAGTCCGGTAGTCGGCTCGTCATAGAGCATGATCTTTGGAGAGGTGGCGAGCGCCCGCGCCAAGCCAATCCGTTTGCGTTGCCCACCGGAGAGTTGCGACGGCAGTTTCTTTTCGATTCCGACAAGACCGACCATCTCGAGCTTGCTGGCAACGACATCGACGAGCTTCTTTTCGTCTCGCTCTCCGCGTTCCCGTAAGCCGTAGACGATATTTTCGAACACTGTCAGGGAGTCAAAGAGCGCTGCGCCTTGGAAGAGCATGCCGATGTTCACCCGTATGTTACGCAACTCCTCTTCTCCCAGCGTGCTGATGTTCTGCCCAACGACACGAATCGTACCGGCTGTTGGCCGCAGAAGGCCGATGATCAGCTTGAGTATAATGGTTTTTCCTGACCCGCTCGGGCCGAGGAGTGTCGTGACCTCTCCGGGCGCGAGAGCAAAGTTTACTCCACGCAGAACCTCGGTGGTGCCAAAACGCATCTGCACATCTTCGAATTGTATAGAGGGGAGAGGGGAGTTCATTGGAATTTCAACAGAATGAGCAGTTTTGTGATGAAGAAATTCGAGACGAATATCATAAGGCAGCCAGTGACCACCGCTGACGTAGTAGTAAGGCCAACCCCTTCAGTTCCCCCTCGGCACCGCAGCCCCTTGAAGCACGCAATCGAGACGACGATCAGCCCGAAAAAAACACTCTTGGTGAGTCCGTCGGTTACATCTCGTATTACGACCGCATACAGAAAGGAGCGGTAGTACGTGTATGCGGTGATATTGAGCTCCAGAACCGCTACGACGAGCCCCCCGAGTACCCCCGTTATCACCGCGAGCCCCGCCAACAAGGGCATCGCGATCATTCCAGCGAAGATACGCGGGGTGACGAGCTGCCGAATCGGGTTTCCCCCGAGAGCGCGAATCGCATCTACCTGTTCGGTGACCACCATCGACGCGAGCTCTGCTGCGATGCCGGCACCCACTCGTCCACACACCATAATAGCGGTAAGCACTGGCCCCAGTTCACGGGCGATCGCGAGTCCAACAAGATTGCCGACGTAGTTCTTCGCCCCAAATCGGTGCAAGCCGTACGAAGTCTGTATAGCGAGCACCATGCCGGTGAAGACCGCAGTAAGCAGCACGATCGGCAAAGATTTAAGGCCGATAATGATGATATGGCGTAGCACCTCCTTTAGGTTGACGCCGTGTCGGAGGATGTCGCGGATGACATCCAACAGGAGGATGGCATACGCGCCGAGCGTTTCTGTATAGCTCTTGACTCCCGCCATCTCAACCTTCCCGTGCGAGTAGCTGGTCGGTTCGAACCTTGGAGGCTACTTCGGTAGCCGCTTGGGTAAAGCTCTCGATCTGCTCGGGCGAGTGTAGAGCTGACGAAGTGGCTCTCCATATTATTAGATCGGTTATGCAGTCGCCATTCCGTAGGGTGAACGTCGCCCCAAGGATGGTGTCCGCATCGAGCACGCCACGAAACGTCGAGCGCAGCGCTTTGGTGCCGTCGATCGAGACGGGGGATTGATCTATGAATTCGAGCCCGGTTATCCCGACCAGCAGCTGGCGTGTCGTAGCTTGGTATGAAAACTTATCGGGGACTCCGCACTGGCGCATAGCCGTGACGAAGAGCGGGCCGCTCGACGTGGCGCACCTAGAGACCAGCGGGGCTTCTGTGTGAGTCGACATCGGGTGACATTCAGGGATCTTCGATGTCGTCTCGTCAGAAAGTGCGAGTAAGGCCGGAGCCGGTGCGCTGCTGCCGCCACATCCAGAGCTCGCGAAGGTACTCACTAAGAGCATGAGCCAACAAAATGAGGTGCTAGCTCGATTGATCGAAACGGGATACATCTTACAGGAGCCAATTTTCTCGACGACGACGTGACGCAATGTACCTCGTGGGGGAATAGTGGCGCAACATTATTAGAGGACCGTCTGTTTCCAGCCGGCTTCATACCACGACTGTAGCGAGCTGAGTGACGATATCTTCTCGTAGGTGAGCATCTTTCTATTCATTCTCATATGATCCACCTCCACAACGTTTCGAAACTCTATCCTCCGGATCAGGCAGCGCTACGAGGGATCGACCTCAAAGTGAATGCGGGTGACTTTTTGTTCATAGCCGGCGCCAGTGGAGCCGGAAAGAGTACCCTGCTCAAGCTCCTCTTCGGAGCGGAGCAATCGTCGACCGGAGAAGTGCTGATTGATGGGCGGAATCTCGGCTCGGTCGGTAAGGCTGGGGTTGCAGACCTCCGGCGTCATGTAGGGGTAATTTTTCAGGACTACAAGCTGCTCGCCCGCCGCAATGTGCTCGACAACGTTGCATATGGTCTTGAGGTGTTGGGGGTAGGGGTGCGAGAACGGAAGCGTCTCTCGCTCTTGCTCCTTCACGCAATGGGTCTGCAGGACAGGGCTGAGGCATATCCTCAGATGTTGTCCGGAGGAGAGCAACAACGCGTGGCTATTGCGCGAGCGTTGATCCGAAAGCCGAAGTTGATCCTAGCAGACGAGCCGACGGGCAATCTCGACCAAGCCATGAGTAGGAGGGTGTTCGATCTGCTGCTCGAAGCCAATTCCGCCGGAGTTACAGTCGTTGTAGCCACCCACAACCTTTCAATCATCGAGGAGCTTAACAAGAGGACGATAGTGCTCGACAGGGGTAAGATCATCGGAGATTTCACCAACGCCAAGGGACTCGTGCAGACGTAACGGTATGGGGGTACATCGAGAACGAACATCGATCGGCTTAACGACGATCTGGAATGAAGGGCAGGGGGTAGAGCGTCCTTCGATGGTGGCGCTCGTTAGGCATGTTGCGCGACGAGCATACGAGAACATTGCTCGTTCGCCCGTGACGGCGACGTTGACAACGGTCACGATAGCCATCGCGTTGTTCCTCCTCGGAGTGTTCCTCTTGATAGTTCGCAATTGTGCCATCGCCGTTTCTCAGGAGTCTGGGGACGTCATGATCAACGTGTTCCTGAAGGACGCCGTGGACGCCGAAGAGGTGCAGATGATCACTAAGCAGCTAGCGCCGGTGTTGGGTGATCTCCCAGTGGTCTACACCGACAAGCTCAAGGCTCTCGAGAGCTTCAAGGCGATGCTGGGAGAGGACGCTGCCATACTCGAGGGGCTCGACGCTGAGAATCCACTGCCCCCTTCGCTCGACATCAAGCTTGCCAAGCCCGAAGAAGCGGAGCGCCTGTACCAGGCTCTATCCGAAAAGCTGTCCGGTGATGGGCGTATCGAATCGATTCGGTACAGCCGCGGAGTGATTCAACAGCTCAGGAGGATTCTAAGAATCGTCGAGCTCGCAGGGCTCATCGGAGTGGTGTTCATCCTTGGCATTACCGGCTTTATTATCGCTAACACGATCAAGCTCGCGCTCTACACGCATCGGCTGGAGGTGGAGATTATGCAGCTCGTAGGGGCTCGACGTGGAGCGATCTATGCTCCCTATGTATTGGAGGGGCTGCTCCAAGGCCTTGCGGCTGCCGTCATTGGGTTGCTCTTGGTTCTCTCTGTGTTTCTCTTTGTTAGAGACGCGCTGTCCCGCACGGACCTGTTGCAGTTTCTCTTTCCGCAGTTTCAGTTCCTGTCGGCGGGGGCATGCGCGTGGATCGTAGTAGCGGGAGGGCTCGTTGGCATGGTCGGTAGCTTCCTGGCCGTACGCCGCTTCCTGGCCGCGGAGGAGTGATGCGCTGCGTCTGCGTACTTCTTGCGCTCGTGTGTGTCTTGTCTGCTCGTGTCACGACGGCGCAGCAGGGCGTAGAGCTCGCGGGTAAACTCGAAAAGATCCGTTTTGGGGTCGCAGAGCACGAGGGTGAGATCGCGCGTATCCGGGCCGAATTCAACGGCCTTCTCAAGCAGCGCAAGGAGATCGAGGTAGCTATCGGTAAATTGAAGCAGCAGGAGAAAAGCCTGCTGGCCAAAGTGGAGCAGCTCGCTCGTGAGCGAGGTGCGCTGGCCACGAAAGTGCAGGCCGCCGAAGCTCGCGTGAGTGAGCAGCAGGTTAAGAGTACAAGGCGCTTGCGAGCGCTGTACATGAGCTCCGCTCCACACATGGCACGTTCGTATTTGTGGCGAGCGGGAGGCATCGACATGGAGAAAACGGCGGTGTACGTGCGCTCGGTACGATCCGCCGATGAAGCTCGTTTTGCCGGAGTGAAAGAAGCGGTGCAGCAGCTTAACGATCGGCGCGCAGAGATGGAGCGCTCTTACAGCGAGCAGAAATCGGCGCAAGATGCCGCAACTGCAGCGCGCACGAACGCCGAAGCTCAGGCAGCCAAGCTCAAAGTGCTTGGCGATCAGCTGTCGCAGAAGCGAAAAAATGCCGAGACCTCCCTTTTGAAGCTGCGCCAAGAGGCGGAGAAGCTCGAGGCGTTGATGGCGGCGATCATGAGTGTCGACACGACCGGTCCCAGCGCTCCTGAAGAGGGGTTAATAGAGACGCCAGGTGTGTCAGAAGCTAAGACGCCGCGAGAGGAGCCGACTGTGAGGACACCCGAACCGTCCGATGTCCAGGTCGTACCAGCCACGATTCAACTCGTGCCGGGAGGGCTCTTTGCATCCACCATTCGTATATCGGCTCCGGTGAAAGGTAAGGTGGTTCAAAAGTTCGGTAAGGTAAAGGTGACGGATTTCGCCGACATGATCTTCAGCAAGGGGCTCGAATTCAGCGCGGAGGTAGGTTCTGAGGTGTTAGCGGTGCAGGCAGGCAAGGTAGCGTTCGTTGGCACCTTGCCGGGCTACGAGACCGTCGTAGTGGTTGATCACGGCTCGCGCAGCTACTCGTTGTATGGCCGACTCGGAAAAAGCGTAGTGCGATCTGGTCAAATGCTAGTTCAGGAGCAATCGGTGGGGGTTACTGGTGAACCCGACGCAAAGGGGCGAAATTTCTATTTCGAAGTTCGAAAGAACGGCACACCGGTGGATCCGGAGCGGATCTTGCGAAAGGTGAGCCGCTGAGTATTCCGTAGAGCGAGCGCTTTGTCGCCTTTTGTGCAGAGAGTGCCGGTGGGAGGGGTGTGTCTCCCGTGCCTACAGAGCCTTCAAAGCAAGCTCTCGCCATCGCGCATACGCATCGAGTGTCGCGGCCCGCGCTCCATGATTAGGCTCGACTTCGGCCTCCTTGGTTAAGCCTCTGAATGCGTCCTGTGTTGAATACATGCCGACACCGATTCCAGCGCCACGAGCGGCACCTTCGGAGCCGTCGGTAGTGTACAGCTCTAGCGACACACCGGTGACGGTGGCGAAGGTCTGGCGGAAGAGTGGGCTTTGAAACATGTTTGCCGCCCCAGCGCGCACCCGCGTCGGTGAGAGTCCCATGCCACGCATGATCTCAAGCCCGTAATTAAGGGCAAACACGATACCTTCTTGAGTTGCTCGGAACACATCTGGGCGAGTGTGAGTGTTCAGATCGATGCCGGTGATCGACGCGCCGACGAGGGCATTCCCGAGGGTTCGTTCGGCGCCGTTTCCGTAAGGAATAACGGTGAGGCCGCGACTCCCGATCGGACTCTGCTCAGCCAATGCGTTCATCTCGGTGTAGCTGCTTCCTGGGGCGAAGGTCTGCCTGACCCAGCGGTAGCAGCTCCCAGTGCCGTTGACGCACATGAGGATGCCCACACGCGGATTCTCTTCGGTGTGGTTGACGTGGAGGAAATTGTTGACGCGCGAGCGCTGGTCGATCCCCAAGTCTTTAGTGACGCCGTAGATGACTCCAGACGTGCCGGCGTTGGCGGCGATCTCGCCGGGGTTGAGAACGTTCAACGCTAGTGCGTTGTTCGGTTGATCTCCGGCGCGGTACGTGATCGGAGTACCCTCGGCAAGCCCAAGCTCTCGCGCAATCTCTGCCCGTACCGTCGCGAAGGTTCCGCAGTTGGGGGTGATTGGTGGAATGAGAGCTGGTGAGAGTCCAAAGTGTTCCAGCAGAAAGACAGCGGGAGATTTGCGCTCGAAGTCCCACAGTATCCCTTCGGAGAGCCCCGACGGAGTGGTGCCGAACTGCCCAGAGAGTTTCAGTGCGATGTAATCTCCGGGCAGCATGAAGTAAGCTGCCTTCTCGAGGGTCTGCGGCTCGTTCTCCTTTACCCACGCGAGTTTTGCGGCTGTGAAGTTTCCAGGGGAATTGCCGAGGTGCTTTAAGCAGCGGTCTTCTCCGATCGCTTTGAAGGCGCGCTCCCCGAGGAGCACGGCGCGACTGTCGCACCAGATGATTGAGCGCCTGAGAGGATTTCCATCTCGGTCGACTACTACCAATCCGTGCATCTGATAGGTGATGCCGACCGCCTTGGAGGCTTTCAGCTCCGCGGGTTTAAGGCTGCGAATCGTGTCGAGGCACCTGCGTACGTGCTCCCACCACAGGTCGGGGTGCTGCTCTGCCCATCCCGCCTGGGAGGCGGATATCGCCATCTCCTCCGACGGCGACGATGCCTGGGCCACAACTCGCCCGCTCTCCGCATCTAGTAAGCACGCCTTGACCGAAGAGCTGCCGATGTCCAAACCGAGAATCGTGCCTGACATATCTTATCCTCCTGAGCGCATCGCTTGCCGACCAGCAGCCTAGTCGAGTCTCGGGGGATGGCAAGGAAAAAATGCGTGGCACTCGGAGCGGCTCAGTCGAAAGGTGATGCACGCAATTTGAAAATCCAACATTCTCATGAAATCAGAGGTCTTAGACCTTGTCTGGTGAGCTTAGCTGCTGGTACTGTACAAGAAGTGAGAATCGTTCAGCAGGGGTAGTGTATCCAAGCATTGAGGGAACGATTTCATGAGGTTACGTTCCAGCGGTTCAGGTGCGGACGAGGAGAGCGGATGGCGTCGAGATTTTCGGCCCGAGAAAAGGTTCTGGCGGCTTTGTGTGTGCTCTTCGGAGTGCTCCTAGTCTTTGGTGGGCAAAACCTCTCTGAGGTCAGCGCTCGTGAGAAGGGCCAGACCAATCTGTTCCAAGAGCTCAAGACGTTTACCGATGTACTCTCGGTCGTCAAGCGGGATTATGTCACCGAGGCTGAGAACAAGAAGCTGGTCGAAGGCGCTATCAAGGGGATGCTTGCGGTTCTCGACCCTCACAGCGGATATCTCGACCCCGACTTCTACCAAGATCTCCAAATTCAAACAAAAGGCGAGTTCGGCGGACTCGGCATAGAGATTACCATCAAAGAGGGTCTGCTCGTCGTTGTTGCTCCGATGGAGGGCTCTCCGGCCGAGAAGGCCGGCGTGCGTCCAGGCGACGTCATCGTTAGGATCGACGGAAAATTCACCAAGGAGTTTTCGCTGGTGGATGCGGTCAAGCGTCTACGAGGTCCCCGCGGGAGCTCGATACAGGTATCGCTCAGTAGAAAGGGGGCTCCGGATCTGATCGATGTTACTATCGTGCGCGACAACATCGCAGTGAAGAGTGTGCGCGGGCGGTATCTCGGCGATGGTTTCGGATATGTGCGAGTGAGTCAATTTATGGAGCACACCGCAGATGACCTGGCAGCTTCACTCAAGGCGCAGGTTCGCGAGAGCGGTTTGCCTGAGTTGCGTGGGCTCATCCTCGATATGCGCAACAATCCCGGCGGACTTCTCGCTCAAGCAGTTCGAGTGAGCGATCTCTTCCTGAAAGAGGGGATTATTGTTTACACAGACGGTCGAGTAGAGGCTCAAAAACAGAAGTTTTATGCGCACGCCAAGGGCACCGAGCCGGACTATCCGATCGTGGTGTTGGTGAATGGAGGTTCGGCTTCGGCTTCAGAGATCGTAGCGGGAGCCCTCAAAGACCACGGGCGAGCGCTTGTTCTTGGGACGCAGACCTTCGGAAAGGGTTCGGTTCAGACGATTACTCCGCTCGAGAACGGAGGGGCGTTAACTTTGACCACTGCGCTGTACTACACGAAGAGCGGGAATTCCCTTCAAGCTAAGGGTGTTAAGCCGGATATCGAGCTCGAGGCTCTGTCGCCTGCAGTTGCGGCGCCCGAGGCGGCCAGCAGTAGAACGCCACTCCTGGAGATGCGCGAAGAGGACCTGCCAGGGGCGATATCTAATCCGACCAATCCGGAGCAGGTTGAGCCTGGTGCTCTCAGAAAGATCAACAAGACCCCAGCGGTCCGATCCGACCTAACCTCGATAGATCCTGAGAAAGAGGACGTCATTGAGTGGGCTCGAAAGGATAACCAGTTTCAGCGCGCGCTTGACCTCCTGAAAACATTCAGTGTTTTCAAGGTTTCTCCGCCGGCAGCCACTTGAACCCGCTCGCCAAGTAGACTATACTCGCGCGACTTCCAGGCGCGTAGCTCAGTTGGTTAGAGCGCTTGCTTGACAGGCAAGAGGTCCACAGTTCGACTCTGTGCGCGCCTACCAGGTCGTTCTCGTAGATTCTTTGATCACCAAGTGATCGGCCTGTGAGAGAAGGAAGTAATAGTATCAGTGGGTTCTCTTGCACTGGATGTAGTCCCTTGATTGGGCTGTAGGGAAAGTGTAGGTAAAGGAGTTCTATGCCAAAGATGAAGACAAACCGCATGGCGAAGAAGAAGCTTTTCCCGAACAAGAACGGGAAGGTTAAGCGTGCCCATGCATGTATGAGCCACATGACGGGCAAGAAGAGCGCTAAGCGGAAGAGAAATCTCTCCAAGATGTGCTCCGTCGACAAGACGAATGTGAAGGCAGTACGCCTCTTGCTCCCATACGCGTAAGTTTTAGCAAGATTTTGAGACGAGGTAGTCATGAGAGTTAAGCGTGGAGTCGTTAGTCGCAATCGCCATAAGCGTCGTTTGAAGTTAGCCGAAGGCTTTCGTGGACGTCGTAAGAGCTGTTTCAAGTTAGCTAAGCGCGCAGTAGAGAAGGCGCTTCAGTTTTCGTACCGCGATCGTCGCGCCAAGAAGCGTGATTTCCGTGGTCTTTGGATCGTTCGTATCAACGCCGCTGCGCGTTTGAACGGTATGAGCTACAGCAGGTTCATCTGCGGTCTTACCAAGGCGAACATCGAGCTCGACAGGAAAGTGCTCGCCGAAATCGCATTCCACGATCCTGCTTCGTTTGCAGTGATCGCAGAGAAGGCCAAGGCAGCTCTCTAAGCTGTAGGAGCTATGCAGTCCCCGGACTCAACATCACCGGGAGTGTGCAGCCCAGAAACCGGCGCTCACCAGGTCTCGTACCGGGTGGCGCCGGTTTCCTTTATGTGGCTGTCGAGACTTGCAGAGATTGATTCCAGTTGGAATCCACGCCCCTGGTCTGAGCAGCTCTTTCGTGAAGAGCTCGCGAGCCAGGTGGCTCGGGTGCAAGGGCTGTTCATAGCTGACGAGCTGATCGGGTATGCAATCGCACATGTGGTGTGTGACGAAGCGCACATCGTATCGTTCGGCATCACCCCAGAGCTCCGTGGGCGTGGGGCAGGTACCTATCTTCTGCGTTCACTGTTGAGAAGCTTGGAGGCAGAGCGGGTTCGAGTGGTCACACTCGAGGTGCGCCTTTCGAATTCTTCGGCGCAGGCTCTATACGAAAAAGTCGGGTTCGATATCGTCGCCGTCCGGCGTCGATATTATTCCAGCAACAATGAAGATGCGCTCATGATGCGCATGGAACTGCAAGGAAGTGGAGAATAGGACTGGCTATGTACCGAACTCTTATACAACCCGCTCTCTTCGCTCTCGACCCCGAAAGGGCCCACAATACTATGCGCAGCGTGGCGCGCGTGGCGAATCTCTCGCCGGTTTGTAGGGTGCTCAAGAGGATGTACAGCGTGAGCGATCCGCGTTTGGCGGTCTCCGTAGCGGGGCTCGATTTTGAAAATCCGATCGGCCTGGCAGCCGGTTTCGACAAGAATGCCGAACTTCTCGGTTTGTGGACCGGTCTTGGATTCGGTCACATCGAGCTCGGAACCGTTACCGGTCAGGCGCAGCCTGGCAATCCTCGACCCCGGATATTCAGACTCGCCAAAGACCGTGCCTTGATCAATCGCATGGGTTTTCCCTCCGAGGGGGCAGATGCGATTGAACGGCAGCTCGCTCGAACTCGGGGGATGCTTCCGTATCTACCCCCGCTAGGGGTCAACATCGGAAAATCGAAGGTCGTAGATCTCGATAAGGCTATCGATGATTACCGCTACTCTTTCGTAAAGCTTGCACCGCTCGCGGATTACATAACGGTAAACGTTTCGTCGCCGAATACGCCGAATCTGCGCCAACTGCAGGATCGTGAGCGCCTGAATGAGCTTCTGGCGGCGCTGAGCGCATGTAACGAATTCAAGCGACCGATCTTCCTTAAGGTGGCTCCGGATCTGACCTTTGCGGCCCTCGAGGAGGTTGTGCAGTGCTGCGTCGATAACGCAATTGCAGGAATTATCGCCACGAATACGACACTCGGACGCGAAGGTTTGACGACCCCGATAGACGAGATGGGTGGGCTCTCAGGAGCTCCGATTACTGCCAAGTCGCTGGAGGTGGTTCGATTCTTGGCGCGTGCAATACAGGGACGAATGGCGCTCATTGGAGTTGGAGGGATCTTCACCGGAGAAGATGTGCTCGCGATGCTCGCTGCCGGTGCCTCGATGGTGCAGGTCTATACCGGCTTGATTTACGAGGGGCCCGCGATAGTTCGGAATCTCAACCGATACCTGGTCCAATTCATGAATTCCCATGCATGTAGCAGCCTCAGTGAGGCTGCTACCGCGTGGGAAGATATTCGGCGAGTGACCTAATTACCTTAGTCCGGCTTGGCACTGAGCAAGCGCGGAGTTGGCTTGGTCGAGCTGTTGTGTGCGAAATGCGACGAGCTGCTGTGCCTGAACGACTCTTTGGGCTTGGCGCTCGACGAGGCGTTGTCCATACCGAATGTAGTTTTGGAGACGAGCTTGCGATTGCTGGACCCTCGCGTCCGCATTTCTTATGGAAATGTTGCGTCTATTGTTACGCCATATACCACATTGAGCGAGACCCCAGACGTTCCATCCCCAACAGGTTCCGTAGTAGGAGGCCGGGTAGGACCGCACCAGCTCGGCGTCCGAGCGATACTGATCTACCTGCGCCTGCATGATCAAGGTGCGATCCTCGACCTGATCCTGCGTGCGGTAAAGGTTTTCTAACTCCCTGGTGCGGGTGTTTTCCGCAGTCGCGAGGTTTCGCTGTGCGATGTTCACCTGCTGTTGCTGGGAGTTGCAGTTAGTGGCAGCCCATGCCGATGCGCTGAACGTAACAGCTAAGACAATTCCGATAAGGTAAGAGACTCGTACCACATCAACCTCCCTAAAAAAGGATTTTTGGGAGGGTATCAGAAAGCGAGATCTTAAGTAAAACAGGATTTTTGCGATCCGTGGGTCGTGCATACGGCACGGTTATTTTTATCACGGGCGACGACCTACTACCGAGACGAGATCTGATCCTCCATTCGGTTTACTCAATTCTTCAAGCAGGTTGCCGCAAAAGCGCGCAATTCGTGACCGAGTTTGACGTGGATAGGGCTGCTGAGGTACACTGCGGACGCACTCGTGGGTTCGAATGAGGTTATCCGGGCGTTTTAGCTTATAGAGGCAAGTGATACCTGTTCATTAGTCAAGTATCAACCCTCTTATTGCTAGGATTTTGCTCGGGAGCTGATTTTCGGATCGTGAAGGGAAAACCTTCCGCGTAGACGAATAAAGCAGTTCCGAAGAGTCTATTGCACCGCGCTTACTGGAGCCTTCCCAAAGGAGGGGAATAGCCTTGAAAAAAAAGAACTCGGGATCGAAGTCGGCACACTTAAAGATTGCTAATCCAAAATCGACTTCCTCTGGAAAGGGTGAGAAGAAGGTAGTGCGTCGGGGGGCGGTTTCAGAGGCCTCGCCAGCGAAGACAGTTGGCCAAAAGATCCGAGACGCTCAATCAAGTAAGAGCGCAGTGCAAGAGAAGGTAGTCTCCGTTAAGGCGGCTACCAAGGTAGCGCCGACCCTGACAGCCGTTAAACCCAAGAAGACTAAGCTCAAGCTCGTGGCGAAGCCGGGAGCACATGTCCCAGTAACCAAAATTACCCGTTCTGAGCCTAGTCCGCTCGGGCACAAAGTTATTCCCGGACCGTTCGGCAGCGACAGTGTGACGAAGCCGGTCATCGCAGTACGGACAGTATCGGCCGAGAAGGCACCGGTCAGCGTGGGCACTGTGCTCGAGGCGGTTTCGTTCAAGGTCGGTGACAAGATTGTATATCCCGGTCACGGCGTGGGGGAGATCGAAGGTATTCGCACCACAGTACTCGGCGGTCAAGAGCACCACATTTATAACATCCAGATCCTCGATAGCGGTATGAAGGTGATGGTACCTGTGTCGCAAGCGGCGGCAGTTGGACTCCGTCGTATCATCGACAAGCGCGCAATCGACCAGGTGTACGAGATCTTGAAGGATCGTGATTTCAAGATAGACACGCAGACCTGGAATCGGCGATTCCGTGAGTATTCACAAAAGATTAAGACCGGCTCTGTGTACGAGATCGCAGTGGTTCTTCGTGACCTCTCCGTGTTGAGTGCAGACAAAGAGCTCTCCTTCGGCGAGAAGAAGATGCTCGATATGGCCGAGACGCTGCTCGTATCCGAGATAGCTATCGCTAAGGCACGACCTCACGACAAGGTGGTGGGCGAGCTGCGGTCGCTCTTCAACTAAACAGCTCATGACGTACTCCGTGGTTATACCGGCGGCTGGACAAGGAAGCCGCATGGGTATCCCCACGCCCAAGGTTCTCTTGTCGTGTGACGAAAGTGGATCAAAGGCGCAGGAGCGTGAAACGTCGATACTCGCTCGAACAGTTGGACTTTTTGACCGTGATCCACTCTGCGACGCCATCGTTGTGTGTGTGCCTGTCGCATGGAGAGAAAGGTGCGAGCACGAAATTTCTTTTGCTGGTCGCACCGCGATAGTGAACGGTGGAGCCACGCGGCAGGAATCGGTTTCGAGAGGCGTTTTGGCGCTCGTTGAGAAGTTCGGGGTGCATGACGACTCTGTGGTTCTCGTTCACGACGCTGCGCGCTGTTGTGTGACGCAGGACGTCATAGGCCGGGTCGTCCAAGGTGTCGCTGAGCACGGTGCCGTGACAGCCGCTGTTCCGATCTTTGATGCATTGAGTCGCGCAGAGAACGGAACCCTGACGACCTACGTCGATCGCGAAGCCCTGTGGTCGATTCAAACCCCGCAAGGATTCTTAGTGCGAGATCTCGTTGCCGCTCATGCTGCAGCGGAGAGCGGTGGCACGCAGGCGCAGGATGACGCAGCGCTCGTGGCCCGCGTTCGACCGGTGCATGTGGTGATGGGCGATCGACTGAATATTAAGGTGACCCATCCCGACGACTTGCGAGTTGCGCGGATGATACTGTCTGGAGAGGGCTAGAGATGGATATACGTATCGGACAGGGGATCGATATTCATCCCTTCGCAGAGGGAAGACGATGTGTTCTCGGCGGTGTAGAGATTCCCAGTGAGCAGGGATTGCTTGGTCACTCAGACGCCGATGCGCTCGTGCATGCGTTGATAGACGCTGTTCTTGGAGCGATGGGCCAACGCGACATCGGGACACTCTTTCCCGATGACGATAGCTCGTACAAAGATATCGACAGTCGGATTCTTCTCAGTCGCGTATGGGAGCTTGCGTCTCGAGATGGTTGGAAGCTCGTAAACGCAGACATGACCCTGCTCGCTCAAAAGCCAAAGGTGAAGCCGTATGTTCCTGAGATGCAAAAGCGCATCAGTGAGGTGCTTGGGTGTGAGGTAGGACGAATAACGATTAAAGCTACTACCACAGAGCGGCTCGGATTCATCGGCCGCGAAGAAGGGGTGCTGGCGACTGCGGTGGTCTTACTTCAGAGGTCGTGAGCGAGCCATCACGCGGTTGCCAAGAGCGAAGGCGACGGGGTTCCTAACTGTCAGGCAGACGTTTTAAGGGGTGTGGGCAAGAGAGCTCCAAGCAAAATCCTTTCTATGAAGAGGAGCTCTCTCGCCGCACTGTGTTACCCCTTTTAGCCTAGACGAAACATTCAACTAGCGCTGTTCGGCTTGTCGTATTACTTCTACTAGTACGACAAGCCCGATTCGTGCCGCGACTGACAGGGCATCACGAAGCCGTTGTCTGTCTCTGTCTTTCCACTCTTTTCTTAAGGGTGGAGTGCAGACGGGGGACGAGTGGTTATGTACCTGGGCTCGAGGTGCAGGCCTTAGGCCAACACCGAAGTCACTTTTGCGGGGCACACTGCGGCACCCCATCACCGAGCACAAGCACAACACCAAACACAATACGACAATGAGCCTCCTCATATGAACCTTCCTTGTATGAGGAACACAAAAATGGCCTGGAACTCCTCCATGCCCACTGTTGAGTTATGCACTTTCTCTTGCCGGAGGTGACAGCTATCGCCTGCCGTGACTCGGGGGATTAGGGCGAATAAGGCAAGTGTAGGAGAATCTCGTATTCGCTCGAGCTCGTTGTGACTACTTCCTACTCAGGAAGCGGGCCTTGGGTTGCTCTTCGATTTTCACGAGGTAGAAAAACCCTCTGTGTATAAGGGCGGATACAGCAGCGGTTTTCCCATCTCGCGAAAATCGAATATCAACCCAAGCTCCACTCTTCTGTTACGGGCTGGTTTCCCTAGCGTAGTCGAGCGCGCCAAGGGACGCGCTTTGCACATGAGAGCGCTTGGCATCGATTCGGCAGCGAAGGTTTCGAGCGGCTCACGAAGCGAAGCTCGCGCCATCCACGGGCCGTACAGCAGAGACGTTGCGCTGAGCGCCTCCATTCGCTTCGCGATCGGAGCCATGCGCGGTTCCTCATGGAGGCTGAAGGAGCTGGAGGAGCGGGGCGTCGCTGAGAGATCCTCGATCGTCTTTTTCTCGCCGGATCTGAAGGGCTAGCAGAGGGCTGCTGCTCCTCTTTGGAGGGTGCTGCCACGCTGGGAGATTGAGTGCTTTGAGTGCCTGACGAATTCTCGAACCTCGAAAGGATCGCACGAACGGTTGTAAGGCTCACCAGGGAAGAGGGGACGTTGAGTCGTCGCACGTTCTCTGTAAGTACAGGCCACTGACCGACACTGTTACGAATTTTGAGCGTCCTGGCGCGAACTCCGTCGAGTACGCGTATATCCTCGGCATTGCGGTCCCAAGGACGTGAGCCGGCGGTCTGCAGCACTGCCTCCAACGTCTGTGCGGCAGGCTGCTCCTGTGGGGTGTTCCCGCCTACACGGCCGGTCGCGATGTTGTCGGGCTTCAAATTGGTAAGTCCGGGGGCGATGTTGTCGAGCATGAACACTTTGCTCTCGTCGTCTATCTTCTGCGCGTAGACCACTGTAGGTGTACGGGAGCCGCTCGGTCCGCTCAGGTAGACGTTGCCGATGATGTCCACGAAGGTCGGCTTGTTCGAATTGTCCAAATCCGTGAGGTTGGTGATGTTCCACGAAGAGGAACCACCCCAGCCGTAGATTACGTTTCCGATCATCTCTCCGGTGGTGTCGAACTTCCATCTGACGTTGCGATCGTTGTTGGCAGCGAAGAGGTTTCCTACGAAGCTCACGTTACGCGACCCTTCTCCAACTAGGCTGCCCATGCTGTGGGGGCCTTTTGGATGGATCGAGTCGTAGAGGGCCTCTGAGATGATAGAGTCCTCGATTCGTACGTTGGAAACGGGACCGTAGGTCGAGAAATTCTCGTCGATGCCCCAAGAAACCGAGAGATTACGAAGTGTCACGTTCTTTGCCGCCGAGGTTTGCACACTAAGGCAATCTCGCTCACTCGGCTTCGGGCCACCTTCGGCGTCTCCAACCCGGAGCGCAAAGTGCTCCAGGGTAACGTTACGCGCTTTGACCTTTATGCCTGCGCCGGTAATCAGGATTCCCGGAGAGGGCGCGGTCTGTCCCGCCACTATCAGGTCGGGTTGGTCGATCTCCAGTACCTTCGAGAGCTGTATGCGACCCGAGGTCTCGAATACGCACGCACGCGGATAGCTCTGCGACACGCAATCTCGCAAAGTTCCCGGACCGCTATCAGCGAGGGATGTTACTTTCACGAAAGTCACCAGATCAGGCATCGGCTGCGCCGATGCGGTCGATGCGAAAACAACTGAACCGAGTAGAAGTGCTCTCCATTTCATACGCTTAACAACCTCTCAAAAAAACGAAATATCCAGCATCGCTTTGCAATGCGCAGCGGAACTGAGGCCAGGCTAAGCCAGCTTTTTGGGTGCGGTACAGGTAGCCGGCAAAAAAAGTTTCAATGATCGAGATCACGCCGTAAGCGGATTGTTCCGCTCCGGGTACATGGTGTGCTCGCTATTCTGCAGAGACCGGTGCACCGTGCTTTATAACCTTCTCGAATGATTGCGGTAGTTGAAACCGTATAAAACGTCGAGTTCGGCTGAAGCTTTGAATAGGTTCGCCCGTACAGCGTGAAGACACTGAGTGCGCTTACAGGTTACCGGCGTTTGATAACGGACTCGGAGGTGATGGAGTCGCAAGCGCTTTGGGATAGGGTAGTTGAATTCTTCTGATGACGAGGTAGGTAAGGGCAGTGGCGACACCCGGAACCACAGCATCTGCCACGTCGGATGTGATGAACCTCTGTGAACACAACGAGACCGGTCAGGGGATCGAGGTATGATTCCTCGCCCCTCTGACAAGCCTCGCGATGCAGGAGAGATATCTCGTCCGATTCCTCTGGGGCCATCTGCGCCTACAGGGTCGGATAGTCGGTGTATCCCCGGTGATCTCCGCCGTAGAAGGTCGACTGATCGGCGTCGTTCAGTGGCGCGTTGTGCTTGAAGCGCTCGACCAGGTCGGGGTTAGAGATGAACGGCACGCCAAACGCGACGAGGTCTGCTAATCCTTCGTTCAGAACCTCTACAGCTCGTTCTTTGGTAAATCCTCCATTGACGATTACTGGGCCGGAGAACCACGAACGCACCTGAGCGAGGCTCACGTGGACCACCGGATCTGCGCTCATGCGTTCGACGTAATGCAGGTATCCTACCTTGCGCGCAACGATCCCATCGATAGCGGCCTTGAAGGTCACGACCGGATTGGAGTCACTCATGTCGTTGAAGATCCCGTTTGGTGACAGTCGAACACCCACTCGGCCCGGTTCCCATTCCTGCAGGACAGCATCCGTCACCTCGAAGAGGAATCGACACCGATTCTCGACACTTCCTCCGTATCGATCGGTTCGCTTGTTCGTGCCATCTCGCAAGAACTGATCGATTAGATAGCCGTTAGCGCCGTGAACCTCTACACCGTCGAAGCCGGCTTCGCGGGCACAACGAGCTGCGTGTCGGTATGCCCCCACGATCTCTGCAATCTCAGATTCAGAGAGCTCTCGCGGTATCTCGAAAGGTTTTAAACCTTCGTACGTGAACACCTCACCTGAGCTCGGCTTTATTGCTGAGGGCGCAACTGGCGCAGCGCCGTTGGGTTGGAAAGACGGGTGAGAGATCCTCCCGACGTGCCACAGTTGAAGAATAATACTTCCACCTGCCTGGTGAATCGCCGAGGTTATCTGCCTCCACCCTTCGACATGCTCAGCCGTATAGATACCCGGTGTGAGGGGATAGCCCTGTCCGCTCTGCATTATCTGTGTCGCTTCACTGATGATCAGTCCGGCAGATGCGCGTTGGGCGTAGTAGGTAGCCATCAACGGCTGAGGAACTCCCGCCTGGTCGGCCCTGTTACGGGTCATAGGCGCCATAACGATCCTATTCTTGAGCGAAAGGGCGCCCAGCTGGAAGCTCGAAAAAAGAATCGATGAGTCTGTCATAAGAGTTGTCTCCTGGCTCACTTTGCA
>JBIIOE010000043.1:0-26278 GCA_044337105.1 Bdellovibrionota bacterium | reverse complement strand
ACGTAAACGTACCCGAAACAAAAACCTCAAGTTTTTCGGGTACGTTCACGTTTACGAGCACGAGCACGTTCACGTGGTTATTTCAAAAGTGAGACTATGGGGTAGGTTTTGCCTCGCTTCCCTAGGGCTCTACAGGCTCTGTGTTCGTATTACCTTCAAACAAGGTCCACCTACCAACGCGCCCCAACACCGCTCGCTGCGGGTCTGACTCCATGAGGCGCTGCGCATTGCTTCCGCGTGCCAAGATCGCATCGACAGCAGCAGAACCGATCTCGTTGTCTTTGAGCAGCATCGTCTTGATCGACCGTTCTCCGAGCGTTGTTCCGTAAAATGTGGCCGAGAAGGGGAAATAGAATGGAAATCCGATCGTCAAATCTTTCGGTTGTGGAAACACCCTACTAGCCATCTCTAGGGCGCGTCGGCTCGAGCGGTTCATCGAGATATGCTCCGAAAAGCACACTATCACCAGCGCGTACACTAGGCCGGTAGCAAGAGCTAGCTTGGATACACTTGGAAGCATCTCGCTGAATCCCTCGCGACGAGTGGCATACCAGCAAAGGGCGGTCCCACACACACACGCGGTGATGACGCCTAAGGTAGGAGCGCCGAAGCGAAGTGACGCCAGACCTCCAATGATACTAACGAGCCCAAAGGCGAAGACCGCATATCGACACATGCTAGCGTAGCGTGTCGAGCTCCACGCTCTTCCAGCAAGTAGGGAGTGCCACCAAGCCGCTATCATTAGCGAGAAGCCAGGGATAGAAGGCACGAAGTAGGTAGCTGTGTATTGGCGAGCAAAGGTAAAAAGGAAGGGGCAGCTCGCCATCCAGACCAGGCCGTAGAGAGTCCACGGATTTTCTGCGATCCAGCGCCGTATCTCCTCTTTGATGGTGCCTCGCCACTTGCATCCGGCGAGCGCGGGTAGCACCACGAAAGACCACGGCGTAAGTCCGATGAACAGCATCAACCACGAGGTAGCAAACGGTTGCTTGTGCCCAGTGCCATACTCGTCCCCGTAATCCTTCACGAGATAGCGGGCGAGGTTCTCGTTCCAGATGAAGTACCGGAGGAATCCAGGATTGCGGTATTCCTGTATCAGGTACCAGGGCGCCACAATCAGCACGAAAGCGCTGATTCCTTGAATCCACCTGAGCGATCGAATCTGCGTGGGCCAGGTGCCCGTTGCCCATCGGCGTAGTATCGCCCACGGTGCGATCGTCAGTACCGCCAGCGCGACAGCGAGAGGCCCCTTGACGAGCACCCCGATGCCGAGACCCACGAAGAACAGGTTGCTCCACACTCTTGATTGGTCTGCGAGCGCAAATCCAACCAACGCGAGCGTAACTCCGACGGTGAGGGTGATGTCCAGGATGCATGCGCCCGACAGGAAAAAGAGCAGAGTGCTGGTACCGAAGATGCATATCGCTGCCCATGCAGAGGGCGTCCCACATTTGCGCGCAGTTACGATGAACAGCAGGATTCCAACTATGAGCGCGGAGAAGAGGCTCGGAAAACGCGCGCTCCAGGCATGCACCCCAAAGAGGGTATAGCTGGTCTCCATCAACCAGAAGTGCAGGGGTGGTTTTCCTTGGTATGGGCGCAGTTCACCGCCGAAATAAATCCAGGGAGTCACCCAGTCGTTGCGGTCGAACATCAATTTCGCGACCGACGCATAGCGTCCCTCGGTGGTGTCGATCAGATCTGGGAAGGGTAGACAGAGTAATCTCAGCAGCACGATTGTTGTTACAACAGCTAGTGCGCCTTTAATCGCCCGTGCGGTGCTCGGGGTCGTCATGGAACCTCTGGTTGTTTAAGACGGCGTTTGTCGAGGTGTGCCTGAGTCGCTAACGTTCTTGGGCCCGACCCACCAAGGATGGCGGCAAAGGTACCACATAGAGCGGTTTTGGAAAGGCGGTGGCATCTGCCGGGTTGCCTTTGGGGAGGATTGCGTTGTCAACCCGGCAGAGCACCATAGCCAAAAACTCTGACGCGCGAGTGCGGTGGTTATTCAGAGTCTGAGCTAATTTTTTAGTCATCTAACAAGAGAGGAGTAGGTGCGCGAGGCAAAGTGGTAAGCCACTGTTTTTCTGAGCCTTCCAACTACAGCGGGGCGAGCCGGTTGTTATTTAGGTTATCCATCATGTTGATTTCGAGCCAATTAATAGAACTGGTCTCAAAAGTATCTTCTGCTTCGGTTGACGATATGCGGGCTGCGACTTCGTCAAACTTCGCGCAACAATCCTCAGTGTATCTCAGAGGATACACCTCCGGTTGTTTCGCTCGTTTTCCTCGTCTCGCCTCGCATCTCGCCAACCTCGCTACGAAGCTACTTTTGAGACCAGTTCTAGTGAAGCGGGGCGTGGTCTCGGGATGGGTTGCACGCGATGCGCTGTGGTCGATCGGGCTTCGTCTGGTGGCGCTTGTTGCGGTAGCTGCAGGGATGAGCGGATGCTTCAAGCTAACGGGGGGCGGAAGAATGAAGCCGCCCGAGCGTCCGTCTGCCATGCTCGAATACTATAAGCTCTCGGCCTCGTTCGGGGACTATCGCGAGGAGCTTCAGTACGAGACGGATACCTACCTTCACAAGCACATCACGATTGAGTCGTATGCAGGTCCCATCACGGTCGAGTATTTCCAGAATAAAGGGCCGCGTTCCGACAACTTGGTTTTCGTATTTCCTGTGCTGGGTGGAAAGAACTTCATAGAAAAGCACATCGCCACGTACTTCGTCGAAGCGGGGATCGACGCTGCGATCGTCACTCGCAGTAACGAATTCAAGGAGCCCGCTAAATTCGATCAGCTCGAGGAGATCTTTCGTCTCAACGTAGTTCGGGATCGACTCGCTATCGATTTCTTCGAGAGCGAATACGGCAAGACGAAGTTCGGTACGTTCGGCATCAGTCGAGGAGCCATCAACGTAGCACTTACGGCGGGGATCGATGCGCGACTGAAGTACAACGTCCTAGTCATGGGGGGCACGGATCTAGTCAATCTCTTTAACGATTCCGATCAGCCGAGGATCAACAAGTACATCAGATCCGTCTGTGACGTGAAGGGATTCACGCAGGAGCAATTTCTCGAGGCGCTTCGGACTCAACTGCGAACCGATCCGAAGCATACGGCGCACTATTTGGATGGAAAGAATTCGCTCTTGATACTCGGTATCTTCGATAAGACTGTCCCGTTTACCTATGGGCTCAAATTACGCAATCAGATCGGACGACCCGATACGATATTCCTCGCTGCCGACCACTATCTGGGGCTTCTCTTCACTCAAACCGTCTCGTTTCTTCCCCCGAGCAAGGAGGGTGGTTGGTTTCCCTTCCCGTACGTAGAGGAGGAAGCCTTAGCGTTTTACAGGCGCTCCTTCGAGCAGTCCTCGAGTTGGAAGGTATTGCCATATCGGATACTCCAATTGCCTCTAAACCTCATGGCGGAAGGTATCGCCTACACCGGCGCAGCTTTCGAGGCGCTTTTTGGCTCTTCCGACACGAATGACAATACTGCCGAAACGGAACGATTCTGGCGTGAAGCCTGTGAGGCTGGGAGTCTCTAAGAAAGAGGAGCTCAATCTCAACTTTCTCGCGATGGGTAGGTCATACCTCGCTTTCCCAACAGCCTTGCGAAACTCCGCATGTACTTTGACGAAGCACTTCGGAGCGATTCGCTAAGGCCGCTGAAACTCTTTGAGTGCAGCGCCGAGATCGAAGTGAGTGAACGGCTGAGAAGCTGCGCTCACATCCTTGTTCTTGGCGTTGTTGACCCAAAACTGGAGCGCCTTCGGCTCGTAGACCACGTTCTGGAAATTCGAAGGCATTGCTATTGCCGGCACGATCTCCTTCATAATGGTCTCAGGTGTAATAGACCCCCGAGACGACGATAGAGACGAGTGCATCTTGTCGTCGTAATGACCGCCGTACACGATGTTGTTGATGGCTGGGAAAGTGCGTTTGTCGTCTTTTAACTCTACCCCTGGCGTGTAGACCTCGAAACGATTGCGCTCCCTGATGTATAGCTCTGCGGTGTCGTTCTTTCCGTCACTCATGAGAAACACGAAGGCGTTGGTGCCAACGCTTTCAGAGATAACTTTGCGCACCTCTCCCAAGTTGTGAGCGTAGCTCAGAACATCACGGAGCATGAACGGCATCGGCTTGCCGCGCATAGTCTCCCCATCCGGATCTCCGTACCCCATCTCGCCCAGGGTGATGCCTTGAGCGTTCATACCCGATACGGCTCCGAGAAAGCCAACCCAGCCTATGTTGGCAGAAGGAATTCCGTTCTCTGGCACCGAAACGGTAATGAGAGGATATTCGTGAAGGCGAGAGATTTTGTGCAGCCCCCAGTCAAGAATACGAAGTGTATACATCTTGCCGTCCTTGGTAGCGGGGCCCATGGCGGCGAAGTTGCTGCATGACGTGCCGTAGATACCGGCCATCATGTCTTTGATGACTTTTTTTAGACGCTTCTTTCCGCCCCATTCCGTAATCTCTGGAAGCGCATGAAAGCCATGCACCATTTTCAGAGGGATCTTGGCGCCGTGGGCGAGACCGTGCATTTCGTCGATATACTCTTGGGGTACGAAGGGACGCTGCCTCTCCCAGCTCTCGTGCAAGAGCTCCTCGAAGTGGAATTTGTCCAGGATGTTTTCGTACATCGTGCCGAGATTGTCCTGCACCTCTTCTCGCAACAGGACACCGTGTTGGTAGCCCCGCTCGTAAGGAGTTCCGGAAACGTAAAGAACTCTAATCTGCCCGTCGGCTGTTCTTCCTACACGCGCCTTGGCCAGGATCTCTTTCTCCCTCTCCGGCGAGTCGATGATGTCGCTGCGCAGCAGGACGTTGTACGGGTCTATCCGCAGATAGCCGCAGGCGCTGATGTAGGAGCTACCGACGAGATACGCGGAGAGTTCGAGAAATTTTCGTCTATTCATCATTGTAGAGCAGGTAAGTGTTGCAAAAGACCGCACGAGCGCAGAACGCTTTTTTATCGTGCTGCGCGCGGCTCGACGTCACGACTCTGTTTAAGATGCCTCAACGGCATCTGCGCTTCGGTCATACGTGAATTTTGTTTGCTCGGAAACACAGCTCAAAAGAGTGGGGTGTCTCACACGCTCACGTGACTGATATCTCATCGACCATAGCTAGGACATCCCGTGTATCGACGATTCTCAACGAGTCGTCCCACGGGACTCGCACGCCCGCTGTTTTGGGTATTAGAACGGTAGACTTTAGGGGAATGCCGCTCACGTTCGTCTCTTCCTCAGTGTGGGAGTCGACTGCGCTTGCGACCTCGATGACTACGGCTAGGACGCTCTCTTGCATAGACTCCTTTGCTCCTTCGGGTAGATAGAGCCCGGTATCCGTGACGTTGGCATCCTTGAGAATCTGCACAACCACTCGTAATCCCAACGGGTGGACTTTCCGTATGCGACGAACCTCTCTGGAGCGAGCTTGCTCAAACACTGGCTCGACATCCTCGAACGAAAACTTTGAGCGGCGGTCTTTTATCCCCATTTTGAGCCTTGAATTTCAGTTGTGTTATGCGGTGGTCCGCTGTCTAGCGCGTGATAGGCCGCACGTTCGAATCACTCCTCTTATACTAACGAGGGTTTACTGCACTCGCAATTGCCGCAGTGCTCGCTTGATTGGTATTGCGAATATCGCTGTTGACTGAGAGGGGCGCGAATGGGGTGTTCGTGGACTGAGGCTTTGGGATAAAGTGCCATCAGATTTTGTCGATTTCACGGTTTTCGTGTAAATCATAATACTTGGACCGTTTTAGAGAGCCACGGAGTCTAAGTACATAGTTGGCGAAGGAATAAGGTTTAGGGAGAATCGCATGTCCGAGAAAGCTGAACTCAAACTGGAAGGACAAACAATCGAGTTGCCCGTTATTGTCGGAACAGAAAACGAGAAGGGTATCGACGTCTCTTCTCTCAGAGGAAAGACGGGGTATATCACCCTCGACAACGGTTACATGAACACGGGCGCATGCACTAGTGCCATTACGTTCATCGATGGCGAGCAGGGTATTTTGCGCTATCGTGGCATCCCCATCGATATCCTCGCTGAGAACTCGTCTTTCCTAGAGACGGCCTACCTCTTGATCGAGGGTAAGCTACCGACATCGGAAGAGCTCGACCTCTTCACGAATCGCGTGCGTCGTCACACGATGATCCACGAGGACATCAAACGCTTCTACGATGGCTTTCCACGTGACGCGCATCCGATGGCGATCCTTGCCTCGGTGGTGTCGTCCCTCTCGACGTTTTATCAGCACGAAGAGGGAGTTCGATCGGAGAAGGAGCAGTTCGATCTCAATACCGTTCGACTTTTGGCGAAGTTGCCGACTATCGCAGCATTCGCTTACAAGAAATCGATCGGCCAGCCGCTGATGTATCCACAAAACAGCAAGAGCTACTGTGAGAACTTCTTGCACATGATGTTTTCCACCCCGGCGGAGCACTACGAAGTGGATCCGGTCATGGCCGAAACACTCAACTTGCTCCTCATCTTGCACGCCGATCACGAGCAAAATTGCTCCACGTCCACTGTGCGCATGGTGAGCAGCAGCAAGGCTAATCTCTTTGCGGCAATTACCGCTGGTATTTGTGCCCTCTGGGGGCCTCGTCACGGAGGTGCGAACGAAGAAGTGATCGACATGCTCGAGCAGATGCGCTCCGAGGGTGGAGGAGTGAGGAAGTACATCGATATGGCCAAAGACAAGAACGCGAAGTTCAAGTTGATGGGATTCGGTCACCGCGTGTACAAAAACTTCGATCCGCGAGCCAAGATCATCAAAGCCGCGTGCGACAAGCTGCTGACCAAGATGAAGATCAACGATCCGTTGCTGGATCTCGCCAAAGAGTTGGAAGAAGCAGCACTCAAAGATTCGTACTTCATCGAGCGTAAGCTGTATCCGAACGTCGACTTTTACAGTGGTATCATTTATAAGGCGATGAAGATCCCAACTCGCGCATTCACGGTTATGTTTGCGCTCGGACGACTCCCGGGGTGGATAGCTCATTCCAAGGAGTACAACGAGGAGCCAGGCAACAAGATCAACCGGCCTCGTCAAATATATACTGGACCAGCGAAGTCCAACTATATTCCGATGAACGAGCGCTCGTAGTCGCATGAAGCAGCTCCTCGCGCTCTCGATAGCGGTGGTGCTGTTGCTTGGGTGTTCAAACGACGCCTCGCGACAGAGTTCGAAAAACTCGGAATCAGCTCGGCGCAAGCAGAAGGTCTATGATGCGATGTCTGAGGCCCAGGGGCGGGCGGAGCAAGCTCTAGGTGAAGTGGAACAGGCGTACAATCGAGCTGTCAGGTCCGCAAATGACGTGAAGGAGCAGGTCGCGCGAGAGGCCAGTGACGTCCGCCAGGCTGCACAGGAGCTCGTCACCGATGCCAAACGAGCGGTAGATGTCCGAGACTCTGTGCAGCGCAAGGCAGACGAGGTGGTGTCAGCCGTCGAAAAGGTGCTGGGTGTCGAGTCGCCCAGCGCTGAGCCGGAACAGCGTGGTAGAGAGAGCAGCAAAGCGGGTACTCGCTAACGGGAGGGAATGTGACGGCCGTAATTGCTCATCGGGGACTGAGAAGTGAGGCACCTGAGAATACCTTGGCTTCATTTGAACGCGCACTAAAACTACCGGCTCTGCATGGGATTGAATTCGACGTCGAGCTGACAGCCGATAACCAAGCGGTGGTCGTGCATCAGGAGACGGTCATTCCGGACGAACATTTTCAACGACTGCTGCCGGCTTCACGGGATTTTACCTCGCGCGATTGGGTAGGTACTCATGCGTGTAGAGAGATAGTGGGTCTTGATGCCGGAAGTTGGTTCGATCCGACCTTTTCGGCGGAGAGGATCCCCACCTTGGATCGCGTGTTGAGTCTTCCGTGGGGAAGCGTCGTGCCGTTTATCGAGCTTAAAGATGCGACGTTTTTTGGACGCCCGGATCCCGATCGACCTAAACGGATTGTCGACACCGCATATTCCGCACTGGCGCGGTATACCGGCACTCTTCGGGTGATGTCGTTCAATCCGGCGGTCCTGTCGGAAGTAAAGGCGCGATTGAACGGGATAGTTACTGCGCTCGAATTGTGGACGGAGTGGAGCGAAAAGGAAGAGCAAGCGGTCGAGCAGGCGCTCGCATGTGGAGCGTCCTACGTCAGTGTTCCTGAAAAGATGGTGCTTGAGCGGCCTCAATGGGTTTCTGTCGCGCACTCTCGAGGGCTTGGCATCTTGGTATACCCCGTTTCACCGGCATTGGGTGAGCCAGAGCACGAGGCGTGGACGCCCGAGAGCCAAGTGTCAACGTGGAGAAAGCTCCGAGAGTTGGGTGTGGATGCACTTATGAGCGACTTCGCACGGCAAGCGTTGCTGGATCACGGCTCCGCACAATCGGAGTAGGAATTCAGATCTTGATTGACGAGCAACGGCATTCCGACCAATTACGCAAGCGAAGGGTAATTTCATGTCGAAACTACGCGAGTCTCTCTACGTAATTATCTTCCAGCATCACACCCGAGCGGGTCGGTGGTTCGATATCGGCTTAATCGTTGCGGTTTTGGCAAGTGTGCTTGTCGTTCTACTCGACAGCGTCCCGGCCGTATACGATTCTTTTAGGGAGTATCTTCTCAACGTCGAGATCGCATTCACGATACTTTTCTCGATCGAGTACGTGCTGAGAATCTACAGTTCGCGGCATCCGCGGAGGTATATCTTCAGCTTCTTCGGATTTGTGGGCCTTTTGGCGCTCCTTCCTACATACCTCGCGCTGCTTCTGCCAGAGGGGCGCTTTCTCGCTACGATTCGGATTCTGAGAATCCTGCGAGTTTTTCGAATTCTTCGACTTACCAGATTCGTAGGGCAAGGGAACGTTCTCTTTAATGCGTTGTGGACTAGTCGATACAAGATAGCAGTGTTCCTTTGGGCGGTACTCTCCATCGTGGTGGTGGTGGGGTCGATTATGTATGTCGTAGAGGGGCCAGAGTCTGGTTTTACCAGTATTCCGACCAGTATTTATTGGGCCATCGTGACCCTCACGACGGTAGGATACGGAGATATCTCACCGAAGACCCCGCTCGGTCAGGTGTTCGCATGTATGCTCATGATAGTGGGATACGGGGTAATAGCGGTCCCAACTGGCATTGTCACGGTAGAACTCAGTAGGGCCTCCGCCGGGGACCAACCGAAACTCGCGTGCCCTGCCTGCACAGCGCACGATCACGAGCCTAACGCTAAGTTTTGCAAATATTGCGGGGCAGGTCTCGTCTCCGCAGGAAACGAGACGATAGCAACTTGAAATGTTGGGGTGGGCGGGCCATCCTAGCGCACGTGCTGTCGATCATTCGTTCCTCTTTCATCGCGTGTCTGCTAACGGTCGTTCCTCTGACGATCATCGCTTCGGCATATCCGAGGCTCATGTTGTTTTCGCGCCCTCTACCGGATTGGGTGATCCTTGGGCTGGCCCTCATGCCCCTCGTTGCTGCGGCCACGAAGGCTCGTCAATCCCACGTCGCGTATGCTTCCATACCGCTAGCCATCCTCCTCTTCAGTGACTCACGGAACGCCTCCTATTCGTTTCTATTTGACATGTGGCGTACGGGCTTTTTAGTCGCAGGGTGTGCGCTAGCTATGCTCGTCAGCTTGTGGCCACGCACCTTAGGGCTTTTGGCTTTATCCGTACCGGTCGTCGGTGCGATAGGCATCGCCCTCGAAACAAAGGGCGCCATGCTGTTTTCGGATGATCACCCGGCATTCATGTACCGCATAATGCAATTGAAGGAGGAGTTTCCGTTGATCCCCTTCTACAATCCGTTATGGAACGCTGGCGTTGATGCGCGCGAATTCTTTCCCTCGGGCAGTCTAGGTTTGTTTTTCTTGTTCGCCCCGCTCTGGTACCTAGCGGAGATCGAAGCTGTCTTCACCCCTCTCGTTATAACGCTGCTTTTTCTCGTCACCCCTGTGGTGATGTGGCGTAGCGCATGGAGGCTAGGGCTTGAACCGAGCGCGCAAGCTCTCTCGGTGCTTATCGGAACTCTTCCCAACCTGTTGTGGTATCGGTTCGCCCTCTCGTATGGAACGCTCGGGTTCGTCGTGTCTTCGATCTTTTTAGTTCTGGCGGTGGCAGCCTCCGCGCGCGTTCTCGTCGAAGATAGTCGCAGTACATGGGCCTATCTGGTTGAGTGGTGTGTCGCGCTCTCGTTGTGCGTATTCTGGCCGCTGATGTCGGTTGCTTTGTTGCCGCTCGTCATCTTTGGGGTAATTCGGTTTCCGCATATCTTCGCGCATAATCGACGGGTACTCGTAGCAAGCGGGGCGCTCGCACTGTTTCACATCCCGTGGATGACTCTGTTCTTAACGGCATCCAAGGTAACCAGCTTTGTTTCTAATCCGACCAAGGGTGCCGGACGCGTACTGGCGACCGACGTTATAGTTACGCGATTGCGGGAGATAGCTCACGGATTGAATCCTCTTATCCTTGCGGGGGCCACCCCAGCGATTCCTCAGTTTGTGCGTTTGAGAGGAGGAGGTCTCGTGGTAGTTTCCGCAATCTGGACGACCTTGCTGGGATTAGTCGGGCCATTCTTCGCGCCGCACCTGGAGCTCGAGCGCTTTCTCCTTCCATCGAGTATGCTGTGGGCCCTCGTCTCCGCGGTCGGGTTCGCCCAGCTTCTGCCCTGTGTTAGGCCTGTTCAGCGCACAATTTCTTACCCGCTTCAGGTCCTTGTTGGGGTCTTAGTGTGTACCGTGATTGCATACGCACCGGTTCTGATCTACCGAATAGCCGCAAATCAGAGCAAGGAACGCTACCTATTCGCCTCTCCTCTCGTTGGAGATATTCGGGATGCGATCATCCAATATGCGGGGGCAGGTCGCACACTCTTTGCGGGCTTTATTCTACATGAATTGAATGGCGGGCACGTTGCGCCACTCGCAGCAATGACTCAGCGGCCTTTGATTGCATCGCGGTATCAACACGACAGATGGACCTACGAGGATGTCATTCCGGAGGAGTATCGTGCTCGGGGAGAGGCTGGTGTGCTAGAGTTTCTCGACCTGCACAACGTGTCGCTCGTGATAACCCACGAGAGGAATTGGAGTCGTTGGTTTAGCGCTCGCACAGCGCAGTTTGAGCAAGTCGCCCAATACCAACGATTCAGATTTTTCAAGCGCAGATCTGCAAGTCCAGGCTATTTTCTAGAAGGCTCAGGGGAGGTGCTCGCTCAAACTGGTAGTGTGGTTTCACTCCGGGTGGACTCACCGTCGGCAGTAGTAAAGTTCAATTACCTGCCGTGGCTCGAGGCGAGCGGTTGCGAGGTGAGTCCTGAGGCGATATCGCCACCGGTCGTCTTCGTTAGATTGTCGCAATGTCGACCAGGAGAAGTGATTACTTTACGCGCTGTGGATCCATTCCGGAGGTTGTTCAAATATAGTCCCGCAAGTTAGCATGTTCGGTATGCCACATATTCGTGTTCTAGTTACTGGTGCTGGGGGATTTACGGGCCGTTTCGTCGTCGAGGAGCTTATTCGTCACGATATTCCCGTTCGTGCGATGGTCCGGCGTTGTGGACAGATGGGAGATCTTGCGCATCATCCGCTCGTAGAGGAGTTTCAGGCCGACCTCGTTGACCACGAGTCCCTCGAGTCCGCTGTTCAGGGTTGCTCTGGTGTTATCCACATAGCTGCGCTCTTCCGTCAGGCCGGGCTTCCCGACAGTGAGTTTCATCGCGTAAACGTAGAGGGGACGAGGTCACTTCTAGCTCTCGCTGAAAAACACAAACTTCGAAGGTTCGTACACTGCTCGACAGTTGGAGTTCATGGCCACATCGAGTGCCCTCCAGCTACGGAGGAGAGCCCATTCGCGCCGGGCGACGTATACCAGCGAAGTAAGTTGGAAGGTGAGATTGCTGTTCGTGAGGCATTGTCTACGGGCGCTCTGTCGGGGGTGATTATCAGACCGGCCATGATCTATGGGCCAGGAGATAGGCGTACCCTCAAACTCTTCAAGATGATCTCCAAAGGCCTCTTTTTCTACGTAGGGCGCGGAGAGGCTAAGGTGCACTTTGTTGACGTTCGGGATCTTGCCCGCGCATTTCGATTGGCACTCGAACGAGAAGATGTATCTAACGAAGTATGTATTGTGGCCGGAAAGCGCTCCTTCGCTCTACGGGAGTTCGCGGAGACCGTGGCATCAATCCTGAATGTGAGAGCTCCGTGGGTACGTCTTCCGGTCAAACCGATGCAGCTCTTAGGATCGCTGTGTGAGGCGTTGTGTACTCCACTTGGCATCAAGCCACCTCTCTATCGACGACGTGTCGACTTTTACACCAAGCATAGAGAGTTTGATTGTTCCAAGGCTTGCTCCCTTTTGGGGTACGTTCCGAGCCAAGAGCCGGTAGACGAACTAGTCGATATTATCAACTCGTATATTGAGCTCGGGGAGATCTCGGCACCGCTGATTCATTCACGAGTTTCGATAGAGCGAACCTTGGATGGTGCTATTAAGACCTGGGGACAAGATGCGCAGCACGCGTACGGGTGGGATGCAGAGCACGTCGTCGGTAAGCGGGCTCACGAGCTCTTCGACACCAAGTTTCCCGCTCCTCTGCAGCAAATTAATTCGATACTCAGGCAGCGGCGGCGATGGATCGGAAGGTTGGCGCACCGTAGGGCTGATGGTCGGAAAATCTATGTGATTAGTCAGTGGGAACTCATATCCGAAGGCTCCTGTGAGCCGGTCGTACGCGAGACGAACAGACTGGTCGCCTGTTGCTAATAGAGCTTTTGCTTGCCTGGGGTCCGTACTTGCTGCCTTGTAGGAAAGCGCGTCGCGAGATAACCTGCAGGTCAAAATACTTCAGTTATCGGTTTTTCCCAAGGAGTCTTATACAATGAAAAAGTCCCTTATTGTTCCTTTCGCCGCCATTGTACTCGTACTTTATGCCACCCCAGCACACTCTCAAGAGTGCGGGACTCTGCCTAGGGGAATCACGGTTGTCGCTTCATCGAAGGTATGCGGCGGCAATCCCGCTGTAGTACTCACCGGAGCTTGGAGAAATATATTCAGCGCGGCTTTCCGTTGGGATAACAACGGAAACCTCGAAGATCGTAGCCCGTATGCTCTTGAAGATAGTAGCGCGGCCTCCAGTCCTTACAAGACGCAGCGAGTTGTGCGGAGGGCCTCGAAGAGAACTTTGTGTTACGGCAACTTCGTCCGCAACACGCGGTTCCCGTTGCCAATTCAACTCACGATCAAACGTACCACGGCGCCAGTGTTGAATCGGTACTGCGTGGGCTTCTCGCGCTGATCTGAAAACCCGACCTGTGTCTGATGCTTAATAGGCCCCTAGTAGTGCAAGTGAGCGCTGGAGGATGCGCATGTCGGTTGATACGTCATCGCTGATCTCGGAAGGGTACGTCTGCTCACCGGAGGGAGAGCTCTTCTACCGTGCCCGTGGATTGCCGGGTCATGCTGCACTGGTGTGCGTACACGGAGGACCGGGGTTCACCTCGTATACGATGGAACCTCTTCTTGAGCTTGCGACGATTCTTCCTGTGGTTCGCTACGACCAGGCGGGCTGCGGACGGGCTCGGCGTGGGGGGCCGCGCAAGGTTATGTCGCTCGAGGGGTTCGTCGATGAATTAGAGGCACTGCGCACAGCACTGAATCTCGAGATCCTGCATCTTTGGGGGCACTCCTTTGGTGGAGTAATTATCGGAGAGTATGCGTTACGCTACCCTGAACGTGTCGCAAGCTTGATCTTCTCATCGGCCTCGCTCGACATCCCACGCTGGGTTGCAGATGGCGATCAATTGATTGGGCAGTTGCCGTTGCGAGAGCGAATGATCCTCCGGGAGGGAATCCGAACAGGGGCGTGGGGGTCTCCAGCTTTTCTGGCGGCGATTAATGTGTATTACGCCAAACACGTTAACGGCATGACCACGTTGAGCGAGAGTCTCGTTCGTTCGATTGAAGAAAGTGATGACCAGGTGTACCGAACAGTGTGGGGACCAAACGAATTAGTAGTAAACGGCTTAATCCGAAACTACTCCCTCGTTCCCCGCTTGCCGGAGATACGTTGTCCTACCATGTTTATGTGCGGACGTTTCGACGAAGCAACTCCCGATGCCCACGAATTCTTTGCGCAGCACGTCAAGGGGAGCCGTTTGCATGTATTCGAGCACAGTGCACACAACACTCTGTGTACAGAGGAAGGAGAGGTAGTGAGGGTAGTCAGGGAGTTTCTTGCGACACTCCTCGGCTAACAAGAAAGCAGCCCGTGTTCCTGAATTTTCGATGATCTAAGCAAGATCTAGCGACAACCGCTAGCTAGCTGTCTTGCAACACATCAAAATATGGGGTTCAAAGCGCTATTCTTCAGTTGCGCCATGCCTTCCAAACCGGCTCGCTAGTCTCTCCCTGCGGAGCCCTGTCCCGGATTCGGTGTTCCGGATCCGTTGAGTTAACAAAATCTTCGGAGAGGTGACGGCGGCCATTTCACCGGTACGTCCGCTGGATCGGGTTCAGATTTACGCGCGGGGGGGAGTGCTGGATCTTCCTGATCCGGCGCGAATTGGGGAGTTCGTTGCGGCAGTGGAGCCGGTGGTGGGACCTGCACGGGTTCTGTTCGGTGCGGCGTCTTGGAAGGCGGAGCTGAGGGCGTGGTGGGTTCCGGAATTACGGTGGGGTGAGCAGCCCGAGGTCCACAGAGACTCTGGAAGTTTTGGGAGCCAGATACAATCTGCTCCTTAAATGCTATCGACATATACCTCTCCTTATGGTGGCAGACACAGTATGCTCTCTTCTATACAACTTCGAACCTACCCAGCGGCGATGGTGTTTGGTGCCCAGACCGTTATACGCGCTCATTATTCTATCTCCAGGCTTTGACGTGGGTAAAAACGCAAATCCTTGATTAGCCCGGGCTCATCCTTGACACGCGGAAAGAACGTCGAGATCCAGAAAGACTCATCCTCGCTGGTCATTCCACCAGGCGTAAGCTGAAACTTCTTTCCATCCATAGTTACTGTCATGTCATAAGTGTCCAGCATTAGATCGGTTGGTGGTTGGACACCGGTCTTTGTCGCGTCGCATACGACCAGGATCTTGAAGTCCGAGCGATTCGCAGCTGGGTTCCTCATTCGCTGAGAGTGGAGCTCGTACGCTTGTATGAGCATCCGAAGAGCATTTCGGTTGATAGGCGCATCTGATGAGCCGTGAAGCTTTAGGTCACTTTGCTTCTCAACCGGCTCGGCAGGCAGAAGCTCGTCTTCTCGATCGTGGTTGCTCAACGAGATGTGCTGACTCTTGACTACACTTCCGGCAGTGTAGCCACGATGCCAGTAGGCATGAGCAATGCAAAAAAGCTTGTGCAGCGCTACATATTTATCGACGAGCGTCCAGATACTGTTTTCCCACTCCACCTCACGATCAATGAGCGAGGCAAGCTGTTCGCGATAAGTTGGCAACGCCGCAAATTGCCTCTCCAAATTATTAAGTTCTCGCAGACCAAGCGGAGAATTTTGATGAGTTCTGCTCTTTTCACTCCAAGCTTTCTCAGCCCGTTGGTACTCGCGTAGCTTCATCTCAAGGCTTTGAATCTGGCTAGAGTGTTCAGCGTTCGCCGCAAGCCACTCGTAGCCGGCATTTTTCTGGGGCCCATTCACTACAACCTCAAGGCTGGCTACGTTTATCTCCCAGCCCGCAATTCCGGCGGCCTGAAGTAAGTCTCGTGGACTCGTTATCGTTGTAGTCACGTCTTTTCGCCGTTGGTCGAAGCCAACGAAATCGGCCGCTTGTACCTGGGCACCTGTGACCAGTTGCTTCAGTCCCTCGGTTGGAACGAGGTAGGCGACCTCTTGGAAAGGATTTCGAAAATGGTCGTTGAAGACAACGAGTGCGTAGTGCTTAGAGGTGCCGTCAGGGTGCTTGGTGTTGTAGCTTGTGGTTTTGCATGAGATGGCTAGAAGTCCTCGCAGAAACAGAAACTCAGTCTTGTCAAAATCCCCAAAAATTCTGCTTAGTTGGGGCCATGCGACGCGATAGGCTCCAAAGGGATCTGTTAGGCCATTCCGAGTTTTACCCGGAGCAGGGGCGAAGCACTTAGCAAATTTCAATGGCGTGAGGAGAAAGCCTTTGCCCGGGAAGTCGTTTGGGCTCTTGGCGTTAATGTATCTGACCGAGTTCTCGTCTCCTACATCGGTTGCAAACTGGACTAAATCGGGTGGGTCTCTAAACGGGGTACGCTGCGCGGCTGCGAGTCTCGAGGTGAAACCTCGATGTAGGTCGTGTACCTCTTCCCATGCCTGCAATCGTCGACCGAGCACTTTAGGCAATCGGTAACTGCGATCAAAGCTGGTCAGTGAAGCCCCCGCGAGCAGGGCGTTTATTTTTATAGGGGCGCTGACTGCTTGGGTCGAGATACCTTCAAGACGTCTCGTAGAGAGTAGGTTTAACAAGGCCTGCTGTAGCTGTTGCGGCGTCACAGAGGCGCCTTGGGTCAAGGCTCCTAGGATCTCGTGCACTCGGTAGGACTCGATGTCCGAAGCGTGTAGATCGAGCAGCGTCTGCAACAGAGGAAAGGCGGACTCGTCTGATACATAGGGCTCCACCAACTTTAGACTCGCTATGCATGCTGCGCGCGACTCAGCGGAGGCCTTGCGCGCAAAGAGATCACGATAGAGGCCTAGAATGCGTTCAATAATTGGAGGAGAGAAATTCCCGCTGGATAAAACCAAGGAGAAGAGGCTCTCTGCCTCTAAAGTGAAAATATTTGACGAGCCAATGCTCTCCGCGAAGTCTATGTAAGTCCGCACAGCAGAATCAGCGAAGTGGCCTCGCTCGTAGTATAGCTTTCCGATACGGAGAACTATCTCGTCGTGTAGAGGGTCTGCGCACACCTGCGAGTACTTATAAACCAGAGCCGTGCTTTCCGATAGGAAATCCAACACAGTGAGCTCAGAGTTTGAAGCCCTGGCCTCTGTCGTGAGGAGTAGTGACAAGATTGGAAGTTTATCGTGCCACGAATGTGAGTTAAGGAGGTATTCGCTCCATTGTCGTTCAAGGGAGCCATACGTTCCGCGCTGAAAACCGCGGGGATGAGTAAGGAGTTCTTCGAGCACCTCTGAATAGGCCACGAGAGCTCCAACGTGAGCATTTCCGATCCAAATATCGCGTGCTGCAAACTGCGAGAAAGCGAGTAGGCGAGCTGTTGGAGAGCTCGGTAAGGTGCTTGATGCCTCAAGTGTCTTGACGAGTGCGGAAAGATGCTTCTCACTCGGGAGCTGCTGAGCGACGTATTTCAGAAGCGCTTGTCCCAGACCGAGTTGATCTGGGGTCTCTCCTATCAAGGCGCGCGCTCGCTTGTAGAGTAATCGTGCGGATGGTGAAGGAGCTCCTTTGAGTAATCCAAAGTTACGGGGGCTCTCTGTATTCGATGCAACGGCTCCGGGGGTCCGAGGAGGAATTAATCGGTCGAAGAGAGCCCCCGCAGAAACTATCGCTCCCGCCGGTAATACCGAACTAGGCAGAGTATTTCTACTGGTATTGTCGCGATACGGAGACATCAGATGTAATCCTCTTTGCCGCTACGCTAACACAATAGGATGCCGTTACCTCGACATTTTTATACCTTCGGGAAGCGAGGCAAAACCTACCCGTCGCGAGAAATTGGAGGTTGGGTTGATATTCGATTTTCGCGAGGTGAAAAAACCGCAGGTGTATCCTCTGCGATACACTGAGGATTTTTCCACATCGCGAAAATCGGAGAGCAACCCAAGGACCGCTTTCGTAGCAGGGAGGGGTTTTGCCTCCCTGCCTTAGCCGAAGCGCGAGGGGGAGAGCACCGGAGTTGGTGGATCCTCCCCTCGCAGATAATCAGTGCAGGAAGTTGTATCGCAGGATAATTTACCTTCTCGATTCACCTTCCCACACGAACCCCGCTCGATTAAGCAGCGGTTTTCTTGCTCATGGCGGTGCGAAGAGCGCCGATTATTGCAATGATTATCGCTCCGCCGACTCCGCCGCCAGCGATGTTCGAGGCCATCGACTCCAGGCCTGGAGTAGCGAGTGCGCCAGCAATATCGCCCGTGCTGAGCGCCGTGATGATCTGTCCTCCAAGGCCTCCGCCTAAGATGCCGGCGATGGAGTTGCCTACAGTGCCGAGGCTATTCTTCTTCATAGCCGCGCCCGCTACGTTTCCACCGATTGCGCCGCTCACTAGCTGGACCAAGATGCTCGAGATATCCATTTTTATCCTCCCATTTAGAGCCCATCGGTACCGCCCTGTACGACCGCACCAATCGAAAGCTCATGTTTAGGGAAGCAAGGCAAAACCTCCGCTTTCGTAGCAGGGAGGGGTTTTGCCTTGCTTCCTTAGGGCATATGCTAAGCAGGCATGCTCATCTATTACAAGGCCGGAAAAGGGGGGCGCCTCAGAGCGGCATCCCAGTCCGGCATGAAAAGAAGGGAGAAACAGGGACTTAGTAACAGTTGCTGAAATTTCTGGGGGTAGGGTTGAGTATTTGGTTGTGCCGTTTCTCCTTTAGCGATGTGCTCGGCTGATCTACCAAAGTGTGAGGCCATGGAAGCCTCAGTTTGTGTTATTCACACAGTTCGCCAAATACCAAATTTCGGCCGTGATATTCTCCTTGGCTCTTGCTTCGAGCACGGTCCTCACAGACTGAGTAAAGTAGAGCGTTGGTCGATCAAGAAAGATTTGTAGCACCTTCTTTCTCTCCGCGATGTAATTCGACTCTGGTACCCAAGAATACTCTTCCCGAATTGAGTTAGAGTACTGCAAGTATTTTTCGGGAGATGCGCCCAAAATAGCGAGGTCCGCGTCGAGGAACAGCTCATTGTCGATTCCTGCGAGAAGGGGTTGATGCTTCTTTGTGCTCAGCACCAGCGAGGCAATAGTCTCGATATGGTCAGTTGCAAGTCCCAGAGGCTGCATCAACTCTTTAACCAAAGCAGCACTTCGCTCTTCGTTATCTTTCGCCTGTGAATCATATATCGCGTCGTGAAAGAGTGCAGCTAAGACGACTTGTGGCATTCCTTGAATCTCGCCAGCATGAGAGCTCAAAAAATCGAGCATATCTTTTATGTGCGACAAGTTGTGGTAGGCGCGCTTGCCCACCGAGTACATCGCGAGGAGTTTGTCGAACGCGGGGCGGGCCTTCTCAATTTCGATGTCCAACTCCCGGACGGCGGTAATCCAGTGAGATTCAAGCTCTGCCGCGATTGGAGTACCTTGCCTCTCATGTGTAGTGGTGCTTTCTCGTCGCCCTGACTTGAGATCGTTCCCCATGGACATCCTAGTGCGTAACGTTAGTGTATCGCTGATTTCGTCCCGCGAGGTGTGGAGCCGCTACTAATCGCTCGAGAGACGGCTGATGAATGACCCGAGACTTAGCACGACGCTCGGACGAGAGGTTCCAAGTCTACAGATTGATAGGTTGAAGGCTTTCGAACCTTACCGCGCGCATCTTTGCCGACAGCGAAGTACTCACCGCGTATGTCGAGTACCTCTACTCGCACTACCTCGGTTGGCCACACCACGCGGAGATTACAGTGCCATTCTTCGCGAGTAAGCTCACGTGCACCATCTTTCCATGACTCGAGCTTGACGAACTTCTCTAGGTTGTTGTCGCACACGAGTTCGAAGGCCTCTTCCAGAGGAATGCCGAAAGCGCAGGCGTTCCAGTACATCGTATAGGCTACATCCGCCAATCCATCGACCATTTCGACAGGAACAGGATCGTTGGTTGCTTGATAGGTAAGTGCATCGGGCTCTGCTATCGGGGTGCCGTTTATGTGCGGGACGACTCCTAAGCCGTGCACGACGTATTCGAGAACCTCCGACAAGAGAAGCTGCGCACCTAGTGCACGCATCTTTTCGTCCCCGCCCGTTAGGCGCTCTCGAACGCTTTGGCCAGCAAGCTGCATGAACTTCTCGATCTTGGAAGAATCCATCGTAAGCACCTCTCGGTAGAACTCGATTTATTCGTCGGTCACGCACCCTTCGGTGGCGGACCGCACCGTCTTTATATACTTCAAAAGCATGCCGCGGTCAGCCTTGTACGGGGGCATCTTCCATTAGTCTCGCCGTTTGGCCATATCTGCGTCCGAAACAGCGACACTTATCGTGTTATTTCGGGCATCAATGGTGATTGTGTCGCCGTTTCGAACAAGGGCGATAGGGCCGCCATCCTGAGCTTTTGGGGTTATGTGACCGACCAAGAAGCCGTGCGAACCGCCTGAGAATCGGCCATCAGTGATGAGCGCCACGTCCTTGCCGAGCCCCGCGCCCATAATCGCTGACGTCGGGGTGAGCATCTCCGGCATACCTGGACCACCCTTGGGCCCCTCATAGCGGATTACGACTACGGTTCCAGCGCGTATCTCACCCTGTTCGAGGCCCGCCAACATATCCTCTTCGGAATCGTATACTCGCGCAGTTCCTTCGAAGCACAAGCCCTCCTTGCCGGTGATCTTAGCCACGCTGCCCTCGGGAGCAAGGTTGCCCTTGAGAACTTGGATATGCTCACTCTCCTTAATCGGCTCCTTCAGAGATTTAACGATCGGTTGGTTGGGAAGGAGATCGGGGAGCGGGTTAAGGTTCTCAGCTAAGCTCTTTCCGGTGACCGTCATGCATGACCCGTCGATGAGCCCTTCGCGCAGGAGATATTTTAGAACTCCAGGAATGCCGCCGACCTGAGAGAGGTCCTCCATCACGTAGGTGCCGCTCGGCTTGAGATCGGCGATGAAGGGCACTTCGTTACTGACAGTCTGAATGTCGTCCAGCGTTAGGGAAGGGAGGCAAAACCTACCCGTAGCGAGAAAGTGGAGGTTGGGTTGATATTTGATTTTCAGTGCGGGAAAAAACCGGAAACGTATCCACTGTGATACATTGAGGATTTTTTCCCGTGCTGAAAATCGAAGAGCAACCCAAGATCCGCTTTCGTAGCAGGGAGGGGTTTTGCCTCGCTTCCTTAGGGATATTCCCGCTGCTCTCGCCATCGCTATCAAATGGAGCACCGCGTTGGTAGAGCCTCCCAGCGCCATCGTAATAACGAGAGCGTTCTTGAACGCCTGCGGAGTCATGATGTCACGAGGCTTGAGGTCCAGTTCCAGAAGTTTGCGGATCGCAGCACCTGCGGCGCGACATTCTGCGCGCTTCTCGTCGCTGTCGGCAGGATAGGATGAAGAGTAGGGGAGGCTCATCCCCATCGCTTCGATCGCGGTCGCCATAGTATTGGCTGTGTACATCCCGCCGCACGCACCTGCCCCGGGGCACGCCTTGCGCACTATCTCCCGTCGCTCATCTTCGCCAATTGTGCCTGCCAAAGCCTCTCCGTAGCTCTGAAAAGCCGAGACGATATCGAGCTTCTTGCCCTTCCAGCAGCCTGCTCGGATCGTTCCCCCGTAGACCATCAGTGCTGGGCGATTGAGACGAGCCATCGCGATTAAGGAGCCCGGCATATTCTTGTCGCACCCTGGCACGGTAACCAGAGCGTCGTACCACTGTGCTGAGGTAATGGTCTCGATCGAGTCGGCGATGATGTCGCGCGAAGGCAGAGAAAAGCTCTTGCCGTTGGTGCCCATGGAGATACCGTCGCTAACCCCGACGGTGTTGAAGCGCATGCCTACCATCCCGTGCTCGATGACCCCTTTCTTTATCTCCTCAGAGAGGGAAAGTAAGTGCATGTTGCAGCTGTTGCCTTCGAACCACATGCTGGCGATGCCGACCTGCGCCTTGTCGAGGTCTTCACGCGTCAGGCCAGTAGCGTGAAGCATCGCCTGAGAAGCGCCTTGGGATTTCGGTTAGGTGATACGAGAGCTGTATTTGTTGAGTGGAGTCATACGAACCTGGTTACGTTGGGTAGCCTGTAGCTGTACTGCTACAGGCTATCGATGTCATTCAAGGGATGTTACGGACGGAGCTTGCGCACAGCTGCTCCAGCTTGCCACAGTTCGGATTCCCTGATGGCGCATAGTTCCTCTTCAAGTCGTTCCTTGTAGTCCGGACGGCTGTTAGCTTCGATAGTAATCTTCGCTTCATTGCCGGATGCTACAGAGTCATAAAGGGCGTCGAACACGGGGGCTACCGCGTCGCGGAACTTGCCGTGCCAATCGAGAGCCCCTCGCTGAGCGGTGGTGGAGCAGTTGGCGTACATCCAGTCCATGCCGTTTTCTCCGACAAGCGGTACAAGGCTCTGGGTGAGCTCTTCGACCGTCTCGTTAAAGGCCTCGCTCGGTGAATGTCCGTTCTTATTTGGCATGAAGTGTCATGTTGGCGTTGATGCCGAGAGTGGCGTTGTCCACACAGCGATCTCAACACATGCAAAGGAGCAGGGCATTACCAAGCTCCCGCCGTTGCTGCATGGGGAGGAGTCGGAAGTGATTGGAGACCGAGGATATTGCTCTGAGGCTGACCGTGAGGAGCTCGAGGAGCAAGGGGTTCGTCTACACTAAGGTGCGGTATCGGGGGATGTTGAAGAACGCGCTGCACCTCAATACGCTCTGTATGCTTGCGAGCCTCTATCTCAAAAGGAGAGTTCTCGCTGCAGCACGGGGGTAGTGTATCTATCCTCCCCCTTTGAGGGGGCTCCCGGAGGAATTTGGGAGAAAAAACGCGATTCCTTCATCTTTGTGATCAAAATCAGCATCAATCCTCGCAAAACAACGCGAACGCGGTATTTTGCATCGCCTCCTGAGCGCTGAACAGCGCTAGACCGGTGAAAGATAGTGTGTCGCAGGATGCGGACGGATGCTTCAAAAGTAGAGAGTTCGTTTGCATCAGTCAAGATAAAAGGTCAGACGGGCCGGTCGCCCCCGGTGTCGAATGAAGTTCGGCTCTCGCGGTTGCGGAACATCAACCGTGTAGCCGCGCGGTAGATTGTGGATGCTTGATAGGTAAGGTCGTGACAGGGATGGGTTTCTTTGAGAAATTCGTTAAATGGGTATACGATGGCGTGTTAAGTCCGCCAAAGCGCCGGAAGCTCGCTAGTAGAGCGTTTAGTCCCGTTGCGCTGTTGTCGTACCACTCTCGAACGATAGGATACTAAAGGCCTGTATAATTATGTTGGATAACCTTCGCGCAGATAAATTGAAGAAGCTCGAAACGTTCAAAGCGGCTGGGATCGAGCCGTTTCCTGCGGGGCCTTTCGAAAAACAACCTTCTGTGGATGTGCTCCAGCAGCCGCTGGGTACACAGGTGCGAGTCGCGGGTCGCATTATGTTGTTCCGCGAGATGGGTAATATCACGTTTTTGCACCTTCAGGACGAGAGAGGGCGTATCCAGGTTGTTATCAACAAATCGAAGCTCGTCGATCAAGACTACAAGCTTTGGGTTCGGAATCTCGATCTCGGCGATTTCATAGGAGTCCAGGGCGAGCGCTTCGACACCAATAAAGGCGAGCAGTCCGTTCTTGCTCATTCCTTGACCCTGCTCACAAAGTCTCTTTTGCCCCTTCCCGACAAGCACAAGGGCCTAGAGGCCGAAGAGACGCGTTTAAGGAAGCGCTATCTCGACCTGCTTCTCAATCAAGACGTGCGAGATATCGTCTACAAGCGAGATCGGTTTTGGAATTCGATGCGTGAGTTCCTCAAGGCGAGAGGCTTCTTGGAGGTCTACACGCCGGTGCTGGAGACAACAACCGGTGGAGCAGACGCGCGGCCGTTTATTACGCACCACAATGCGCTCGACATCGATGTGTACCTGCGTATCTCGACCGGTGAGCTTTGGCAGAAGCGTCTCATGGTGGCCGGATTCGAGAAGACCTTCGAGATCGGAAGACAGTTCCGTAACGAAGGGATCGACGCCGAACACCTTAACGACTATACCCAGATGGAATTTTACATGGCCTATGCCAACTACCAGCAGGGGATGGCGTTGGTAGAGGAGATGTACAAACACATAGCTCAAGAGACCTGTGGAACTCTAAAGTTCAAGATCGGTGAATTCGATCTCGATCTCGGCAAACCGTGGGAGCGCTACGAGTATGTGCCAACCATTGAAAAGATGACCGGCATCAACGTGCTCGACACAGACCTACCGACGGTAGAGAAGAAGCTCAAAGAGCTCAACGTGCAGTACGACAAGAAGGGCTTTAACCTCACGCGCGCCATCGATACCCTATGGAAGTGGTGTCGTCGGCAGATCCCTGGGCCGGGCTTCCTCATTGATGAGCCGGTTGCCGTATCCCCACTTGCGAAACGCAAGCCTTCGAACTCTGTGTTGACGGAGCGCTTTCATGTACTCATCGCCGGTAGCGAGGTTGGAAACGGCTACAGCGAGTTGAACGATCCGATAGATCAAGCGGAGCGTTTCGAGGAGCAGGAGCGTCTACGTCAGGCAGGAGACGAAGAAGCTCAGATGGCGGACTACGACTTCATCGAGGCGCTCGAGTACGGAATGCCGCCGACCTGCGGATTCGGGGTCAGCGAGCGGCTTCTGTGGTTCCTGCTCAACAGGAACGGACGGGATTGTCAGACCTTCCCGCTGATGCGACCCGAGGGAAAATAATCCCTGAGCGAGTGATTTTTTCAAAAATCACTCGCTCGGCTATTCTCGTGGATTTTTTTCAGAAGTAAATGAGGCTGGGTTTATCAACCCAACCGCCACTTTGTCGCTATGGGTACGTTTTGCCTCGCTTCTTCAATCTATACTGAAAGCCCCACCACGCAGGACAGCGCATTAGCCGCTAGGCTGACGACGATAGCTTTCCTCAGGGAGATCTGCTGCTGTAGCAGCCTCCAATACACGAGTGCTTCGTATGCGACTACGGCGATCTCGCCCGTGGTTACCCACATCCAGTACGGTTCAAAGATCGGAAAAGCAAACCATAAGAACGGATGCGAGGTGCAGTTGGCTGTTAGGAAAGCAAAAAGCGCCCTATTCACCGGAAGTTTTTTTAGTATCAGGAAGATGAGTGGACCCTCGAGTGCCAGCGTGGCTACGAAGGCGCTACCCCATTTCTGCACGTAGTGAATGTCGGGCATGTGCTACCCTTTACCTACGAAACCCTTGGACATCATTCTGCACTCTACGGGCTCGTTGGCTCGCGCGGTTCAAGCATCTCCTGAGGCGGCGTTCAATCGGTGTTTCCTCAACGAGTGGTAGGGCAAAGACATCCTGAATCAGATTGAGGTAGTTGAGCGCGGCCGGAGTTCTTACAAAACCGAGGTTTTCGTAGAAGCTTCTTACGGCATCGTTATTGTCGCGCTGTGTAAAAGCAAGCAGCACTGGAATAAGCCTGTTTCGCTCGATCTCTGCACGAGCAACAGTAACGATATGGTTCATGATATACGGAAGAACGGCACCCGATTTGGCGCTCGATGGTTCGATCAATAGCCGACCTCCCCACAAGAGCGAGTCAGTATCAAGCAAAGAATCGTCGCCATCACAACCGAAAGGAGCGACGGAGCTATCCATGCCAAGGCTCGGTGTCAGGTTACGGAGAAACGGAGTCAACTCTGTTAGCAAGTGCTCGGTGTCAGGAGTCATGTCAATCAATCGGTACACGCCACTTGCGCCGATGACGCGGTCTTCGAGTGTGTAGATGAAGTACGTTGTCGCTTCGAAATCGTCGATGTGTTTTTTCCCTTCTACAAGCATCTCGTAGACAGCTCCCAATGCATCGGCGGCACCGAGCTCGTGGGGAAAGAGCTGTTGCGTGAGGCGCAAAGCCGCACTGAGGAGCATTCGAGGGATAGTAGGGCACACGAGGTGTGCCCCAAGTCGCCTATCGGGATTAAGGCTCGTATGCAGGGCAGAGATAGTGCTCATGACGCGCTAGGATACCAATCAAGAGATGCCGAAGCGAGGCAAAACCTCATGTTTCTCCTCACGTGAGCGTACTCGTGAACGTACCCGAAACAAAAATTTCAGGTTTTCGGGCACGTTCACGATTACGAGTACGAGCACGTTCACGTGGTAAGTTGAAAAGTAAGACGGCGGGGCAGGTTTTGCCTCGTTTACTTAGGGAAAATTGTCACTCGCATCGACGCGCTGCGAGTTTTGCAAAGTCATAAATTGTATATCAATCCCCAAGATTTCGCCCTAGTGAGCGAGCTTCTTCGGGCATAACGTTTTTTGGGTCATCGCGGAATCGAGTGGGTAGGACTCGGTATTATCCCGACGTGAACGTGCTCGTGCACGTAAACGTGAACGTACCCGGAGGAGGAGTCACACTGGCTGAAGGCATAGCTTGGAAAGCATGGCTCCAATCCTTGTCAGCAAAAGCTTCCCGGCTTGATACTCTT
>JBIIOE010000152.1:0-7816 GCA_044337105.1 Bdellovibrionota bacterium | reverse complement strand
CACGTGAACGTGCTCGTGCTCGTAAACGTGAACGTACCCGAAAAACTTGAGGTTTTTGTTTCGGGTACGTTTACGTTCACGAGCACGAGCACGTTCACGTGCGAGGAAACATAGGTTTTGCCTCGCTTCCCAAGGTGAGAAAACAGGTGGTAAGGCGAGTTGGGATGAATGCTGCACTCCATGAAGTGAGGAGAGTCGGTGGTTGCAGCTCGATGATGAAAAGTACGAACAATGGTTAGAACAGCTGGGGTTCAGTTGCAGCTACGCCCTGATGTGTCGCATAGGTTCGCGCAGCGGAGCACTACAACTCATGATGTCGTTCGCCTTGAGCGGTAAAGGTATCGTCGAAGCAAGGCACATAGATCCTAAGGATCCCGGTTATGAGGATTATGATGTGGACCTAGCCGAGGAAGGGATTGACCTCAAGGACTATTTCGTTGTGCAGGCGACCTATCTGCACCATCCAGACCGAAGAGGCTCAGCGCAGTCGATATTTGACCCTTTTTACTGCCGGAAGGCCGCTTAGTTGGGATGTGGGGCTAGCTCCATCGCCTTGCGACATCTTTATTGTTGATTTGGCAGGAATCTTCTGTCACGATGACTGTTATGAAGATCCTCTCTTCTTCCATCGTAACTCATCACCTCCATCATCGCGTCTAACGCGATACATTCCTTTGCTTCCCTTTATCTATTGGTTCATTTTTCTACCCTCATCGTGAGGTACTGTGTCTACTGCACTCCGTTTGGCGATTCAGAAATCAGGCCGTCTCACTGACGCATCACGCGCACTCATAGCTGAGTGCGGTATAGAGCTCGAACAGATGGGGGGCAAATTGCGAGCCCCAGCCTTCAATTTCCCCTTGGAGCTCCTCTTTCTCAGAGACGACGATATCCCCGGGTATGTTGTCGATGGCGTGGTGGATGTTGCAATCGTAGGAAGGAACGTGCTCCTGGAGCGTGGCAGCAACGCGGAGATCGTCCGAGAATTGGGCTTCGGGCGCTGCCGACTTTCTATAGCTGTCCCCAAGGGGTTCGAGTACTCAGGTATTCAGTCGTTGCAAGGGGCTCGGATTGCGACGTCGTATCCGAGGATTCTTGGCGCCTTTCTGAAGAGGAACGAAGTCGAGGCATATATTCACGAGATAACCGGAGCGGTCGAGATAGCACCGAGCCTCGGTCTCGGTGAGGCGATTTGCGATCTCGTCAGTTCAGGTAGCACTTTATTGAGTAACGGACTGCGCGAGGTAGAGACGGTGCTCGAATCGCAGGCAGTGCTCATCGCCAATAAAGGGCTCTCGGTGAAGAAAAGAGCGGTCCTTGAGCGGGTTATATTCCGCATAGATGCAGTGCTGCGGGCAAAGCGTACGAAGTACATCATGCTCAATGCTCCAACTAGCGCTATCCCTGAGATCGTGAGCCTCCTTCCTGGGCTCAAGAGCCCGAGCGTGCTACCGCTTCATACGCCGGGATGGAGTTCGCTGCACACGGTCGTGAGTGAAGATGATTTTTGGAGCATGATTGAAAAGTTGAAGGGAGCGGGCGCCGAGGGGATCTTGGTGCTCCCGATTGAAAAGGTGATTTCATGAAGCAACAGATGATATCGATCGTACGATACCCCGATCGCGATACCTGGGAAGATTTGACTCGACGACCCGCGGTAAATGACCCCGAGCTGCCTGAGATCGTGCGTCAGATACTAGAAGGTGTGCGCACGGGAGGGGACGCAGCTCTTGCGGAATACTCTCGTCGTTTTGACGGGGCCGTGCCACCGCGTCTGAGGTTGCGATTAGAGGATCTGGAACTCGCTTCGCGCGATGTCTCTCGTGATCTTCGGGGGGCACTCGAACAGGCGATAACAAACGTTACCGCCTTTCACGAATCTCAGCGCACGGTAGAGCGCACGATAGAGACGCAACCTGGAGTGGTGTGCTTTCGCCGCGCAGTTCCGATAGAGCGCGTGGGGATCTACATACCAGCTGGCACAGCACCGCTCTTCTCGACCCTGATAATGTTGGCCGTTCCCGCAAAGATAGCAGGCTGCAAGGAGATAGTGCTCGCCTCTCCAGGGGGACGTAATGCTCGAATCGACCCTGTCATTGCGTTGAGTGCGGTCTTGTTGGGGATAGAGGAGGTGTACTTGATGGGGGGAGCGCAGGCGATAGCGGCTCTTGCCTACGGTACCGAGCTCGTTCGTCCGGTGCAGAAAATATGTGGTCCGGGTAATAGGTTCGTCAACGAGGCGAAGCTACAGGTCGCTTCGCGCGGAATCGGTATAGATCTCCCGGCTGGGCCGTCGGAGGTGTTGGTGATCGCAGACGATGGGTCGCGTCCGCGCTTCATAGCTGCAGATTTACTGGCTCAGGCCGAGCACGGTCCAGATAGTCAGGTTGTGGTGGTAACAACGAGCGAGGAGGTTCTTGCGGGGGTGATCGAGGAGTTGAGCCTTCAACGAGAGCAACTTCCACGACGCGATGTTGCGGCTGCCGCGCTCTCCTGCAGTCGGGCAATCGTGGTTCGAGACCTCGACGAAGCTGTGGAGTTCTCGAACCTCTATGCACCTGAACATCTGATCCTTTCGGTAGATAATCCGGAGCGTTTCGTAGAGCGTGTTGTTAATGCCGGTTCCGTGTTTCTGGGTGCATGGTCTCCCGAGGCTCTCGGAGACTACGCGTCGGGCACGAATCATGTCCTTCCGACCAATCGAGCAGCTACCTGCTTCTCGGGAGTCTCCGTTGATTCGTTTACCAAGAAGATAACCTTTCAGCAGATTACGCCCGAAGGCCTAAATCGTCTCGCGTCGTGCGTTACGACGATGGCTCGGGCTGAGGGGCTCGAAGCACACGCTCGTGCTGTCGAGGTACGTCAGGAGGTAACGCTATGATTACAGATCTTTTGCGATCACATGTGCGAGATCTCGCTCCGTATTCGACGGCAAGAGACGAGTTCAAAGGAGAGGCGCGCATATACCTCGACGCAAACGAGAACCCCTTTGGGAGTGGGCTCAATCGGTATCCTGATCCGCACAGCCGTGCGCTGAGGGCTCGGGTGTCCCAGCTCAGAGGCGTGGCGGCGGAGCGAATCTTCGTAGGTAACGGAAGTGACGAAGCGATTGATCTGTTGGTGCGTGCGTTTGTGGCGCCCGGAGAAGCAGTGGTGATAACACCGCCGACGTACGGTATGTACGGCGTTGGGGCGCGAAGTAACGGCGCAGAGGTTGTGGATGCTCCCCTGCGACGGGACTTCTCGCTCGATCTGGAGGCTCTCGAGCGAGCGAGCGAAAAAGGTGGAAGGCTCATCTTTCTCTGCTCGCCCAACAATCCTACGGGAAATCAACTTTCGCTCGGCGAGATAGAAGAGGTGTTGTCTCGCACTACCGGGATGGTGGTGGTTGACGAAGCGTATATAGATTTCGCTTCCGCCCCGAGTGCGTGTGCTCTGCTCGCGCGGTATCCCAGGCTGGTTGTGCTTCAAACGCTTTCTAAGGCCTGGGGCATGGCGGGGATTCGCATAGGGCTCGCATTCGGAGACCCGGTTGTCATCCAGGCGCTTTCGAAGTTGAAGCTCCCCTACAATATAAACTCGCTCTCGCAAGAGGCAGCACTAGAGCGATTGGCTGATACCGCGCGCTACTCGGAGCAGGTCGCTGTGGTACTGGCTGAGCGGCAACGGGTGGTTGGAGCGCTCTCGAATGTCTCCTGTGTGAGAGAGGTGTTTCCCTCCGAAGGGAACTTCATCTTGATAAGGTGTGAGAATTCCCGCAGGTTGTTCGAATTTTTGAGAGACCGAGGGGTAATCGTTCGCGATCGCTCGCACGAGCTTCACTGCGATGGATGTCTGCGTATAACGATCGGCACACATAGTGAAAACGACGAGCTGATGAGTCTTATGAGGGATTTCGTATGAAGAAGCGAGCATTGTTCATCGATCGTGACGGCACGGTCATCCTAGAGCCCAAGGATACCTTTCAGGTGGATAGCCTGGAGCGCCTTGAGTTTATTCCAGGAGCAATCGGTGCTCTGAGCGCTCTGGCGCAATATACCGACTTCGAGCTGGTGTTAGTGACCAATCAAGATGGGCTGGGAACGGAGTCCTTTCCTGAAAATTCTTTCTGGCCTGCTCACGAGAAGATGGTGCGCACGTTAGAAGGCGAGGGCGTGGTGTTCGATGATGTGCTGATAGATCGCTCTGTTGCACACGAAAATAAACCTACCCGCAAGCCTAGTACTGGTATGCTCTCGGCGTACTTGAATGGCGATTATGACCTCGCACGCTCGTTCGTAGTCGGCGACCGTGTGACGGATATCGAGCTGGCAAAGAACCTGGGAGCACAGGGGATCTTTTTCTCAGAGGATGTCAATATTGATGCGGCGCTGTCGAGTCGGTCGTGGAGCGCGATAGAGCGCTTTCTCGTCTCGCAGATGAGAACCGCACAGGTCACTCGTGTCACGCGTGAGACCTCGATAGAGCTCGAGCTCTCGCTGGATGGATCCGGCAACATCTCGGTTTCCACGGGCTTGGGCTTCTTCGATCACATGCTTCACCTCCTTGGCGCGCACGCTGGTTTCGATCTCCGCATCGCAGCGGTGGGCGATCTGTACGTTGACGAGCACCACTTAATAGAGGATGTCGGAATCGTTGTGGGTGAGACGCTCAAAAAAGCCATTGGTTCTAAGGAGGGCATGGAGCGCTTCGGATTTCTTTTGCCGATGGACGAGGCGCTTGCAGAGATAGCGATAGACCTCTCCGGCCGCAGCACCTTGGTGTGGAAAGCTGATTTTAGGCGGGAAAAGATAGGCGACGTTCCGACGGAGATGTTCAAGCACTTCTTCCTTTCGTTTTGTGACGCATGCAAGTGCTCCCTGCACATCTCAGTGCGAGGAGAGAACGAACACCATAAGGCCGAAGCGATCTTCAAGGGGGTGGGGCGCGCGCTTCGCACGGCGCTCAGACGTGACCCTCGTGTTCGCTCGATACCGAGCACGAAGGGGGTGCTATGACGGTTGCGGTCGTCAAGTACAACGCGGGGAATGTCTTCTCTGTGGTGACAGCGTTGGAGCGCCTCGGGGTCGAGCCGTATGTTACCGACGATTCAGCGGAGCTGCAGGCGGCATCTCGTGTGATCTTTCCGGGAGTAGGAGAGGCGGGGAGTGCGATGCGGTATCTCCGAGAGAGAGGGCTGGATACGGTTCTCAAGGAACTGACGGTTCCGTTCTTGGGGATCTGCCTCGGATTTCAGCTTATGTGTGCCCACTCTGAGGAGGGTGATGTCGAGTGCCTGGGTATCTTCCCGGCGCGAGTAAGGCGTTTGACGGTATCTCAGAAGGTACCGCACGTAGGATGGAGCATGCTCGCAACTGCGGAGCATCCTGTCGTGGCCGATCTCGGCTCTTCACCATACACCTATTTTGTACACAGTTATCGAGTCGATATCGGCGATGAGACGATTGCGGAGTGTTTGTACGGCGAGGAGTTCGCTGCCGCAGCCGCCACGAGGAACTTCGTAGGTGTGCAATTTCACCCCGAGAAGAGCGGTGAAATCGGGGCGCGGATTTTGAGGAGTTTTCTGGAGTGGAAGCTATGATGGGGTGTCGGATCGTTCCCGCAATAGATCTGATTGGCGGAAGATGTGTGCGCTTGGAACAGGGGGATTTCTCAAGGGGTGTCGTTGTCGCCGACGATCCGATTGTGCAAGCCCGATCTTTCGAGCAGCAGGGCTTTTCTCGCCTGCACCTGGTAGACCTCGATGGTGCAAAGCAGGGGTATCCGTGCCACCTCGAAGTATTGGAATCGATCGCGAGGGAAACCTCGCTCTCTGTCGACTACAGTGGTGGCCTCAGGAAGGAGGAGGATGTTGCGGCAGCGCTCGCTAAGGGGGCCTCTCAGGTTGTGCTCGGCTCTGCGGCGGTGTTGCAGCCGGAGGTGTGTACGACGTGGTTCTCTCGTTTCGGAGGAGAGGTGCTCATCTTAGGGATCGATGTGCTCGATGATCTGGTCCGGGTAAAGGGGTGGCAAGAGCCTACGACCGTAACGATTTACGACGTTATTGAGCGTTATATCCCTGTAGGGCTTCAATCCGTGATGTCGACAGACATCAGTAAGGACGGAATGTTGGCCGGTCCGGCGTTTGCTCTCTACAATGCGCTCTCCTCTCGCTATCCCAACCTTCACATAATCGCCAGCGGTGGTGTCAGAAACGTGAGTGATGTGGCGCATCTCGCAGAGCAAGGGGTTTGTGAGGTGATAGTCGGCAAGGCTCTCTATTCGGGTGAGATGAAGGTGGAGCGCGCAGGAGAGTTCCGATGGTAGCGAAACGTATTATTCCGTGTCTCGATATCAAGGGCGGACGCACCGTAAAGGGAACGAAGTTCCTTAATCTGCGTGACGCCGGGGATCCGGTGGCACTCGCTGCGCGCTATTCGGACGATGGCGCAGACGAATTGGTTTTTCTCGACATCTCGGCGACTGACGAAGAGAGGACGACCACCCTCGATGTTGTGCGATTGGTTGCTCGTCAGCTCTCCATTCCTCTCACGGTGGGAGGGGGAATCTCGTCGGTCGGCGATGTCTCTCGTCTGCTGAGTGCCGGAGCCGATAAGATATCGCTCAATTCTGCGGCTGTGCGTAATCCGGAGCTAATCGATGAGTTGGCGAGAGAGTTTGGTAGCCAGTGCGTTGTTGTTGCTATCGATACGGCGGCAACCTCTGATGGTAATCGTGTGTTCATTCAAGCGGGCAAGGTCGATGCGGGTCGTGACACCGAGGAGTGGGCGCACGAAGTTACAGAGCGTGGCGCAGGGGAGATTTTGCTAACCTCGATGGATCACGACGGAACGCGGAGTGGTTTTGCGCTCAAGCTTACAGCGCGAATCAGCGCAGCACTCCCGATCCCGGTAATCGCTTCGGGTGGAGCTGGCGGTGTGTCGGATTTCGTCGATGTGCTGAAAGAAGGAATGGCTGATGCTGCGCTTGCGGCTGGGATCTTTCACGACGGTGTCGTTTGCATCGCTGATGTGAAGAGAGGTTTGCAAGAGAATGGTATAGAGGTGCGTATATGAGCCGAGTTCCAAATTTCTCGAAGGGGCTTGTGCCTGCAATCGTTCAGGACAGTGAAACGCTCGAGGTGCTGATGGTTGGTTACATGAACCAAGAGGCGTACGAGCAGACGCTGCGGTCGGGTCGCGTGACGTTTTATAGTCGGTCGAGAGAGGCGTTGTGGGTGAAGGGGGAGACCTCCGGTAACTTCCTCACTCTCGCTAACATAAGCCTCGATTGCGATGAGGATGCGGTGTTGGTCAAGGCACGGCCGCATGGCCCGGTGTGTCACACCGGCTCTCGGTCGTGCTTCGGTGACGGTGCTCCAGGAACGGAGTCGTTTCTGCGGTCATTGACCACGACCATACGAGAGCGCCGCAAGCAGCCGTCCGAGAGTTCATATACGTCGAGTCTCTTCAAGGATGGAATCGATCGGATAGTGCAAAAGGTGGGCGAAGAGGCGGTCGAGGTGGTGATTGAGGGCAAGAACGGAAACAATGAACGATTGCTTGATGAGTCATCTGATCTGCTTTTCCACCTAATGGTATTGTGGGAAAGCCGAGAGTTGTCGCTCGACGATGTGGCCGCTCGATTGAAGGGGCGTTCTCGCGAGACTGCCACGTGAACTGTCCATGGGAATGGCGCGCTCACAGGTTGTGAGACTGTAACGGGAAGTGTGTATGGCGCGAGAGCGTCTGAGCACACTATTCATTTTAGAGCTCACCGATCATGGCTGGAGTCAGACGCTCCGGGAACATGATCGAAAGCTGATTCATCAACATAT
>JBIIOE010000042.1:0-26507 GCA_044337105.1 Bdellovibrionota bacterium | reverse complement strand
GCTTTTTGCCCTCCTGTTGGGCTCCAGAATTAAATAGCCGAATCGCGTATGATCAGTTTAACCCAGTCGTTGCGCAGAATTCTGACAGGATGATCCCCTTCTGCTTCTTTCCACTCCGGTGATAACGTTTAATAACCGCCTGAAAATGCTCTCGTTTGCTTTGTAGCGTCACTCGAAGGTCTCCTCTTTTAATGACCTTCAATTTGAGGCAACTAAGACCCTCAGGGTTTCAAACTACGTCCCTTCAATTACCTTTATTTCGAGGCATATCGCTCAGGTTCGCTTATGTAACGCTATCCGCGCTTCATGTAATAACCTCGCTATAATGAGTTTAGGGCACCAAGACGCGGCCAGGCAGCTGTTTCCTGGTTGGGTGAGCCTTGTAATTGGGCTCGCTAGTTAACTTCTGGGCCTGTTCTCCATAAACGTTCTCGGTCTACCTGAAAAGGACGGTATTCCAATGCACAACGGACCTAGCAGTAAGCAATCATCCTGGGCAACTTTCACGTTGTGTGCTTGGGCTACTTTGGTTGCTCCTGGTTGTACATCTCCGAAGCCGCAACGTCCCTCGGATCTTAGCCCAGAGGCTGAAGCAAGGCACATGAAAACAGTACAGCTTCACAAGGAGATTAGAGGCCCGTCAGGGCAACTCGACGATCGGGGTGCTGCAGTGCTACAGCTAGCGCAAATCGCGAGTGGCGGAAACCTAACTAAGGTTCAGCATGATCTTGCGAAAGCTCAGATTAGCGGGGATCCAGCGTATATTGCGCTGCTCGCGCAAAGCCCACTAGGAATCATCCCACCTGGCGTGTCAAATTATGAGAAGAAATACGACTTCCTACCTGTATCCGGAAATTGTGCAGCTGCAGAGGCCCTCTGTGGAATCCCTTCAAGAGACGTAGCTACGAGGATGAGTCGAGCTAAATGCGGGAGTCCCCTCTCAGATTCGATTCTGGTTCTTGCTTCAGGGGTGAAAGGGCTTCCTATCGAATCGATGAATCAGCTCTATGACGAGGTTATGAAGGAGCAGGTAGTAACGGATGAAGTTGCAGGGGCGCTTCTGGTGCTTTATTCACAGATCCTCAATACCGAAATTCAAGGTCTTGCAGTGAAGTTCTTGAGTGCTGGCCCGCAAGCTCGTGGCCTGTACGTCAGCGAGGAAACAAGGGCGCAACTTGTCTTTCTCGCAGCCGCGCACGATCTGGACATGGCAGAGGTAAATTATTTGGCAGCCCAGGTGATGAGAGATATGGAAGAGGCGTATGTGTTCCCTCTGGTTCAATCGGCAGTGCTTTCAGCTCAATTGCCCGAGGAGAAGAGGGAATCGCTTCAGGGGCTGAAGTGGTTAGCAGGGAGAGAGGGTTCCGGAACTACCGATACGGCGGCATTGCTAGTACTCTCCACGGTAATTGACGAGTTTAGTAAGCACCGGCATGACATGCGGTTCTTCCCTGTACAGTCTACCCGTCCACGTCCAGCCGCGAGAGGCATCTCTATTGTTGTATCGGCCTATGTACTGCCCCAACACAAGGGCCTAGAGACCCCTGCAATAGAGGTTCGTACCTCGCCTGCGACCGATGAGGATGATGGGTTGTAACGGGGACGGTCGATTTTGAAAGTTGGAGGTTCCGCTTTCGCAGCAGGAAGGGGAGTCGCCTCGCTTCCCAGGGAGAGGAGACCAGAAGAGCCAGATGACGCATGCGCGGACCCCTCGACCTGACTCCATGGGCAGGCTCGAGACATTCGGTAGCAAGTATTGCATAAATTAGCCCGGATTCTGCGAGGCGGAGGCAACCTACCACACGTTCCTCAAATACATCTGACGGCATGGTTCCTGGTATCTCTAATGAGGGAAGCGAGAGTTAAACTATCGTGCAAGCTCGCGTCTGATACGCACGAGCACAGCCCACCACACACAACTAGCCTGTATCAGAGGAGCGAGGACCGAAGCGAGAAACTGCGTCGAGGAGTACGGATAAAAGATGAAATTGCTTCGCCCCACAGTGAGCATACCGAAGATCGCAGGAACTACTGTGTACAGCAGCAGAATAGCCAATAAAGCAAGATTCTCAGGACGTTTCCGGCCCCGTGCCCCATATCCCACGAATAGTACTATTCCAATGTCTCGCAGGACGAAGAGCGACAGAGCCGCAAGATGCATGGCTTTCACTAACTCCCAGGAGCTAGACTCATCGAGGGCCATGAGTACTGCGAGTATGATACAAGTAGAGCCGTACAGCAGTAAGGTAATGACCCAGCGTGGGATTAACTTGAGTATCTGCGGATAGTCGCTTTGGGCAATGAGAGCCCTGAGTCTTCGCAAATCAACTACGGACTTTGGTTCGTTGAGGGTCGTGTAGTAGAGAAGCCCCAGGGCTACAAGCGAGGAGATCGCAAATTTAGCTTTCATCTCGAGCAGAGTTGTTTCCACGAATGCACCAAGACTGCTAAGAGATATAAAGCCGCTAGCATACACCATCAGGAAGAGAACGAAGAGTGTCCATACCCACGGGACTGAGGCGAATTGCAGCTCGATGCGCATCAAGCGGTAGGCGCCGATCAGAGACCATGCGAAGAAGATCAGGAGCGAAGTCACCACAAATTCATAGTGACTGAAGATGAAACCGTTCCAATAAATGACAGTCGCGGTGTCTTGTCTGTATTCTCTAGCTACGGCACCGATTGCTATTACGAGCAGAACCCCACACATGCTGATGAAGGCTCCACCTGACTGGCGGTTGTCGTATCCCTTGGCTAGAGAGGATAAGCCAGACAAAAAGGCGAATCCTAGGGCAAACACGACGAAGACGAGATAGACAAGTAGCACCTTGCTCGCCTTCAGCAGGCCCAATTCCAACGATGCTGAGGTGAGCACTATGAGCGAGCATATCGCCATGCCGAACAGGGCATAGCTTGTGCTTCCGAGCAGCTTCCCCCACGTCATGCTCCATGCACCGAGGGAGGATGTTCTTTGAAAGTCCCAGGTGCGTGCCTGGATCTCTGCTGAAACGGCCGAGCTTGCGTTTCGCATCCCGAAAAATACGAGGAGCACACCGCCGACAGATACAGCTACCCACTCAGTGAAGGGAGCATGCTCGGCCGAAAACTGTCTGTCCAGAGTGTAGGCAAACAGAAAGATTATTCCAAGTACGGCTGCCGTCAGCAGCATCCTCTGGGGTGGGAGTTCCAACCAGAGATTTCGTCGCAATTCCGGGTTCATACATTCTCCCGTTAGATCCTGTTGGTATCTTTGATCTGAGTCAGGTAGATCTCCTGCAAGGAGGGATCCTCGACACTGAAGCTGTAGATACCGACATTCTTGGATACTATCGTGGTGAGTACTTCATGATGTACCTCAGGGCCACCCTCCAAAACGAATGAGATATCCCCGTTCGAGGTCTTGACGTCACGTACCAGAGCGATCTCACGTAATGCCCCCAAGACATCAGCATGAGCCTGTAGGCACTTCACACGGATAGTGCGGCGCGGCTGGTCTGTGGTGAGATCGTGGAGTCCGCCGTAGCCTATGATTCTACCGTCTTGAATCGTGAGCATCTCCGTCGAGTAGTCCTCGAGTTCGGAGAGGATGTGAGAGGACACGACCAGAGTCATTCCGCGCACGCGGAGTGACGAAATGAGTACCGACAGCGCATGGCGAGCCTCAGGGTCGAGTCCCGCGGCTGGCTCGTCGAGCAACAGAACGGGAGGCTTGTGAATAATCGCCATTGCTATAGCGAGTCTCTGACGCTGACCGCGAGAGAGATTCGCAGATTTAGACGACTGTAGTTTCGCAAGATCGAGGTCCGAGGAGATCTCTTCGATGACCGTCTCTGTCTTCTGCTTGGCTACTCCGTGGATAGCCGCCATATGCAGTAGAGACTGTCTCACCGTGAGGCCGTCATAGAGGCCATAAAAATCAGCTAAGTAGGCGACCTGCTGATGAACTGCACGAGGATCTGTTTGAGTGTCGATGCCCGCAACGCATACTGTGCCAGAGAATGGCCTCTCGAGAGCAGCTAAGCAGCGTAAGAGAGTGGTTTTACCGGCCCCGTTCGGTCCCACTAACGCGACGACGCTCCCGGGCTCGACGCTAAAAGAGATTCCGTGCAGTGCCCGTTTGTTGGGGTACTCGTATACGAGATCTTTGATTTCGAGTATTGGCGTCATGGGTCAAGCTTTCGAGTGAATAACAGGTCGGATCTTATCCTGCGGCATAGGACGGTGCAAATGCATAAAGCGCCCCTTCCTCGTATTCGCCGCTCGATCGAAGCATATGTAACAGCGGATCGTTTGTCTTCACTGACAGGCTATGGTGAGCCGAGTGGTCATTTCGTCATTATACATGATAATCTGCAGATAATGACGATTGCATATTTTTCAATGGAAATAGGGATCGAACGCGCGATCCCTACTTACGCCGGGGGACTCGGAGTCTTAGCGGGTGATACTCTGAGAGCAGCAGCGGATCTCGGCTTGCCCATGATCGGAGTAACGCTGCTGTACCGGAAGGGGTACGTCCGCCAGAGCCTCACCGCGAGTGGTGACCAGTGCGACGGTGCTGAGCACTGGGAACCGGAACTTTTGCTCTCGGCGTGTGCTCCGATTGTGGAGGTTCCTCTACGAGATCGTGTCGTGGCCGTACGCGCGTGGAAACGGATCGAGACGGGGGTGACGGGTGGTACAGTACCGATACTGTTTCTCGACACGGACGTTCCCCAGAATGCACCCGAAGATCGGTCGATTACGCACGCGCTTTACTCTGGAGACGCAGGGCACAGAGTTCTGCAGGAGCTTGTGCTCGGCGTAGGGGGTGTGCGGATGTTGAGGGCGCTTGGTTATGGCGATGACCTCATTTATCACATGAATGAGGGACATTCCGCCTTTTTGCTCTGTGAGCTATTGCCAGAGAGCGCGGCTGATACGAGCGCATGCGATAGGGTTCGACGTCGCGTGGTTTTCACGACGCATACGCCGGTTCCGGCAGGACACGATGTGTTTCCTCGGGCGCTTCTCGAGCACATACTTGCTGCTCAACATCTCCGGCGAGTGCTACCCACACTCGCGCACGATGTCCTGAACATGACCCACTTCGCGATGCGATTCGCAGGTATCGTGAATGCGGTGTCAGCGATGCACAGAGAGGTGACGCAAAGGATGTTTCCGGAGGCAGACGTGATCGCGATTACCAACGGCGTCCATCCTGTTCGTTGGACGTCAGAGCCGTTTGCGCGACTGTTCGATCGACATATCCCGGGCTGGAGACTTCGTGGTGAACAGTTGCGTCACGCGGCGATTATCTCTACTGACGAGATTCGAGGTGCGCATAGCGAGGCTCGGAGGTTCCTGCTGGATACTATCGGGCACAAATTCGGTGTGCCTTTTGGCGGAGCGGGCATTTTGATTGGATTTGCGAGGCGAGCAACGGAGTACAAGAGGCCTCTGCTCATATTCCGCGACCCTGCGCGTTTGCAACGACTTGCGGAAAGGTTCGGCCCTATCAACCTGCTATTTGCCGGAAAGGCCCATCCCCACGACGAACAGGGAAAGCATATTATCCGCAGTCTCAACGATGTGGGAGCTTTATTCGGTGACCTCGTGCGCGTGGCATTTCTTCCGAACTACGACGTGGAGCTCGCATCAGTCATGTGTGCAGGCGTAGACCTATGGTTGAATACTCCTCGAGCGCCGCTTGAAGCGTCTGGTACGAGCGGGATGAAATGCGCTCTGAATGGTGTTCCAAGTCTGAGTATAGCCGACGGGTGGTGGCTCGAAGGGGGATTAGACGGGATAAACGGTTGGATCGTAAAGAGCGCTCTCAACGAAGGTGGCTCGGTTCCAAGTGATCAGGATGCTGCCGACGCAGAGGCGCTGTATCAGGCCCTAGAGGACCGGGTGCTCCCAATGTTCTTTCGTGCACCTGGCGATTATGCTCGAGTCATGCAGCAAGCCATTGTAACCAACGCCTCGTTCTTCAATACTCACCGTATGGTCGACCAATACAGATCTATGGCATACGAGCGGTGCACGTGAAGCACGAGGGGTTAAAGCAGCAAGAATGTGTAGTTCGCCACCAAGATGGCCGGGCGGTACATGCACGGGTCGTAGGGGCCCCAACCTTCGAGCAGGTGGTGTTTTATAGCCACGGTTTTCCGGCTTCACGGCTTGAGGCCATATTAGCACACGGTATCGGCCGAGAGCTTGGGTTGACTATCATAGCTCTGGATCGCCCCGGGTTTGGTGGTTCGGATTGGTATCGTGAACGTCAATTGGAACACTGGGCTCACGATGTAGCGCTTGTTGCCGATCACTTCGGTGTTCAGAGATTTGCAGTACTCGGAGTATCAGGTGGTGCACCCACTGCTATTGCAGCCGCAGGCGAACTGATGGAACGGGTTACTTCATTGTCTGTGGTCAGTGGTGTTGCTCCGACGTACTATCCTAAAGCTCTCGAGGGTATGAACCTCGCAAACAAAGTGTTGCTCAGGCTCGGTAGGGCAGCCCCTGGGTTGGGCAGAGGGACTATCGCGGCCATAGCCACGTTATGGCGCAGTAATCCGATTGTGGCGCAGCTCTGGTTTCGAGCGCTCCTACCGGAACCGGATCTGCGCATCTGTCGGCGACCGGAAGTCACCAAAATAATGTCTCTTGCTATTCGCGAGGGTCTCAAGCAGGGCAGCCGGGGGATAGTCACGGATTTCGAATTGCTCATCTCGGATTGGCGGCATCTGCTTGGACGAGTTCAGACCCCAAGCTACGTGTGGCACGGCGATGCCGACACATACGTCCCCCTCGGAATGGGTGAAGCACTGGCCGAAAACATTCCAGGCTGCATCTTTCGTAAGGTAAAGGGTGGTGGACACTTTATGATAGTTGATACACTCCGGGACATTCTGACGACGATCGCTTCCCATATGTAGGGCGAAGCCCCGACAGTTCACCGCAAAAGGAACGATGATATCCTTAGAGCACGTCAAAAGGCTGATAGACGAGCGCGATCTGCACGCCGTGCGTGACGCGGTTCTCGATGTTGCTCCAGTAGAGGTGTCCGAGCTTTTTCAAGGTCTCTCGGACGAACAGCGAGTGCTCATTTTCCGTATCCTTCCTCGTGACAAGGCGGCGGAGATCTTTGCAGAGCTCGATGTAGATCTACAAGAAAACATTTTGAGCGGTCTAGGAGACAAGCAGACAGCGAGGCTCTTGAACGAGATGGCAGCCGACGATCGAACGGCTCTTCTCGAAGAGATTCCTGCCGAGGCGGCCAAGCAGCTCTTGACCCTCTTGTCCAAGGAAGAGCGCGACGTTGCGCTCTCTCTTCTCGGCTATCCGGAGGGGAGTGTGGGAAGACTTATGTCTCCCGACTATCTCACGATACGACAGGATTGGAAGGTGCGTGAGGTGCTTGATCATGTTCGTTCCAACGGGGCAGAAAGCGCTTCTATCGACACTTTGTACGTTGTCGATGAGCACGGGAAGTTGGTCGATGAGATAGCTATACGTCAAATTCTTCTGGCATCACCCGAGGAGGATGTAGCCTCGCTCATGAACTTCTCCTTTCAGGCTCTCGATGCCACGAGCGACCAGGAGGTGGCCGTCGATCTTTTTCGGAAATACGATCGCCCCACGCTTCCGGTGGTCGATTCGATGGGGGTGCTTCTCGGGATCGTTACAGTCGACGACATCCTCGATGTCCAGGAAGAGGAAGTTACCGAGGATATTCAGAAATTGGGAGGAAGCGAAGCGCTCGAGGAGCCATACATCAAAACACCTGTATCGACTTTGATTCGAAAGCGCGCTAACTGGCTCGTCGTGCTCTTCGTAGGTGAGATGTTAACAGCATCGGCCATGGGCTTCTTCGAAGACGCGATTCAGCGTGCAGTCGTTCTTGCTCTTTTTGTGCCTCTGATAATATCGAGTGGTGGTAATTCGGGGAGTCAGGCGTCCACTCTGGTGATCCGTGCTCTCGCGGTAGGGGAGATACGTCTCAAAGACTGGATGAAGGTCTTGCGGCGAGAGCTGCTCACGGGTGGGGCTCTCGGCTGTATCCTCGGTCTCGTTGGGTTTTTGCGGGTAGTCATCTGGTCCCAGGTTTCTCCGGTCTACGGCCCTCATTTCTTCTTGATCGCATGTACGGTGTGTTTTTCACTGGTCGGTGTCGTGACTCTCGGATGCACGGCAGGCGCGATGCTACCGTTTCTCCTCAAAGCATGCAGGCTTGATCCCGCCACCTCATCAGCCCCATTTGTGGCAACATTGGTGGACGTGGCTGGGCTGGTTTTATATTTCTCGATAGCGGTGTTGTTGTTGACCGGCCGAGTGCTTTGACGGGCTGCGACAAAATGGCTTGGTAGCAGCGGGGCACTTTTCTATAGTTTGCTAGAGCGTGACGATTTTGTGCAACTCAGAGCGCATACTCTGATAGATAGTCATCTCCAAGCGACGAGCTTCCAGAAGGAGTTCCTCAACGGTTTCTTTCGCCAAAAACTCATCGAGCACACGGTGTACCAGACGATTACCGAGATCTTTGTGGCGCAAATCGGTTAGACCGCCCCGAGCGCACGTGCCTGCTTTTTCGGGGATGTAGAGATCCGAGCCCACGGCAGCTATGAGATGAGAATTCATGATATCGAGCGCTTCCGTGTAATCGCGCGCAAAATGCAAAGTGCAGGGTAGTTCTCCACGCACGGCGGTTATGATCGCTTCGACGTCTACCGGCTGTCCATTTTGATTGCAGGGATGCAGCTCGTCTTCGACGATCAGGATGTCGCCCGAATGACCAGACGCAAGCTCGCAGAGAGCTGTCATCGGCCTCCTCCAGTTTTCGGGTTCATCTTTAGAGATGAGGAAGATGTCCGGTTGTGGCATGTCGTATACCATTCGGTCGCATGAGATGTTACCACCTAAAATACCGTGTCGTGTGCAGAAATCGGCGATAAGCTCGACAGCATCGCCTCCGACCGCATGATGCGAGGGGAACATGATACGAGGAATGTTTCTTGAGCGAGCAGCTTCCAGGACTGCTATACCGCAGGGCTGCAATTCCTCGGGGAGACTGGCTTCGGCAGAGAGTAAACTGGCGGCCCCCCTAACGCGATAGCTCAGCTTACCTCCTTTGTAGAAACGGCTATCAAGATCGTGGTCCAGGGCGTGAGCATGTTTTCTTACGAGGTCGATTGCGCGTGGGCTCGGATGGAATGAATCAAGGCCCTCGGTGGCGAGTAGATAGAGCATTTGAGAGACTGCATGCTCAGCTGGGGATAGGCTCAGGGTCTCTGGTCGCTCTGCTGCTTCTTGAAGCTGGTCGGACACTCGAGCAGCTACGCAGGGATAGAGGTCGTTCCATCGCTGCTCTAGTAGACGGTAAGAAAAGATGAAGTCTAACCTTCGAACAGCAGTCTCCCATTTACCCGTCTCGACTAGATCCACTATCTCCTGGGGAGTCGGGGGAGGGCGATGCGCGGAGCCACATCTGTAGTTAGCCAGTGACTGCATGTACTGCTCCTCGAGCTGCGAGCAGCTCCATGTGGGGCTCGGCGCAGATGGGATGCTGAGCGGGTTAGTACCGAACGGGCCATTGCCGAAGGATGGGTTCTCGTAAGTATGACTGTGGATCACAGATCACTCCCAAACACAGAGTGGGCTTTTCATAAGCGCCCATATTTGCGAAGGAACAAAGAAGGGGTTAGCTGGGTTTTTGACAGCAACGGCTTCTTTGTACTCCCTTTTTCATCATTAGGTAAGACGAATTTGAAGTCTGGCAGGCCGCTCCGAATCCTTTGCCGACTTTATGCCATCTGTTGTCCTATAACGTCGCGGATTCGATGGAGATCTGGGGGAAGAATGACTCAAAGCTCCTCATGAGCTCGTCGCAGAAGGTTGGCAATCAGGCCGGTCCAGCCAGTCTGGTGATTAGCACCCAAACCTTGGGCGGTCTCACCGTGAAAATATTCGTGAAAAAGTAGGTTATCCTTAAAATGTGGATCATGTTGAAGTGTGCTGCTTCGACCGAATGCAGGCCGTATGCCGCTCTCGTTGCGTCTGAAGATTGAACAAAGGCGCCTCGTTAATTCGTGAGATATATCTGCCAGTGTAAGAAAGATGCCACTACCTGTCGGGCATTCCACCTTGAAATCATCCCCGTAGTAGTGATGAAAGCGGTATAGCGATTCGATGATGAGGTAGTTGACCGGAAACCACACCGGACCTCTCCAGTTGGAGTTTCCACCGAACATCGCACTATCCGAATCTCCAGGAATGTAGCGCACAACTAACTCTTCATGGTCTCTGCGGAAGATATAGGGGTGGTCTTGGTGAAACTTGGACAGTCCCCGGACCCCAAAGGGAGAGAGGAACTCGTGTTCATTTAGCATGCGTCGCAGAAGGCACTTCATGCGGTGTCCTCGTAAGAGCGAGAGAAGTCGGCGTTCTCCTGAACCAGGAACGAGCCAGCGAGACACCAAATCAGTCAATTCAGGGCGGTGTGCAAAGAGCCATTCGAGTCTCTTTCGGAAGCCGGGAAGCTTTTCGAGGGTCTCAGGTTCCAAGACCTCGACGGCGAAGAGAGGGATGAGGCCAACGAGCGAGCGCACTCTGAGAGGAATAGGGGCGGACCCAGGTATATGAAGTACGTCGTAATAAAACTCATCCTGCTCGTCCCACAGTCGAATACCGCCACCTACATTCATCATGGCCTCTGCGATCAAGAGAAAGTGATCGAGAAATTTGGTAGCCATGTCTTGATAGTATGGTTTTGATTCAGCGATTTCGAGCGCAATCCGCATCAAGTTGAGTGCGTACATGGCCATCCACGCGGTGCCGTCCGATTGTTCGAGGTGTCCGCCCCCTGGTAAGGATATATTCCGATCGAATACTCCTATGTTATCGAGCCCAAGAAAGCCCCCTTGAAATATGTTCTTGTTCTCGCTGTCTTTGCGATTGACCCACCACGTGAAGTTGAGAGAAAGTTTGTGCAGGAGCTTCTCCAGGAACTCCACGTCTCCATTTCCTCCCCTCGAAGCTTTGTCGATCTGGTAAACGCGCCACGCAGCCCAGGCGTGCACGGGCGGATTGACGTCACTGAACGACCACTCGTATGCCGGCAGCTGGCCGTTGGGATGCATGTACCATTCGCTCGTGAGGAGTAGCAGTTGTGTCTTGGCAGAAGCTGGGTCGACCAGGGCCAAGGGAATCGCATTGAACGCGAGATCCCAAGCCGCAAACCAGGGATATTCCCACTTGTCCGGCATCGAGATGACGTCGTTTGCAAACATGTGCTGCCAGGTTGAGTTTCGACGCATCGCACGATCGAGAAGTGGACGAGAAGGCAGCGGATCTCCGTGTGCCCATCTTCGAACATCGAAGCAGTAGAGCTGTTTCGACCAGAGCATTCCTGCCAGTGCTTGGCGTTGAATCAAGCGATCGTCTTCGAGGGGGATATCTTGCTGAATCAAGGCATAAAATTCGTCAGCGTCGCTCTTTCTCAACGAAAAAATAGAGTCAAAATCGTCGAACGATGCGGAGGGTTCTCGGCTGCCTTCGGATAGGCGCAGCTCGATTACAGATGACTCTTTGCCCTCTAAAGCCATAACTATAGGGCCACAAGCCTTTGTGCCCATACGCTCGGGATTGATTGCAGCCGTGCTCTTGTTCACCAGATACTCGTGAAAAGCATCTTTGAAGTGCCTGCGCATGGCCCCTGATGGTTGAACCGAAAAGGGATTGGTCTCGTTGTCGCAGAAGAGGAAGTTACTTTCGTACTTGGTGGTGAGCGAGTACGATCCGAATGCTTGGCCTCCATCCGCGATGACGCAGCGCGCTGATTCGACGCGTATGTGTGGCTTGGATTGCGGCTGAGGATCCCATGACCAGGTGTTTCGGAACCACAATTGAGGAATAAGCCAGATCTGTCCAGGTTTGTCGGACCGATTGTGCACTGATATCCGAATGAGGATATCCTTAGGAGAAGCCTTAGCGTACTCGACGAACACATCCCAGTATTCGTCTTTTTCGAAGATCCCCGTATCCAGAAGTTCGAATTCCGGTTCAAGGCGACTGCGCTGACGGTTGACTTGATACAAGCTCTCGTAGGGAAACTCTCGGTGCGGGTATTTGTACAAAAATCGCATGTAGGAATGGGAAGGGGTGTTGTCGAGGTAGTAGTAGAGCTCCTTGACATCTTCTCCGTGGTTTCCTTCGGGGCCTGTCAGGCCGAAAAGGCGCTCTTTGAGAATACGGTCTCGCCCATTCCACACTGCAAGCGCAAAGCATAGAGTTCCACGCTCGTCGCAGATCCCGGCGAGGCCGTCTTCTCCCCATCTGTACGCGGTGCTTCGGGCTCGCTCGTGCGTGAGATATCCCCAGCTGTTGCCGTCGATGCTGTAATCCTCTCGTACAGTGCCCCATTGTCGGTCGGAGAGATATGGTCCCCAGTATCTCCAATCAGCGGTAGTTCTCGCAGCTTCAACGGGGGGCATGATGGCCTGTGGGATAAGGGGAAAGTGGCTGACAGCAAGGGTATCAGACTTATTCGATTCGCTAGGTGAGAGAGATTAGCTAAGGCAACCTACGATCGGCTTTCGCAGCAGGAAGGTGGCTGGTCTCGCTTCCCTAAGATCGTCGACAGTGGAAGTCGCTACCGGTCTGACGACTCGAGATCCGCGTTGATACCCCTTGCAACACCGAGAATAGTGTCGATGTAGGCATCACTCTTGTTGTAACGCCAAAGTATCGCGCGCCTCTCTGCGAGTGGAAGATGCTCGCGGTATCCATAGCTACCCAAATAGTTTGCCGCAGACCAGAGTGCATCTACCTCGTTGTACAGCGAAACGAAGCCGTCGCCGTTCCCATCGAATCCGTACCGCAAGAACGCCGATGGCAAAAACTGGGGCAAGCCGAAGGCTCCAGCGATCGATCCTCGGATGTGTAAGATGTTAATCTTGTTTCGTTTGCTGATCTCTATCAGAGCTGGGATCTCAGGAAGAAAAGTCGTCTCAAGATAGTTCGCGCGATTCTCGACGGCGGACAACGTAACGGAACTATCCTCCTGTTTGAGGGCTTCAAAATTACGACGCACATTTGCCGGGTCCGCCACTGATGCTACCCGTGATAGCCGGTACAACACGAATTCCTTCCCGGTATTGCGCCCTATCTGTGACTCCACCACGAGAATCGCCGCTACGACTTCCCGAGGGACCTTGAGGGTCTTCTCGACGCGATCGAATTCGCGCCGATGTTGGCGAATGAACTGGGCACCAAGTCGGAAGTGGGGGGTGGTCAGAAAGCCTGAATAAATCGAATGAGACTCTCGTGGCTTCAGTTTGAAAGGTACGAAGCTGAAGGGCGGCATCTGAGGGCTTCCGTAAATGGCCAAAATGTTGGCTTCTGCGACTCCCCCCAGGCGCAATTTCTCTGCAAGATAATCCCACCCTCGATAGAGCGAAACTGGTCGAGGATCGGATTGCTCGACTACCACAGCGGCCCGAGTTCCTTGCGAACTCACGCTAGTTGCTTCGGGTGGTTGGCATACCCCGTGCGTAGAGTAAGCGAACATCGCAGTCGCTGCGGCGATGTTAGTGACTAGACGTCGAATGGCTACTACCGCGCACAGCATCTCAGTCGCTCCGCGAGGCTTCGTGAGCCACCATACTGAATACGGCATCTGATCCTAGCGACCGATCCTTGATCCTGTAGTCCGCGACGAGGAGAGCGTCCAAGGTTCGCGAAAGCTGGGAGCTGGAGACTCGCTTTGCTGTAGGAAGGTATTTGCTGAAAAGCCAAGAAGACAATCCGAGCTCGTTACGGATATCCTGCTGCTGATAACCGCGATCGAGCATCGTTCGGAGGCGCAAGAGGTTTGTCACTGTTTTGGTAAGCAGACCGATCAACATGAATGGGCTAGAGCCCTGACTCATGAGCTGTTGCAAAGCGGCTTCCGTGATGGCTCGCTTTCCGAGAAGTAAATGGTCTGCAAGCTCAAAATCGCTGGCGTGTGAGCGGCCAGGGATGAGACTCCGAAGTGCTTCAGTCGATGGCTTATCTCCGCTCAAATACAGGCCGAACTTCTCTATCAGCCGGGAGACAGCTTCCGGCTCTTCTGATGCGAGCGAGAGGAGCATCTCCACCACATCGTCGGGAGCATTGTCGATGTTGTGGTGGCGTAGTTCCCGCTCAGTCCAGCGGCGCAATTCCGCACCTTTGAGCGGTTCAAAGGCGAGTAGGGTAGCGTGCTTTTCCAGAGCTTTTTTGAAATTCGGACTGTTTGGTAGGCTGGCACCGATGATGAAGAGGTGTACGCCGGCCGGCAGCTTGGCTAGAAAGGACGAGATCGGCTCAAGCTCGCTTGCTTTGGCGCCTTCAACCGAGCGGATAACAGCAAACGTTTCCGTTTCGAACAGAGACGGAGAGCCGATATCACCGAGAAAATTAACGATCGAGCTGCGACCCGAATCTCCAAATGTAAATGTTCGAGGGCGGTACTGAGGTCCGGCGAAGTGAGCTATGATGTAGTTCAGCCCGCGGTCTCTCCGAATCCAATCCGGACATGTGATGGCTACACATCCAGGGCAGGACTTCTGAGCGGTGATTTCTTTGAGAAGCGCGGCAGCGCCTGTTGATCGCATCCGGAGTGACCTCGAGAGTGCCTAATTCGAAAGCAGGATAGCCTCGTCTCGCCCTGCCTGCAAATGTTTAGAGGCATTTTCCTCGCTTCCCTAGCCTTTAGGAGAGGGACCAGCTGACCGAACTTCCTCAGCTACCCCACCTTCATAGGTCTTGAAGTTGTTGACGAAGAGCAGCGCAAGCTTGTTCGCTGCGACGTCGTAAGCCGATTTGTCTTGCCAGGCGTCTCTGGGCACTAAGACCTCGGATGGAACCCCCGGACATTCAGTGACTACCTCGAAACCAAAGACGGGGTCTTTTCGCGTGGGGGCGTTTGCCAGCTCTCCGCTGTGGATTGCATCTATGATGCGACGGGTAAGCCCAAGCTTCATGCGCGAGCCGGTTCCATAGGAGCCCCCGCTCCAGCCGGTGTTTACGAGCCATACGTTAGACTTGTGCTGCTGCATCTTGGCCGCTAAGAGTTCGGCGTATTTAGCTGGATGCCAGACTAGAAACGGGCCTCCAAAACAGGGCGAGAACGTTGCCTGAGGCTCTGTAATTCCCATCTCGGTGCCTGCAACCTTGGCAGTGTATCCGCTTATGAAGTGGTACATTGCGTGAGCAGGCGAAAGCTTGCTCACCGGAGGCAGCACTCCAAATGCATCGCACGTCAGAAAGATGAGGTCGGTCGGATGATCGGCAATGCAGGGTACTTGTGCATTACGGATGAATTCAATCGGGTACGCCCCACGTGTATTTTGCGTAATTGAGGAGTCGTGAAAGTCGACGTGGCGATTTTCTGGGTCTAACACCACGTTCTCCAGGACTGATCCGAAGCGAAGCGCTTGGAAGATATCCGGCTCCGACTCGGGGGTCAGGTCGATCGCTTTGGCGTAGCAGCCTCCCTCGATATTGAAGATACCGTTGTCCGACCAGCAGTGCTCGTCGTCTCCGATCAGATTTCGATGCGGGTCTGCTGAGAGCGTCGTTTTGCCTGTGCCGGAAAGTCCGAAGAGAAGACTTGAACGGTTTGTCTTCTTGTCGGCAGTAGCGGAGCAGTGCATCGAGAGGATGCCCTGTTTGGGCATCAGGTAGTTCATGACGGTGAATACACCTTTCTTCATCTCTCCGGCGTATTCCGTTCCGAGTATAACCAGCTCTCCCTTCTCGAAACTCAGGTCGATACTCGTCTTCGAAGTCATGCCCGCAGTATGGCGGTTTGCGGGGAATTTGCCGGCGTTGAATACTACGAAATCGGGCTGCCCGAAGTTCGCGAGCTGTTCAGGTGTGGGTCTGATCAGCATGGTGTGCATGAACAGGGCGTGGTAGGGGCGAGAGCAGATCACACGGACCTTGAGTCGGTGTTGGGGATCCCAGCCTGCAAATCCGTCGAAACAGTACAAGGTCTCTCGAGTATTGAGGTAGTCGACAGCGCGTTCCCGATTGATATCGAATATAGAAGGCTCGAGAGCAACGTTCACCGATCCCCACCAAATGTCGCGCTCCGACGAGGCGTTCTTCACTATTCTCTTGTCTTTGGGAGATCTGCCCGTCTTCTCTCCAGAATACGCAACCAATGCGCCGCTATTGGCGATGCGTGTATCTGGCTCGGAGAGGATGGCCTCTTCGTAGAGCCGACACGGGGCTAGGTTTCGGTGAACCGTTTTAACCGCTATTCCATGCTCATGAAGGGTGACGTCTGTCATATCTGCTCCGACTAGTCGAAGTCGTATCTCTGTGGGCGTACTTCGAAAATTCCACGATCTGAGACTAGCACAAACAGGCCTGCAGTATCAAAGACGCAGTGAGGCTGGCGCATAGCATAAGAAGACTCACGGAATCGGGATTCCGGCTTGGTGCAGAGTCGCGAAAGCTGCCCTTCGAAATCAATCCCTCTTGCATTAGTAGCACCTTCGAGAGAGTGTTTCAGCGATGTGTCCGACTTGGATCGGGGGCATCCCAAATCAGTCGTGCTTTTGTGATTCTCCTAGGGTGCCTCGTATGGCTCGTAGAAAACGTCATGCGCGTAAGCCGGCCGGCTCGTCGCCGGGCAGCATTATTTATATCGGCGGAGGGAAGGCCCATCCGCTCACGATTTCGTGTATCCGTTACGGTGCGGATCGTTGCGAAGAGACGAAGCCTGCAAGTGTCAACGAATCGGATTTCAAGCTGGCTGGTGATAACCAGGGTGTTACCTGGATCGATGTCGATGGTGTCCATGATACGGCCGTGCTCGAACAGTTTGGTAGCGCGTTTGGGCTTCATCCGTTGGTACTGGAAGATATCGTCAACACTTCCCAGCGACCGAAGCTAGAAGATTTCGGTACGTACATCTTCGTCGCTTTGAAGATGATAACCTACGACCGCAACCTCAGAGCGGTGTCCTCAGAGCATGTGAGTTTGATTCTGGGAGAGGGGTATGTGCTTTCTTTCCAGGAAAACCCGGGGGATGTTTTTGGGCCCGTGCGCGAGCGAATTCGTACAGGCAAGGGGCGTATGCGTAGGTCTGGGGCAGACTATCTTTTCTACGCCCTGATCGATGCGGTAGTCGACTACTATTTCGAGGTGCTGGAGCAGCTTGGCGACGATATCGAGGAGCTGGAGCAAGAGGTGGTCGAACAAGCCACACCGGCAACCTTGCGTGGAGTGCATCATCTGAAGAGGGAGATGATACTATTGCGTCGCTCGGTGTGGCCGGTGCGAGAGGCGGTCAATGCGCTTGTGCGGGATGAATCGGATCTTGTTACCGAGGGTACGCGCATATTTCTTCGAGATCTCTACGATCACACTATACAGGTGATAGATACGGTGGAGACGTTCAGAGATATACTCTCCGGCCTCTTGGACGTGTACCTTTCGAGCCTGAGTAATCGCATGAACGAGATCATGAAGGTCCTTACGATCATATCCAGTATATTCATTCCACTTACGTTTATCGTAGGTGTATACGGGATGAATTTCAAATACATGCCGGAGTTGGAGTGGTCGTGGGGCTATCCGAGTGTCTGGATACTCATGATTCTGAGCGCCTTGGGCTTGTTGAGACTCTTCCAGAAAAAGGGGTGGATCTAGTGGCTCTGGCGTGAGGGGTATTTCGTGATAACCTCTGTGTGTGTGTATAGCTGTTTCGTATAAGTGACATATGATCGCCCCGCCTCTCTCCTCGCGCGCCTCGAAGACCCCTCCTTCGCCAATTAGAAGGCTGGCAGGCTTGGCCGCTCAGGCCGCATCGAGGGGAACTCATGTCTGTAGGCTCAACATCGGTCAACCCGATCTTCTCTCGCCGAAGGAGTTTCACGAAGGTCTGCAAAAGGCTCAACACCCAGTCCTCGCCTACGAGGCCTCGGAAGGCTGTGCTGCGCTCCTGGATACTTGGAGTACATATCTCAACAGCGAGTATAACATCGGTCTGACGGCACACGAGATGTTGATTACGATGGGTGCAAGTGAGGCTCTCATCTTTGCTTTCATGGTGTGCTGCGATCCTGGGGATGAGATCCTTATTTTTGACCCTACGTATGCAAATTACATTGGCTTTTCGGCAATTTCCGGGGTCAGGCTCGTTCCGCTCCCTTGTTCACTCGAACAGGGGTTCGCAGTTCCGAGCAGAGAGGAGATCGAACGATTTATCTCGCCCTACACAAGGGCGGTGTTGGTCTGTAATCCCAACAATCCGACTGGGGCAGTATGCTCTGACGATCAGCTTTCAATGCTCGTCGAACTCTGTCGGGAAAAAGAGCTATTTTTGATAGTCGATGAGACCTACCGCGAGTTTGTTTTCGATGATCTGAAACCACGCTGTATCTTCGAGCTTGCCCCTCGAGACCCTAATATAATTGTCGTAGACAGTCTCTCGAAGCGGTTTAGCTTGTGCGGAGCGCGCGTCGGATGTCTCATCACGTGGCATCCTGAGTTGAGAAAGGCGGCGTTCCACATAGCTCAGGCGCGATTGGCAGCTCCCACATTGGAACAACGTGCGGCCGCTTACATGATGGAGAGAATTTCGCCGGAATATCTTGTGGCTGCGCGAAGGGAGTATCAAACTAGGCGGGATGTAGCCCTGGAAGCATTGAGTCGGATTGAAGGAGTTGTCACTCACTCTCCTCGAGGAGGATTCTACCTCTTGGCAAAGCTACCAGTGCTCGACGCTGAGAACTTTGCGGTGTTTATGCTCGATAGCTTCTCTCACGAAGGAGTGACAACCTTCGTGGCGCCAGCGGCGGGGTTTTACATGCATAGAGATGCCGGCCGAAGTACTATACGCATAGCTTTTGTTCTCGAAGCCGCAGAGATAGAGAGAGGAATTGCCGTTTTGGGCCATGGGTTGAAGGCGTACGCCTCGCTGGAGAGGAGTCCATCGTGAAAATGAGAAATATGAAAAGAATACTCCTTTCCCTACTGTGTATCTATGTCGTGAGCTTCTCGGGAGGCGTGGCAGGAGCATTCGGAGAGTCGGAGGAGCCCTATGATCCGATAGAGCCCGTGAACCGTGGGATATTTTGGTTCAACGACGAGCTCGACATTTACGTATTTGAGCCGATAGCGAGATTTTACAAAGACAACATGCCCCGTCCGATTCGGACGGGCATTGGAAATTTTTTCAACAACCTTCGCTATCCGTCGTATCTCGTCAGTGACATCATACAGGGCAAGTTTTCTCAAGCCGTGGATCACACGGGGCGTTTCGTAGTCAATTCGACTCTAGGTGTGGTCGGGCTAATGGATGTAGCTACGGACATGGGATTGCCCGATCATGAGGAGGATTTTGCTCTCGCTCTGGCCTATCACGGCGTTCCTGCGGGTCCGTACCTTGTCATTCCATTCCTCGGGCCGTCGAATGTGCGTGATGGGATTGGTCTGATTGTAGACGGCTTTCTCAATCCGATCAGTTGGATTGGTTATACTAATGCGTCCAATACTACCAAGGTAGCTTTGACCTCGTCGTTAGTGGCGGTAAAATACGTTCATACGCGAGCTGGGCTCATTCAGGCCGTGGAGGCGGCGAAGGAGAGCTCGGTGGATTACTACCTCTTCCTTCAAGGCGCGTACTATCAGCATCGTCATGGGCTCTTGACGGACGGCGCAGACGTAGAGGACGACGAGCCAACTTCGGATGATTCATAAGGAGGACTATGTCAGTCGCTATGTACGGCAAATACGTGGGTGGAAAGAAGGTCGAGCTGGTGCACGGGCCTTCAGGTAGCGTCATCGTAACAGAGGCGCCCCGCGACAATGGCGGAGAAGGAAAGAGTTTTTCGCCAACGGATCTCGTAGCGGCAGCGCTGGGCTCCTGCATACTCACTACTATTGCGCTAGTCGCTGAGCGGGGTGGCTTGAACATCGAAGGAATGCACATGCACGTCGAAAAGAACATGCATGCAGATCCGCGGAGAATCGGGCACCTGCCTGTGCGTATTCACCTGCCAAAATCCTTGTTGACGCACGAACGTCAGAAGCTCGAGAGAGCTGGCTTGTCCTGTCCGGTTCACCGCTCGTTGAGCCCGGAGGTTCAGCCCCTTATTACCTTCGTCTACGATGTAGAATCCTGAGAGCTTTTCGAAAGCAGGAGGTAGTAGCCAGGATTTCGCCTCGCCGCTCTAGTACTCGATAGAGATGCTGTCAATCTTGGAGGCGCCTCTGACTGCCTCTACCTCGAGCTCTACTACCAAGCGAGGATCGACTAGCTTGGCAACTTGGACCATGCTACTGGCCGGGCGTACGTTTTCGAATACCTCTCTGTGAGCGCGAGCGTAATCCTCCCAACGGGCGATGTTCGTCACGAAGAGGCGGGTTCTTACCACGTCGCTTACTTGGAACCCACGGGTGAAGAGGATCGCTTTCACAGCGGTCAAAATAGCCTTGGTCTGCTCGTATGCATCGCCCGGCGCGACCACTTCGCCCTTGGCGCTCATAGCGGTCGTTCCCGATATCCACAACTGATCTCCGAGCTCGACGGCTCGAGAGTACCCACGCAAAGGCTCCAATGGGGAGCCGGAAAGAATGTTCGTTCGAATGCATTCACTGGACATGTCGGAACCTTTGCATACTTCAGGGGCGGCCGTAAAGGTAGTCCGAGTAGTCTAGGACCTCATTGACGTCCGGCCCCAAGAGGCCCTTACGACGGAAAATCAAGATATTCCGCGAACCGAAAACCACACCGTCTCCGGTTTTCGAACGGTCATCTTGGTACATGGCAGGGCGTTCGATGACATCATAGTCGTCAACTATGGCGCTTGTGAGAGTATGAGTGAAGAAGGTCTTCAAACCAATCATAAGCTCCGGTTTCTCCTTCTCGACGAAGGCAACGGGCACCGATCCGAGAAATCCAGCGGGGCGTTCTTCGGGTACTTTCATCGGGTGAAAGGCGAGTGCTTCTGGAGATACCAAGCCTATGGCGTCGATGATCCTGCCTTTGAAGGAAAACCCAAAAGCGCCTATCTCAGGAGCCATCACGCGTGCTCCAGGAAATGCCGAGTACAGATGCGTACCGAGCAGACGAAGTTGGCGCGCGCGTGCCCCCGATTCGAAAAATGGCGCGAGTTCGGGTTTTATGCAGCTTCCGACAAGTAGCGCACCGATGACTGCGAGAGGAGCAAGGATCGTGGCACTTGTCATCTTTACCCAATACATCCGGCAATTGAGCACATAGAGACAGCCAAGGTGCACAGGCACGAGAACCAGAGGGGTGTACCATGGGAAAATGAGCACATGCTTGAAGGCATATAACGTGAAAATAATCACAGAAGGGGAGAGCGTTAGTGCCACAAGGAACAACTCCTTGGTGTTCTGGCTAAGGCTAAGCATCTCTTTCTTCAGGTCGACTTTTAGGATTAGGACGACAAGGCTCGCCGCTGCAGCGAGCGCGGCGAAAGGTATAACAGTTTTAGTTGCAAATGAGCCGTAACTCGCAAGGAAAAAGAATCTGATAAATTCAGCGGCGGATATGTCGTACACGATATCCTTGACCTGAGCCGTGTGCGGGATTACAGAGCCAAAAAAATACAGTTCGAAGGCGATCAGGAGGCTCACCGGCATCAAGCTTGCGACGACTTCCAGGCCAGACCATGACCGCTTCGAGAGTATTCGATAAAGGAGGATAGCGCAGGCAAATACTATACACTCCGGACGAACAAACGGTGCGAGTGAGATAACAGGAATGCCCCACCATCTATTTCCGAAGACGCCCAGGTAAGCGATTCCCGTGAGCATCATGGCCAACGGCGTTTCCATCAGGCTGATGCTGGAAGATGCCAGTGTCACAAAGGTGACCAATAGTGAGCCGAAATGCGGCCGAGAGAAATTTTTGCGAGTGAACCGCGCGAATACAAGACCCCAGATCCAACTCGCGGCTGTGAGCACTACCGTATTGAGGCACGCGACTCCAAGGGGTTGGCTGGCTCCTAGGATCGCTGCTGGTGCTGTTATGAGTAGCCACAGCGGAGCAGTCGAGGCCATGACGGGCTCCCCGGGATTGAAAAACGGCTGACCGGTCGCCCAGAGATGTCGTGCCATTCGCATGTGAATGTACGCATCATCTTCGGCATACGGTAAGTGCTTGAAGTGCAATACGAGAGAGATGCTCAGTACAAGAACGCCCCACACCGCTAAACGGGCGTTTCTTCGCAGTGGTGAGTCATAGCTAAACATGGTGAGTGAGGTGTCGGCCTATTCAAAGAAGAACTCAATAATATCGAAATGATATGCATTTAAGGGTCAAGTTGCACAGAGCAATTACCGACTTTAGATGTACCTTGGGTGGAGTAGGGGAATTGGGCAGTCGGAAGGTCGAGTGTGTGATAAGTAGAGGCATTCCCCCCATCAAGCCTACGCTACCCCTGACAAGGAGCCGCAGAGAGCTCAGCTGACAGGTAGTAGTTGGCGACTGATGCTGTCGAGGTGATTCGAATCGGTGCGAGACGATGCTCGAGGGGGATGCACAAACATACTACGATATCCTAGGTGTCGACCGTTCTGCGTCCGCCGAAGATATCACCCTCGCCTACCGGCAGGTCCTGGATGAAACTAACACGTTCGATGAGCAATCCGAATCCGAGCAGGAGACTATAGAGCTCATTCGGACCGTGACTTTGGCTTATCGGACCTTGGTCGACGAACAGAAGAGGCGTGAATACGATGCGGTCCTAGCTGGGTCTCCACTGCCGCAAGAAGGAGAAGCAACTACGGTAGTCGATGTGGAGCAGGTGTCACTTGCGGATTCGCCTTCGTTGACATCGAGTGGGCTCCTTGCTCTGAAGGAGCGCGTCGCTACAGAAGAGCAGCCCCTCGCTCCTCGCGTTGTATACGAAGTGGGGCAGGCGTTCTCTCCGCAGAGCGATGACGAAATTCCCGAGGAATGGAGACGGGAGCGTGCCTTCTTCGAGGAGCACTTTGAAGAGATACTAAAACCTGCTCCTAAAATAGATTTGGTGGGGGTGAAAAGGGGAAGTTCGCAAAAGAGCAGTAGCGTAGGCGCTATCGCTGAGTGGGATGACTTGAGCCCTGCCGTCCCTGCATATTCGCGCTTCGGTACTCTGCCATCCTCCAATGAACTCTTGCAATTGCAAGCAGTCCCCAGCCCACGCCGAGCCATAACGCGGAGTTTGGTCGCAGATCCTTTTGATCTACTGGTCTACGTCGGACTGCCTGTAATGGGCGTAATTATAGCGATCGAAGTCTTAATCTATGTGAGGTGACGATACTTCTGGGGTTCTCCGTCTTCGTGAGCGATAGGAATCAAAAGGCATTAAGGTACACATCTCTTCATTCGTCAGGAAGATCGTTTGCATGAAAATCTCACCTGCTCCAACAGCATCCACAACCGCGCAGCCTCATCCCGATGGAGATGCTCGTCTACCCGAGAGCTCTCCGAGGCTCAGTGTCCCGTATGACACTGAAGTCAATCAAAGAATCCTAGAGAATGAATGTGCCCGTAAGCCTTGCCGAGGTACTGCTTGAAACCGCTGGATTTGCCGTCAGCGTTCGATCGTTGGAGGACTTTGTGCAGACTGCGCTCGGAGCGCAATGGCGCGATGTCGGCTCTGATGATGAAAACGCCGCTGTGTGTCATCCCCATCAATATATCATGGAGGTCACCCGGCGATCGTGACGCGGTGAATGAGTCTCATCGGGAAAATCGAATATCAACCCAAGCACCACTTTTTCGCTACAGGCAAGTTTTGCCTTTGTTTCCTACGCTAATAGCGCAAAGTAAGAGGCTCGTTTTTGCTTCGGAAGCCGCCAACTCGGACGGTTGAGGAGGGGGAGACCCCATGGTCAAAAACGAGTGCCCCGCTCCAGAGCCAGCCCCGAATACCAGCATCCGTAGTGACACGATACCACTCCCCAATTCGATGCTCGATTGCGACCTGAGCATGACGCGGCATAACAAAGAGTGATGACTCCCGCTTCCCCGGTCCGATGCGCAGGGGGGCGTTATCCACGGCGATTGAAGCAAGGGCAGAGGCGCGCAATCGCGCTGCGGAGCTGGTCAGTGCGTCAGCATTAGAAGTGGTGGTACCTATCGTAGTTACCGAGGCAGAGGTGGGAGTTACCCATTCGTTCTCTTCGGATGCAGCTACGCGCGTTGGTTCTACCGCGGCACCATTCGAATGAGTACGTATGCCTAAAGAAGCTCGGTGGCGCTCCGGAGTAAGGTCTTGCTCTGAGTGATTTTCAGATGTCCGGAGGCGCTTGCGAGTGATGTCTAATTCGCGTGAGAGGATCTCTACCTGGCTTTCCGCTATCGCTAGTCGGTGGGGAAGATCACTTCCTCCTTCCGCCACGGGCTGCTTAGCTCTCCCCGTGGGCTTGCGATTGCCTGGCTGTAGCGCTGGATGTTGCTCGAGCTCTCTCAGATTCTCGGAGTGCACGGCCTCTGCCGCGGTCGACGATGTGCTCGAAGAGATGTTCGACGCAGAGCCAGAGGGTATTTGCGCGGTATCAGAGCGGCGTGGGGCCTTCACGTCGGAGATCTTAACAGCCGTGAGCGACGGATTGCGTGGGCTCTCTTGAGCAGATGGTTTAGAGCTCACGTCGAGAGTTTTGAGAAGCTCTTCCTCGAGTCGCTTCAACCGCTCTTCGTTTTGAGCGATGTCTTCGTTGGAAAGAGCTGCTTGGTTCACTGCCGAAACTTCGGGGGTGCTTTCGTCTTGTGCCCATGAGTTCGATTCGTGAGTCAAAACGGCTAGCAGTCCCAGTCCCATACAAAGTAAGGACAGCGATGCGCGAGGTCGCGGCTCGAACGGCACAGAGGAGTTGAAAGTGTGGTCGTGTGGGAGAGATCGTCTCATAATACCTGCGCACAGTTAATCATGTCGTGTCTGGGGCCCGAGCCATGGAGCCTCCGGCAGCCAAACTACAATTTCGGGGATTTTGAAAGAACCTCTCAATCTTCAACCGAGAACGCGAGTGGCCCGTAGCAACGGGAAGCTGACACCAAAGAGGCCCCTCTCATGCGATCTCCCTTCATGATAAGATAGAGAGAGGAGCTAATCAAAATAACCAGTCAGACCCTGGTTGGTGCATAGCTGGAATACTCAAAGATACAGAGTGTTTAGAAAGGCAAGCTGGTAACCGCTTTGACAGCAGGGTGGAGGGCTGCCTTGTTTCCTGAATGTTTCAGGGGACGTAGTGCTGGTAGACTGAGTGGTTCCGTATGAGACATGCAATGGAACAAAGGTATCCCCCTATACGAGGCGTGGTCCTCGATGCTGATGAAACCCTCTACACATTGCGGTGTTCGGTAGGTACTACCTACGCGCAGGTCTTGAGGCGCTTTGGCTTTTCGACCGATCCTCAAGCGTTCGACGAAGCTTTGCCATTGGTATGGAAGGCCTTCGAAGAGGAGTATCTCGCCACACGAGAGGGCCATAGGACAGACCCGGCGAGGGAACGTCGTCAGTGGGATGTCTTCATCAAACGCATGCTGTACGAGGTCGGCGTTCGGTGTCCATCAAAAACGATTACAGAGGCGCTTTATACAGAGTATGCTCGCGGCGATCTCCGTACTTTGTCGGCGGGCGTGGTCGAGTTTTTGAGCTTGGCGCGTGACTTGGGGATAGTCACGGTCGTTGCGACAAACAATGATGCGCGAGTCGTGTCGACAGTGAAGGAGCTCGGCCTCGATTCGCACATTGATCATATCCTGTGGGCTGGCGAACTTGGTTGGAAGAAGCCTTCGCCACATTTCTTTCATGAGATATCGAGCAGAATCGGAATCGACGGGCGGGAGCTGCTCCACGTTGGGAATAACCTAAACCTCGATGTCTGCGCCCCCCAAGGTGCGGGATGGAACGCACTTCTCTTCGACCCGAAGGATCGTGGTCCCGCTCCGAAGATTCATGGATTCGCGGAGCTCAAGTGTCTGCTGCGTGAACGAGCGCCTTGTTTCCCTAATTAGCCTATCCTAGAAGTCTCAGGACGAGAGCGGGCTGTTGGTTGGCCTGTGCCAGAACTGCTGTCTGAGTCTGAGCTAGTATCTGTAGACGAAGCATTTCGGCCGCATCTGCGGCGACATCTGCGTCTCGAACCGCGGCCTCGGCGGCCACAAAATTGTCTCGCATCACCCCGAGATGAGAGATCGCAAATTGCAAACGACTAGCATTCGCCCCGATTATCCCGCGCTGCTGAGTTACTACTTCGAGAGCGGAGTTCAAGGCGGCGATTGTCAAACGAGATGCTGTGACTGCTTGGTCTGAATTGATACCCGTGAGCGAAAACGAGAGGGTTGTTCCATTTGAGAGACCGAGCGAGGAGAGGGTACCGACCGCAGACGCCAATGTGATCCGCGAACTAGCATCTGAATCAAAGCCGACTTGAATGGTCATCGTCCCGCTGTTCGAGATCGTTCCAAAACCGTTGAATGTGTTGGTCTGAGCAACGCGATCGATCTCCGAACTGAGGGCAACGAATTCACT
>JBIIOE010000151.1:0-7838 GCA_044337105.1 Bdellovibrionota bacterium | reverse complement strand
CAATGTATCACAGTGGATACGTTTCCGGTTTTTTCCCGCACTGAAAATCAAATATCAACCCAACCTCCACTTTCTCGCTACGGGTAGGTTTTGCCTCGCCTCCCTAGGGAAGCGAGGCAAACCCCCTCCCTGCTGGAAGGCGCAATCGCTGAGGTGCGAGAGGAGTTGGTCAGGTGTCGTGTGACTCGTCGCTTTCTGTCGGTGTTGATATCTGCGTATCTATGCGCGCCGTTGTTGCAACGATGCGTCATCTGCCAAAGGACTCAGGACCGATGAGTTCTTAGAGCGCTCTTTTCGGCGCGTTCAAGCGCCTCCCTGCGCCGTTTCTCAGCAAGACGTGTAGGATCGTTCTCTAGTTGTTGTGGTGGCGTGACCGGCTTCGCTTGCCGTTGAGGCGGAAGCTTGGGACCGGCGAGTTTTCCGAGGATGAGCTGCTCTAGGAACTTCAAGAGGTTCGCCAATAGCGTAATAAAGCGTATTACCGGACCACCGCGGTAGCGAAAGTAGGGATTCCTAAGGATGCCGTGTCGCGATCGATCGATACGCGGCCTCTGAGGCGCCGGGCGCAGCTCTCTCGGCTTGTATAGATCCTCGAGCTCCCGTCGTTTCTCCGGCTTTGTGCTGACTCGTGGTACGCTCGAGGTGGCAATAGAGATCTTCGACAGGTCGGTTTCGAGCGGAACAGCGTGCGAGGGGCCGACGACCTTCGGTGCGGGCCTCGAGGTCGCTGAAAGATCCGACAGATCGAGCTTCGGATCTGCCGATGGGTCGTCCAGTTTTGTTGCAGGCGTTCGCTCGTTCATGACTAAAGAGTTAGGACCGGTTAATCATATAGAGTTATGGGGGTCTTTCCAGCGCTATGTGAACTAATGAAGCGGAAAACCTCGATAAAATATAGTGGTTCGGCGCATGCTTCGCACCCTGAGGTGTTTGCAAGGGCTAGCTGTAAGTTTATATATGCTTGAAATTACACGACTTGATCGGGATCGGCCCGTGAGTGCCCTATTCCAACCCGGTAGCGAGCAGTAACCAACGTCGTTCTGAAGGAAGGCCATTTCGCGGGCTGACTCCTATCTGTGACCAGCTACGAGCTTTGAAGATGAAATGGATGTTTCCATCGTTTGCACGAGCGCCTGGTGGCGGATTCGGGTCGCGTGCCCCTGATGCTGCTGATTGGTTCACTACGGTGTCGAACGAGGTGCTACCGGAACTGCCGATGATGACGGTCTTGATCAGGTTGCCTTCGGGGGAGAGCACAGCCTCGACAGTCGTGAAATCCGAGAGAGCCCGTAGCTCGCCAGCGCTCAGACGTTCCCAGCCTTTAGATTTGAGTTGCCCAAACACCTGCACCGCCACGCGGCGCACGAACCCTGCATACGTGTTAGCTTTGGCGTTCAGTAGCGTGATGTCTCCATCAGGGAGGCTCGGTAAGTGGTCGCTTACTCCTGCACTTCCGATGAATGTGGCTCCGGAGCCTTGTGGTCTAGAAAATGCCCTGTACTGGTTCAGGTTGGTTGCCGACTGCTGGCTAGGAGCCGGTTGCTTCGACGGCTCGGATTGATTCTTTCCGAATTTTTTTGTCAGCGTCGAGTCGTCGAGAGTTAGGTTCTTGAGCGCCATGTCCCGATTCTCGGAGGGTTGTGACATAGCAGGCTGCTTGGACTCTGCCGGCTTGGCAGGTTCCTTTTGCCGCACGCTCTTGGCTGGCTCTTTGGGTTGCTCGCGAGAGGAAGACTTGGGTTGCGGAGGGCTTGGTTCGCGGGGTGAGCTCGCCTGCTCTGGCTGTGGTTGGAGCGCAGGCTGTTGAGGGCCCGGTGCGATTCGTTGAGCACCCTCGCTTCCTCGTTTGATCTGTTCAATAACAGCCTGTGAGTCGATATCGGAGAGTTTGTTCGTGTCGCGAGGGGGCTCCTTTGCTGGTTGAGAGGAAGGGGAGACGACCTGTTCCTTTGGGGTAAGGGCACTGATCGGTTCGATTGACACCTCCAACACCGCAGGTGTCGCGAGGGTTGAAGTTCGGCTAGACAGCAGCACGATAGCCAAGATGATGTGCGCAAAAAGGGAAAGCGTGAGGTACACCCCAAACCCCTCATCACTCCTGCGTGTGCTGTACTTGCTGCTAATCATCCGATGGCGTAACGTATCAAAGGCGGTGGCCGAGTGACAGCCTCCAGGCTTTCATTAGTCTTGAGAAGTGATCCCTCTGTCCGCTGAGAATGCTGTAGGCTTGTTACCTGGACTGGAGTTTGACCATGCTGAGCCCTGTAGAATTGACCGTTGTCGGGTTGTTGGTTGTGCTTTTGTTCGGCACCAAGAGATTGCCCGAACTTGGTTCTGGCTTGGGTAAGGCTATCAGCAACTTCAAGCGCTCCTACAAAGAGAACACAGAGATCGACGTGACGCCTTCGGCGAAGAACACCGAGAGCTCTGCTGCTTCCAAAGAAGAAAATCATTAGCAGCGCAGTCCTCCGGTTCAGCCGCCCGCTCATGCTTCGAGAGCAGCATGACTAATCCACTGGCTTATGAGATCCTCGCTTACAGCGGGATTATTTGACCGAAAACACTCGAGCCGAGAAGTACTTCAACGCATCCAAATCGGTATCTTCGATAGCTCGCCCAGTGTCTTTTCTACCCAGGAGAGCTAACGTGAAGGGTACCTCCTCCTTTGGGGCGATTGAGGCTTTGCGCGCACTGAGGGAGTTCTGAAATTTGATGACGGTCTCGAGCGAGAGGTCGGATACCTTTTCTCTCGAGAGCGCTGAGCGCAGTGGAGATCGGGAGCTTAATAGGACCTCTCCTCGTTCGTTGAATCCAATACCCTCGAGGGTGATGCCATCGATCGTTTCTGCTGTGTTGTTCGTAACGGTTCCTGAGATGACCGGCAGGATCTCCTTGGACTGTGTCTTGACGTAAGTCAGCTTCAATCCTTTTACGCTAACCCCGGATGGCGGGAGTTTTGGTAGAGAACGCGTCAGAAACGATGGCGCGATGGACCTAGCAGTCGCCCCTATCGTAACAGGGCTGATTCGTGACGAGTAGGAGAGCACTACCAGGAGGGCGAATGCGGCTACAAGAGGGGTCGTCATGAAGATGAGCCCTTGCGACCGCGGAGCGAAGGAGCCAAAGAGCTTTTCAAAGACTGAGGTCGAAGATCGAGCTTCACTGGCACCGTTAGGACGCGAATGATGCGTATTGAGATCCTCGTTCGACTCTACAGAGAGCTGCTCGATTGAGAGCTGTGCCATCGCAGGGGTGGGGATCTCGCTGGTGCTGTGGGGGAGCGCATCTTCGTCGAAGGGGGCTTCGACGTGAGTGGGGGCAGTTTCCTCCTCGATGTTCTCTTTGTGTACCGCCGTTGGAATGTCCGAGTCGAAGAGTTCCCAGCCCCCGCGGCCCGTCGTGGAGGGTTGCTCGACGCGAGCGTGGTGGGTGGGGGGCGTGTCGCGAACAAGGTCGCGAGGTTCGCTGGATGCAGCCGGCGCACCTCCTCCCAGCGAAAAGTCAGAGGCCTTGATGGTTGGGCTCGTAGAGCTGGAGCGAGCCGAGGTGTACGAGGGGCGCGGTTTCGCTTCGATCGGTTGCGGAGCCGATCGTCGGGCCTCCGATGCTCTCTCGTGTTCGTGCTGTCTTGCTTGAGCCAGGCCGAAAATCGCATCACAGCGAGAGCAGTGAAAGCGCGGGCTTTCCATCGCGGAAACGGCGTCGCCGTCAACTGAGAATTTCGTCGAACACGACGGGCACGCAATGATGATCTGCGGAGACGGGGAACTCTCCGTAATGATGTCGTTCCTGCCGCTGAAAGAATCCATATACGCAACCTTGGGCAGCATGATTCCTGTATGATACCTAAAAACCCAAGACCCTGCGGGATTGGGACGAGGTCGACGCAGTCGCCCATCCGTTTGCTTCCCTAGCCGGGCTGGTCACTCTCTCATTAACAAATAGGATGCCCATATGAGGGTGGGCTATCCAAGCGAACTTTTTAGAGGCGAGGGGCTCGACAAGTAGCCTCTCTATCCAGCGATCCCTAGTATAAAGGGAGTGCGGCGACCGCACTAGCTACTAATTTCGTATACTTACAGGTTGACTCAGCGGTTCTGTGGCTGGGGCACCACAGGGGTCGTATTTGGGGCCCAAGTGCTGTACTTTGTACCGCTGGCCTTGTAGCGTCGTCAGCTATGTCCAGACGTCCTCACCGCAGCAGTTCTCATCCCCGACGGCAGCATGGGCCGTCCTCGCACCGTAGCTATTCCGAAGGCCGAAGAGAGCCGACCGCTCCCGCTAAGGGTGGGGCGAAAAAAGCGGGAGATTTCGTGATGGGGCGTAATTGTGTCCAGGAGATCCTCAAGCACGCTCCTGAACGTATTCAAGAGGTGTTTCTCGCTGCCTCTCATGAGGATGTTTCTCGGGGTGGTGCGCGCCGCAGATCGCTCTATGAGCAGGTTCAGGAGCTCGGTATTCCTCTCCATCAACGAACTCGGTCTGAATTGGATGAGCTTGTGGGATCCGATTCTCATCAAGGGGTCGTAGCGCGCGTTTCGCCGCGTCGTATGTTTGAGGTTGAAGACCTTCTGCAGCTAGTGAAATCCGAGCGCTTTGTGCGCGTGTTGGCGCTCGATGGTGTCGTAGATCCTCAGAATTTCGGCGCAGTGCTGCGTGCTGCGGAGTGTTTCGGGGTGGATGCAGTCGTGTGGTCTAAGAACCGCGCGGCGCCGATGGGGCCGGTGGTTTCGAAGGTAAGCGTGGGTGCCAGTGAGCTCCTTCCGCTTTGTCCCGTATCGAATCTGCATCGGGCATTGGAGCTCGTAAAGCAGGAGGGCGCCTGGCTGGTGGGCGCGTTGCTGTCGGACGATGCCGTCGGTTTGGACTCTTTCGAGTTTCCTGAAAAGTGCGTGATCGTCATGGGGTCGGAAGGCGAGGGGATTCAGCAACTCATTGAAAGGTCCCTGGATTTTCGTGTGATGATCCCGATGGCGGGGGAGATATCGTCGCTCAATGTCTCTCAGGCTACTGCTGTAATGTTGAGCGAGTTGTCCAGGCAGCACAGACGGATGGACAAACAGGGCTCCTTAAAGTAGCTTAAAGTTCGCTCGTGACGGTTGGTGCATATGGCAGAAGCAGAAAATTACTCCCGTTTCTTTGAGGTCAAGCTAGAGCTCTTTGATGGGCCACTCGATCTCCTCCTCCATCTTGTGAAGAAGCGTGAGCTGCCGATTGAGAAGGTCTCCCTCTCGGAGGTGTGCGCTCAATATCTCGAATGCATCAAAGGGCTGCGCTACTACGACGTGGAGGTGGCAGCCGAGTATCTCGTCATCGCGGCGACACTCCTCTCTGTCAAAGCTAGTGTCATTCTCAATGAGCCGGTTGAGCTCGTAGTTGACGAGAACGGAGATCTGGTTGACCCACACGAAGAGCTCGTGTTGCGCTTGAAGGAGCTGGAGGCTTTCAGGACGGCAGCGCAAAATCTCGGTAGTCGTCCGCATCTAGGTCTGGATGTCTTCGCCCCACCTGTGAAAGGAAACAAGATTGATCCGAGGCTCATACCGCTCGCCGATCATCAGTCGGAGCTTCTCGTACAGGCCTTCCAGTCCGTTCTAGCTCGAATGGGGGAAAAAGCGTCAGTTTTTGCGATAACGATCGATCAGGTGTCCGTGGTCGAGCGTATGCGTAGGGTCGTCGATTCGCTCAAGGCATTCGGCGGTGCCGCGAAGTTCTCGGATCTGATCGGCGAACAGCCTGACCGAGCAAGCGCAATTGGTGTGTTCTGTGCTCTCCTTGAGCTGTGCAGACGTCACATGATCGGCGTGTTTCAGAGTGGTCCGAAGGCAGAGATCTCAATCAGGCTTTCAGATGGAGCAGAGCAGGTAGCTGTTCCGGAGGAAGTCGAGGCCGTGGCTGAAGTTGCAGCCTAGGCGTGTGTGTTTCGAACGTTCAACGAAGTTTCGTTAGAGGTGCAGTATGACAGATGAGAATACCTCAACTTTGGCCGCAGAGGAGACCACAGTTCAAGATGGAGTGGTCGTTGATGCTCAAGACAGGGGGGCCGTTGATGCTGAGCATTCCGAGACCACCGAGGGTCAAAGCGAAGTCCAGCAGGATGCGGTAAAGAAGCTGTCTGAGGACGAGCAGGTGGCATTGCTCGAGGCTTTGCTATTGGCTCACGGTGACCCGATTGGACTAAATCGACTGCAGGAGATCTTTCAGTGCGCCAAGGTAGAGCTCCTTGCGATAGTAGAGCGGCTGGAGAGGTGCTGCAGCGAAGGAAATCGCGGCATTGAAGTGGTTGTCGTAGCCGAAAAACTGCAACTGCGTACCAAGGCTGCATATGCCGAATTCGTTCGTGGTCTCATGGCAGTCAAACCACGTAGGCTCTCACAGGCAGCGCTCGAGACGCTCGCTGTGATCGCTTACCGCCAACCGGTCGTGAAGAGCGAGATCGATAAGATTCGCGGTGTTGACGTCGCCCCTACGATCAAGACCCTTGTAGAGCGTAAACTGATCAAGATACTCGGCTACCAAGCCTCGGTTGGCCAACCGGCGCTGTACGGTACCACGGATGAGTTCTTGCAGGTGTTCGGTCTCGGAGGGCTTGCAGAGTTGCCAGCGTTGCGAGATCTCAAAGCGCTCGCGAAGGAGCCCGGTGAAGCTCAAGAGTCGGGCGAGGCTCAAGAGTCGGGCGAAGATGACGCGCTCGAGGAAGGCGCAGATCAAGAAGTATCGGCCGAGAGCGCCGAGAGTGCCGAAGTGGTCTGTGAGGATCCGGCGCCGGTCGCATCGTAATTGTTTCGTACCTATTCATAGTTATTGGTTATGGCTGAAGTTCGTCTCCAGAAGTTTTTGGCGGAGTGCGGTGTCGGGTCTCGTCGTAAGATGGAAGAGTTCATCGTGCGCGGGCGTGTGCGTGTTAACGGTCAGGTGGTAACTGAGCTCGGTCGCAAGATCGATCCTGACCAAGACCGCATCGAGGTAAATCGCAAGCCGATTCACATGGCCCCGAAGGGCATCATGCTGCTGAACAAGCCGCGCGGAGTCGTTTCCACTCTCAGCGATCCGGAGGGCCGACGCTCCATCGCAGACTTCCTCACAAAGAAGCAAACCTCGTACTTTCCGGTCGGTCGACTTGATTGGGACTCTACCGGTTTGATGGTTCTGACCAACGACGGAGAGATCGCCGAGCGTTTGATGCACCCGCGTTTCGGATTCGAAAGGGTATACGAGGCAAGGGTAGAAGGTGCGATCAGCCAAGGGCTACTCGACAAGTTGGCGCGAGGTATCAAGGTAAGTGATGGTATGATCCGCGCGACCGCCGAGATTATGAGCACCGAAGGCGAATCAACCTGGGTGCAGGTGCGTATCAGTGAGGGACGTAATCGTATCGTTCGCCGAATTTTCGACAAGCTCGGCCACCCCGTGATGAAGCTCAAGCGGACCGTGTACGGGCCCTTTAAGCTCGGGCGTTTGCAGGTAGGGCAGGTCAGAACGCTCACTCAGGAGGAGTATGAGCAGGCTCGGCGTAAGGTCATGAATTACAAAGTTGGTGAGACCCAAGAGAAGGGTGAGAGACCTGCGCGTGTAGCGAGCCGTGGTGCACAAGAAAAAGAGGCCCCGGCGAAAACGACTACACGGGGTCGCCGAGTTGGGGAAGTTCGAAAAGGGCGGTCGCAAGGGGGAGATAGAAAGACAGCGCGTGTGCGTCGTCGTGATTAAGAGCGCGTAATAAAAATCTCCTCTGCTGCGGCCAGCTGCAAGCTCGCGGGGCTGCGTCTTCGGCTCAAAATGTGCTCAACGTGCCACAGAGGGCACGTCTCCGCGCCTTTTGAGCCTGCATCCTTGCCCCT
>JBIIOE010000150.1:0-7853 GCA_044337105.1 Bdellovibrionota bacterium | reverse complement strand
GCCATGCTTTCCTAGCTATGCCTTCAGCCAGTGTGACTCCTCCTCCGGGTACGTTCACGTTTACGTGCACGAGCACGTTCACGTCGGGATAATACCGAGTCCTACCCACTCGATTCCGCGATGACCCTTTTTGAAGAACCTACACCTTCGGCAACAAAGATACCTCGAGCTTTCCTTCACGAATGAAGCGAGCCAAATTACCGGCGTTCAGCTGGGCCTCCTGTGCTTGCCCTCCATTCTGCGCGATGCAGCGCACGGTATACTTGAATCCTTGGCGCACAGAATCCTTCCACACCTCGTAGACATAGGGACCATTTTTCCCATTCGTCAGAGCCCAGCGGCTGCCTATGACCTTCGAAACAACAGGAGCTCGCGATTCCTCACGAGCAACGTACTTCTCGAAAAAAAAGCGCGCCCTCTCCCACGCCATACGGTCATCGTCCCAAGAGATAACAAAGGTACGAGGACTCGCCAAGACCGCAGCGCGCGCCTGATCATCGACCGTCTGATCTACCTCCAGAACATCTTGATTAGCCTTGATTATCGAGGCGATAGAACCAGGTCGAGACTTTGGAGCGGCGCACCCTGAGACACATGACACGATCGCAAGAGCGGAGAGGAAAAACCGAAACGGGCGCATGAATTGCGTTCCTGTAAAGAGAGGCTTTCGACGCACGTGCGCGAGTCACGCCCCATGTGTAATTAACTTTAATTCCACCACACTTAATCTATTTTGGGCAGAAAAAAAGCGGCCTCTAGGGCCGCTTTCTAGCTTACCGCTTCAACACAGCGTTCCGCCTAGCTGAAGGAGCTTCCGCATCCGCACGTTCTCTTTGCGTTTGGATTCTTGAACTGAAATCCTGTGCCGTGAAGACCCGAAACATAATCCACCACAGTGCCACGGATGTACCCTGCACTGATCGGATCGATGACGATCTTCGTTCCCTTGAAGTCGAGCGTGAGATCTCCCATACGCTCTTCTTTGTCGAAGTCGAGTCCGTATTGGTATCCGGAGCAACCCCCGCCTACTACCGACACGCGGAGGAAATCACCCTCCTCGCCTTCTTCCTTCAAGGCCTTCGATACTGCCTCTACCGCCGCATCTGTGAAAAAGACCGGCATCTCGTCACTAGGGATGAATCCATTAGAATCGTCTCCTGCGACATTCTTTGGACCCGAACCACTGCTACATGAACCTGCGCTTGTTGTCATACTATCGACCCTTATGGAGAATGAGGCCACACAATCAAACGGCCTTCGTATTCGATGTTCCGCGAACGGAACGCGTCTATCCCTAAGTGTACTGAATGTAGTGGTTGTTTCACAAGATTCCGCACGCGAATCGCGTAACTATCGCAAAAAATCCAGCTTGTAGCGCTCGGCTCCTCTGACACACTACGCGCTTCAAACGAGACGCATCCTCCGCTTCCTTTCAGTATAAGGCTTTACGCGAGCCGAAGCACCGCTAAGCTATTGTAACAACTATACTATTACAATCAACTCATGTTTGCTCTCGGCCGAGCCGACAGACCCTGTAGGGACAGCGAGTATTCCTCCTTCTTGGGAGTTAGGAGTGCGCGCGTACGGGGTTGTGGCAGTACAGATGAGCAGTTTTCGCACTTCAAGGTTGTTGAGTTGGTCTCTGGAACACGTGGTTCTCGGGGCTTCAGCGCTCTGGTGTGTGGCACTTCCAGTATCTGCGACTCCGCCAAACGATTCGGAAGCAGAGCGTGCGAGATATTCCGCCGAAGACACACGCTCACTTCGATTTACACCGCTCCAGCTCACCGGCGGAAGCAAACTAACGCTCATCTCTCCGACTAAGTGGTCCGACGTAGCCGACGATCTCGTAACGACCCTGAACAAAACACATGCGGAATACACGAGCTACTTCGCTTCGATTCCTGCTTTCACAACCTCGATTCGCCTGATGGACGAGCGATCATTCTACGAACTGACAGGCGCTCCCGCATGGACCAACGCGATGTTCATCCGCGGGCAGATCGTGATCCCCATCTCCACAACTCAACCGATCGATGTCGAGAATCTTCACCGCTCAGTCAAACACGAATACACTCACGCAATAATATCCGCGCTGTCAGGGGGACAAGCCCCAGGATGGCTCGACGAGGGACTCGCCCAACTCATGGAGGGAGAAGAGCATCCCGCTCTCAGAGCGTCTCTCAGGAGCTGGTTGCAGGTAAACGACCCCGTGCCCCTCTCCCTCCTTCAAGGTGGATTCACCAAGCTCAGCACTCCGATGGTACCGCCTGCGTATGCGCAATCACTTCTAGCTTCGAAAGCAATCGTCGACACCTATGGATTCTCGAAGATCGGCGTCTACCTTGAGGCATTACGGCAAGGTATCGACAAGGATCAGGCTTTCATGATCGGCTTCGGGATCTCTCCGCACGTGTTCGAGCAGAAACTAGGTAGCGCCCTCAAGACGTGGGGCGCGCAGCACAAAGCTCACGGCTGACGTTGCCAGCGCTCTCCTATAACGAGATCTTCCCGGAATACCCCGTCATCTCGAGATAGCCGACCACCGACTCATCCGCTGCGGCCACAGGGCCTTCCCAGTACCGCAGTAGGCCTTCTCCGTCCTGTCCACCCTCTCCGCCTACCTCACAGGCAGAAACTCGGGCTGAGACAACCACAGAGATGGAGTGTGCAGGAATCTCCAGACGCCACGAAACCGGATACTCAGCGCCAGATTCCGAGCTACGCCACCGTTCGAGTGGAGTCATGGAGAGATCCTGTGCGCCGAGTTGGATCGATCCAGAAGCAGTGCGCAAGGTTCCACTCACGTAATCCGCTGCCCCCTTCTCGCCTCGCAGACGAAAGATCATCAGATGCTTCCCATCTTTGAACGTCAGCCCCATCCAGTCCCACCCTTTTTGAGACTTCTCGAGCGAATGACTCATGTACTCGTGGTCCATCCATCCTACTCCGCGCAGCTCCTGGAGTTCTCCGCCGCGCAATAGGCTGGCAGTCAACTGAAGACCCGGAATCGAATAATAGATCGAGGCGCACGAAGGACAGTTTCCTTTGCGGCTAAATCCGTTGTCTCCCTGACGCCACTCCGAAGATGTGGGCATCCCGACCAGTCGGAGAGACCCGGGCTCGCCCCGCGTCGAAGCTACCGGCAGCGAGAATCGTAGAATGTGATTCCTTCCAACGAGATCGGCTGCCCAGTCGCCGGACCAGGCCATCAAGGTCGGCTCCGCCGCCCCGGCGACCCCCAATCCACCACCTCCGAGGCGTGACGCGAAGAACGTTTTCTTGTTCCGGATGTCGGTCAGTGCGCCATGGGCTAGGTACTCTTGAGTGAAGCCCCCTATCCCTTTGGCAGCTCGCCTAAAAAAGGTGAGTTGAAAGCCGTATCGAGGAGCAGTAACAAACGGCTCCTCGCCTTCGCCATACAGCTGGCCTGTGTAGTACCACCACTCGGTTTGATAGTCAGAGTGTGCTCCGTGGTCGCGCGGAAACGAGAGTACTGTACCCCCTCTCGCCACCGAGAATTCCTCTGGTGCCGCAAAGACAACGTCCAATCCACAGAGGACAAGCAGGCCTAGAAAGCTGACAACCCTGACTACGCTAGCAGACGACATAGCACACCTCATCACTCTACGACCTTCTCCGAAACCCGATCAGACTCTCACCCTCGTCATTCATCCGAGAGCGTCGTCTGCCTCACAATTCTCCTCGTGGCTAACCATGAAGCCAACACGAGTGCCACACTCACACACACAACGAAAGCAGCGGCGAAAAAGAGCGGTGCTGTCGAGCCCCTGAACTCTAATGTCCATCCGAACGAGAGTGGGTTGACCAAGGTGGTCAGAGTCCAGCCGACAACGGTTCCCATGACAACCCCCAGCACAAACGGAGCTGTGCTGACGAGAACACCCTCGAGCACACTCCAGCCGATTACCTGCGCTGGAGTTCCGCCGATGACGAACAGAGTTTTCACCTCACGCCGCCTCTCCCACAAGAGCTGCAATCCAGCAACTACCAACCCCAGGACGCCGATTCCGAACACTATCCAGCGGACACTGCCGGTCACTCGAAAGGTCCTGTCGAAAAGATACATGACGAGATCCTTTAGCTCTCGCTGGTCGCGAACGATGACTCCGCCACGCCCCCGCTCCTCGAGCGCCGCGCGTATAGCTGTCACCATCGAGAAATCTCGGAGGTAGACGATGAGCGACTGTGGCCTGTGCTCAGGATACAGCGAGAGAAACACGGTGTCGTCGATGAGCACCATCGGCCGCTCCGTGCCGAACTCCTGGAGAACAGCCTGCACGACGAACTGCCGGCGCTCGATCTCGACCATGCCTCCTATTCCGATCCCAAGCTTGCGAGCCGCACTCTCACTGATCACACACGCACGTCCCTCGGCCAAGCGCGGTAAATCGAGAGCGCCGTCGATGAGCCGATACACGCCCCTAGCGGCCTGCGTCGTCAGATCGGTTGCCCCTACCACCACGGAACGCTCTGCTATCCACGCGTCCGACTCGTAGTATGGAACGGCCGACAGCACACCTTCTAGGGCCGCTACGTCATGAACAAAGGACACCGGAAGCCTGCCTTCATTGCCTCCGCCCTCTACCACTGACGACACGAAGAGATCTCCCTGCAAGCGAGTATCAGCCCAGCTCGCTAAGGTGCCCCTGAAACTCTCCACCATCAGGGTAAGGGCCACCATGAGGGTGATCGCAACCGCCGCTCCCATCGCCGCCGAGACGTACGCTCGACCACTCATTCGGACACCACCTGATGCCAATCTCGTTACGAGTGACGACTTCCAAAAATGAACGACTGTGTGAGTGACTGATATCCCGAGGGGCGTTACCCCCAGAACGAACACTACGCTCGCCAGAACCAAGGCGTAGCTACCCGACAAAGTCGGCATGACGAGCACCGTCGCGAGCGCCACCGCAAACACCAGCAGCGCCATCACAGCGAGGCCGACGGTCCACGAGCTACCAAGCGGCCGAATATGAACGAACTCCCGCCGGGTCCCCACATTCGGCGCAATTCGAAGCGCTTGCACACCACCCATCAGCGCCCCGACGACCGCAACCGCGAAGATCGTCAGTGCGACGCCGAACTCACTGATGAGCAGCCCTCCCCCTTTCAGGGTGTCCATCTCGAGCTTGTAAATCTCTGCCGCCGTCCCCGACAGAAAACTCGATATCTCCAAGGTAAGCGGATAGCCAACGGTGATCCCCAGCGCAGCTCCGATCATTCCGAGCACTGCTGCCTCGACCACAACTATCATCAAGCAGTCCGTGGTCCCGATGCCGAGCGTCCGCACGATAGACAACTCTCGAGAGAGCGTAAGCAAACTTGCGTGAGTTGTCTGAGAGACGAGCAGCACACACACCAGGAGAGTCATGGCAGCCATGATCAGAACATTGAACCGATATGCCCCCAGCAAACGCTCCCCATGCTCCACGCGCCCCTGCGCCGTTTCGATGCGCAGCGGAGCACCCCCGCGGTAACACCCCTCGAACCAACGCGTCAATTGCCTGCGCACGAGCGCCGAATCGCTCTCTGAGCGCGCCTTCACGAGCACTGCGTCGAGCGCCCCGCGAGGCGAGAGACCCGCGAGGGCCGAGATCGGCACCGACACAAAGGCGCCGGAGCCTCCGTCACCGTCGTCCTGTCCGGAATACTGAAGTTGCCCCTCGAGTGTCGTCCCGTCAAAATCGAGTGCTATGCGCTCGTTCTCCACCACCCCCAACTGTTTCGCAGTCTGGAGAGGAACGGCGATGCGTGTAGTGTCATCATTCCCGGCTGCGCTGCGCAGCGAGCCCTCTAGATACCCTCCAAGGCCGACTACTCGAACCGGCAGCGAACCGGTTGGTGTCATCAAGCGCGCCGCCTCACGCCGAATCGCTCTCATGTCGAAGGAGGAGGCGAGCCCCGATAGACACACGCCGATCTCCGACATGAGCAAACGACCTCCTTGAGGCGCTACAATCACTGGAAAATCATCGCCTGAGATCCCCAGGGAGCGTTCAAAGGAGCGCACCCCGGAAAATGTAGTGCGCAACACTGCGCTCCATAGCGTAGTAGCTAGCATGACTGCCGCTAGCATGAGCAGGGGCCGAACAGGGTTACGAAACCATCTGCGGACCACGAACCGGCGGAAAAGCCAGATAGTCATATGCGCTCACGCATTCCTATACCACCACTCCGTCCTTCATCCGAATCGTCCGAGCGCAGCGAGCCATTGCGACTTCGCTGTGTGTGGCCATCAGTACTGCTATCCCCTCCTGAACCATCGATTCCAGAAGCTCGAGAACCTTTTCACCCGCTGTTGAATCGAGATTGCCCGTCGGCTCATCGGCCAACACAACAGCGGGACGATGAGCGACCGCTCGCGCAATCGCGACTCGCTGAAGCTCTCCTCCGGAGAGCGAAAAGGGCATCGCCGCCCGCCTATGAGCCATCCCAACCCGCTCGAGCACGGCATCCGCTCGTATCTCAGCCTCACGCGATGAGACACCATTCAGGAGAAGTGGCACCATCACATTCTCTCGGGCCGACAGGGTCGACAGGATGTTGAAATGCTGAAAGACATACCCGAGCCTCGCGCGACGCAACGCTCGAAGTTTCGCCTCTGGCGCTTCACGCAACTGCTCTCCTGCAATCGACAAGACGCCACTCGTCGGCCGATCAGCCAACCCCAGGATGTTGAGTAAAGTACTCTTTCCACATCCAGAGGGCCCCGCAAGAGCTACGAACTCCCCTCCTCTCAGCTCCAACGAAACCCCTCGCAGCACTTCGCTGACGATCGAACCATCTCGAAATGTCTTGGTTATGTTCTGTGCGGAGAGCAGTACTTCGAGCGCCATAAAGAATTGACCGTTTGAATGAGGTGCGAGCCTGTATGATAGTCCATGATACTCATCATTACCACCAGCGCTCTCCTACCGCATGCTGTGCATGAGTATCCGACGCGCTTCTCGAAGCTCGCGGATAAAACGAGTCATCGACAAAGAAGCGATGACTTAACAAGGAGAATAGTAATGCCACGAGCAGCGACAAAGAAGAAAACAAGCCCAGCCAAGCGCAGCCGCACGACCACCACAGCGGCGCAGAGCGCGCCACAAACCCGTAAAAAGACGGCCTCAGCGAGCAGAAAAACGTCCCCGGGAAGAACCCTCGGCGCATCCCCTCGTGTCGAGCAGTCGGGCGAGCGAGCTTCGTCGCGCGGAACACCTGCCCGGTCCGCACGGCGTTCCTCGAGCACGGCTCAAGGTCAGAGTAGCCGAAAGGGAGCTAGTCGACGGAGATCCTAAGGAAGCGAGGCAAAACCTCCTGTTTCTCCTCACGTGAACGTGCTCGTGAACGTGAACGCAAACGTACCCGAAACAAAAATCTCAGGTTTTCGGGTACGTTCACGTTTGCGAGCACGAACACGAGCACGTGGGAAGTTCAAAAGTAAGACGGCGGGCAGGTTTTGCCTCGTTTCCCTCAAGAACAATATTCACACGCTAATGAGTACGTGACGAAACAAGGAACTCTACCATGGTACCAATTCATACTGGCCAATGTGGCCTATGCGCGCACTTCGGAGAACACCACGCCAAGACTCGAGAGTTAGTCCAGATCCGACAGACTCGCTCGGCCCCAGAGAGCTTTGTCGACGAGTGTGGACATCCGAGCCATGTGTCCCTTCACCTACGAGTTACTGCGTTCAGCGGTTGCGAGGGCTTCGAGCCAGCCACGATCGAGCTGTAGCCTGGGGAAGCGAGGCAAAACCTATGTTTCCTCGCACGTGAACGTGCTCGTGAACGTGAACGTAAACGTACCCGAAACAAAAACCTCAAGTTTTTCGGGTA
>JBIIOE010000041.1:0-26639 GCA_044337105.1 Bdellovibrionota bacterium | reverse complement strand
GTCCGCCTACTGCTTGCAGCTTGGTGATGCTGGCGGGCGGAGCGGAAGCTCCGCGGTCCAGGGTGGTCCGCCTTCTGATGGGAGCTTGGTGATGCTGGCGGGCGGAGCGGAACGGACCGCGGACTTTCTAGTCCGCCTACTGCTTGCAGCTTGGTGATGCTGGCGGGCCGAGCGGAAGCTCCGCGGTCCAGGGTGGTCCGCCTTCTGATGGGAGCTTGGTGATGCTGGCAGGCGGAGCGGAACGGACCGCGGACTTTCTAGTCCGCCTACTGCTTGCAGCTTGGTGATGCTGGCGGGCGGAGCGGAAGCTCCGCGGTCCAGGGTGGTCCGCCTGCTGCTGGGAGCGTGGCGATGCTCGTAGGCGGAGCGGAAGCTCCGCCGTCCGGCTCGCCACCCCCACCCGGTTATTACTTCCCGAGCACTTCGTGCATCTTCGCCCCGATCTCGTGTGGCGAACGCACGATGTGGATGCCCGCAGCCGAAAGCGCCGTGAACTTCGCTTCGGCGGTGTCATCGCCACCGCTGATGATCGCACCAGCGTGGCCCATACGGCGTCCTGGAGGTGCGGTTGCTCCCGCAATGAAGGAAACCACTGGCTTCTTCATGTACTCCTTGACCCACTTGGCTGCATCGACCTCGGCACTTCCACCGATCTCGCCGATCATCACGACTGCGTCGGTGTCTGCATCCTCGTTGAAGAGCTTCAAGCAATCGATGAAGTTGGTACCGTTCAATGGATCACCACCGATACCGATACAGGTCGATTGTCCCATGCCGAGATTTGATAGCTGGAACACCGCCTCGTACGTAAGCGTTCCCGAACGGGAAACTACGCCGATGCGGCCCGGCTTGTGGATGAAGCCCGGCATAATACCGATCTTGGCCTGCCCTGGGGTGATGATACCTGGACAATTAGGTCCGATAAGGCGCGTACGCTTGCCCTGCATGTAGGTCTTCACCTTGAGCATGTCGAGCACCGGTATCCCTTCAGTGATACAGATGACGAGATCGAGGTCAGCATCGACTGCCTCCATGATCGCATCGGCCGCAAACGGTGGTGGAACGTAGATGATGGAGACGTTTGCGCCGGTTTCCTTTTTGGCTTGATGAACGGTGTCGAAGAGTGGAATCCCCTCGAAATCCTGCCCACCCTTACCGGGCGTTACGCCTGCTACCATCTGTGTGCCGTACTCTTTGCACGCACGTGTGTGGAATGCGCCGGTCTTTCCGGTGATTCCTTGAGTTACTACCTTGGTATTCTTATCTACAAGAACGCTCATGTCTTTTCCTTAGTTACTTCGCTAGTGCGACGATCTTCTTGGCAGCGTCATCCATAGTGTCCGCTGCAGTGATTGCGAGGCCCGACTCCGCAAGTAACTTGCGGCCGAGCTCGACGTTGGTTCCTTGAAGCCGGACAACCAACGGCACCTTCAAGCCCACCTCTTTGGCGGCTTCGATAACGCCGGTGGCGATCACGTCGCACTTCATGATTCCGCCGAAGATGTTAATCAGGATGCCCTTCACGTTCGAATCGGAGAGCAGGATGCGGAACGCTTCGGTCACGTTCTCTTTAGTCGCTCCACCACCTACGTCGAGGAAGTTCGCTGGCTCTCCGCCGAAGGCCTTGATGATATCCATCGTAGCCATGGCGAGCCCTGCGCCGTTTACCAAGCAGCCGATGTTTCCGTCGAGGCCGACGTAATTGAGACCGAACTTTTGTGCGCGGAGATCACGAGGATCCTGCTCGTCGTAGTCCATCATCGCGTGCAGCTTCGGCTGACGGAAGTGGGCGTTGTCATCCATTGCAACCTTGGCATCGAGCACCACGAAGGTGTTCTCCTTGGTGAGCACGAGCGGGTTGATCTCGAGCATCGCCAGATCGCAATCAACGAACGCCTTGTAGAGTCCTTGCACGACCGACACGAATGACTTGCGCGCTTCGGCCGGAATACCGAGATCGATCGAGAGCTTTGCTGCCTGGAAGGTCTGCAAACCTACTCCCGGCTCGATTCGCACGGTGAGGATCTTCTCGGGATTGGAGTGCGCAACCTCCTCGATCTCCATACCGCCCTCAGTGGACGCGATGATCGAAATACAGCGGCTCGCGCGATCGACCAAGAGGCTCAAATAAAACTCCTTGGCGATGTTGCATCCGGCTTCGACGTAGATCTTGCGCACGAGCTTACCCGCCTCTCCTGTTTGAGGAGTAACGAGCTTCATCCCGAGGATCTTCTCGGCATGGGCGCGCGCCTCAGCGGAGTTCTTGGCGAGCTTCACTCCACCGGCTTTTCCACGTCCTCCGGCGTGCACCTGTGCTTTGACGACACAGATTCCGCCGCCCAGTAGGTCGGCTGCAGCCTCGGCCTCTCCAGGGGTGTAGCAGACATGCCCTTTGAGGACCGGCAGGCCATAGGAGGCGAGGACCTGCTTTGCTTGATATTCATGAAGGTTCATACGTTAATACCTTTCCTTATTTGATGCTCAAAAAATCAGTCATATAGAACACTTGCGTTATACGAGTGCGACAACGGCTTTGACGCTATCGACCGACTTTTGCAATGCCTTCTTTTCGGCATCCGAGAGTTCGATCTCGACCACTTTTTCGATACCCTTCTTTCCGATGATGACCGGAACCCCGATGTAGAGCCCCTCGATACCGTACTCGCCGTTCAAGCGCGCGGCTGCTGCGAGCACTCGACGCTGATCGAAGAGGTACGACTCGGCCATCTGAATAGCAGACGCAGCCGGTGAATAGAAGGCAGAGCCGGTCTTGAGAAGTGCAACCACCTCTCCCCCAGCCCCGCGAACTCGCTTCTCGATCGCATCGAGCCGCTCGGCCGAGATTAATTTCTCTACGGGGATGCCGTTGCAGGTCGTAAACGATCGCACCGGGACCATGTCATCGCCGTGACCACCGAGTACGAATGCGGAAACGGAAGCTACCGAAACATTGAGCTCCTCTGCCAGGAATGCCTGGTAGCGCGCAGTGTCGAGCACTCCCGCCATGCCGACGACTCGCTCTGCAGGGAAGCCTGTCTCTTTCTGCATGAGCGATACCATCGCATCAAGCGGATTGGTGATGACGATTACGAACGCATCCTTGGCGTGCTCACGGATACCCTTGGCAACGTTACGCACGATCTCGGCGTTGGTCTTGACGAGATCATCGCGACTCATGCCGGGCTTGCGCGGAAGACCCGAGGTTACGATACACACATCTGCGCCAGCGATGTCGGCGATGTTGTTCGTTCCAGTTACCTTGAAATCGAGTCCGAACACCGGCGCGAGATGTGACAGATCGAGGGCCTTGCCCTGCGGCATCCCCTCGACCACGTCGAACAACACGACATCGCCCAAATTTCTCTGTCCACACAGGAGCGCAAGCGTTCCGCCGATCTGCCCAGCGCCGATAAGCGCGATCTTTCTTCTTCCTGCCGAATGAGTCGTCATCTTCCTTTTCTCCATTACTATCATGTGCACGATCGCGAGCCAGATCTATCCGGCGGCAACCGCTTCACTAAAAACTATTGCTGTGAGCCCCCTTCCCGACCGCTCTCCGTCTCAGCGGAAGCTTCAGGTTGCGCTTGTGCGGCCGACCCGCGCTGTGGCGCTGCTGCGAGCCCCTCTACAACTCCCAACTGCTGCAAGAGTTGATTCATATCGGTCTTGGAGAGATCCACGGTTGCACCGCCTGCACCTTGCGATGGGTTGAGTGCCACGAACCTCGGATTACCTTTAGCGAGTTGCTTGGCTATCTCCAGACGCAGCATCGCTTGCCCGCCCTTACCAGAGAGCGCTGCGATCTGTTTCTGAAGCCCCTCGACCTCCGCCTTTCCTTCAGCGAGGATCGCTTTGGCTTCGTTCGAGCGTGCTTCGTAGTAGGCATCTCCCTGGTAGGTAGATTGCTCTTTGAAGCCGTGTGCCTCCCCGATCCGGGAATTAAACTTGCTCTCGGCCTCGGAGTACTCCTTGTGCTTCTTTGCGCGCACGGTCTCGATACGCGAACGTTCTCCTTGAATGTCTTGCTCCTTCTCCTGAATCTCACGCAGCCGATCTTGGTAGCTTGTGTCTTCGGTTCCATCAGAGAGGAGTCGCACGAAGCGATATTCGAGCAGATTCAAACCCTCAACTTTGATTCCGAGTGGTCCGAGCCGCGACTGCGTCGCAGCGAGGGTCTCGTCGATCGTGGCGTTCAACTTCTTTACGTCACGAAACTCGGCTGTCCTAAGCCGATTCAAGTAGGTGCGAATCTCTGAACGCACAACCGATATCACGAGGTGCTTGATCTCTTCTTCGTTGGTTGCGACTTCCTGAACGAGTTTGACGAGAGTCTCAGGGGTCGGTGCGATGTTGTACCACACCTTTATCTTCAGTGCGGCCTCGTTACCGTCGAGCACGCGGGTATGCACGTCTTCGTTCTGTACAAGGTGAGTCGCCCCACCTGCATCACCCAGACCGCGTCCCCACGTGAGGTATTTCGGAGAAGTATCGAAGCGATAGATCTCCTCCCACGGCATGACCACTACCGTTTCCAGCGGGCTTGCCACGCTGTCAGCCGAACCAACGCCTCCGCCAAGGAAGCGCGGCAGCTTCCTGAAACGCACTCCGTACTCGGTAGTGCCCATGTGCTGGAGGCCAGTATCGCAGCCGGTGAGCACGAAGAGTGCACACATCGCGAAGATGGGAAGTTTTGCTATCTTACGGACGTACATCACCACCCTCCTGTGCACCTGCGCCTTTGGCAGCGGCTGGGCCGATCAATCGGTTTACCCATGCATTGAAATCGTAGGGATCGAGATTGGTCACGACCCCGCCTTTGAGTGATGCCACCACTCGCGCGAGCTGTAGCGCGACGTAGACATCGCTGCCGACCCTGGAGAGGACATCGTTACGCATCCGATCAACCTCCGCTCGCGCCTCCGCTAGAAGCAGGTCGGCTTGGGCCATCTTCTCGCGTCGATACAGGTCTCCCTCGGAGCGGATCTTTTCGGCTTCGCTCGTCCCCTGCTTGTCGAGATTTTGAATCGCTACGTTGCCGTCGCTCTCGACCTTATTGACGTCACGTTGTGCAGCGGCGAAATCGCCCGCTACCTTGTTGAACGCCATCTCTGCCTCTTGAAGGTTCTTCTTGAAGATCGCTTGGTCGATCTCCTCTCGGTAGGTGTAGCGACGCACGAGCAACCCATCGATCTGCACGCCGAAGGGCGCAAGATTTTTGCGCATCTCTTCCTCGGCTATGCGAACGCGCTCACCACGCGCCTCGGGGTCGTAGAACTCGACCGTTGAAAGCGCACTCAAAGAGCGCTTAATTTCGTTGTTTGCCACCTGAGAGATATATTTGGTCCACTCCACGTCAGTTGCGCCGACGTGTTTGATGAGATCCGCGACTCCTCCGTGCTTCTCTCCGTTAATCGCCCCCGCTCGCGCCATGAAGCGATAAAGAACCGCGACATCCACATCGACCCGCGTTCCGTCTACTGTCGGCACGTTGAGCGTACCGAAGCTAGCTGGATAGGTTTTTACATCGCGCTCGAAATCAACGATGCGGATCGTTTGAGGAACGAGGTAGATCGTGGAATAGCCGGGGATGGTCCAATGCAAGCCTGGCAGCAGGGGTGTGGAGGTCAAGCCCTGCCCCGGGCCGAACGCTATCTTGCGAACTCCGACGTATCCGACTGGGACCACGGAGCCGAAGACAAAGGCACTCACCACAAGAACAAGCGCCACCATCGAAGAGAGGATCAGGAGCCCACGCACGATCCCTCCCCTCTCCGCGCGATCGAGATGCGAACTGATATGAACACAGGAGTCAGACATGGACTAATTAATACTCTATCCTTGGTCTGAGGACCAAACCTTTACCCGATTATTTTACGAGGAGTACAGGGGCCTTAGGTGTTGGGAAACGAGTATCATAGGAGGGGATAGCCGGAAAGGTGCAACCCGCTCCTACAGGGCAGCACGGCATGAGCAACCACGCCCGACGCGAAAACATCATTCTTATCCGACACGTTCACGTGGCCTAGTCGGCGAATCAGCCTAGCGGGAGGTTTTGTCGCTGCTCTACAGAAACTTGTGCAGCTTATCCACCAACGCCAAGAAGGGCATCGGATTCTTCGGCATGCCGCGCAGACGCACTTCGTAGTGCAGATGCGGCCCAGTCGAGCGGCCGGTGGAGCCGGAATACGCTATCAGATCTCCGCGCCGAACGCGGCGACCTTCCTTCACGAGTACCTTGCTCAAATGCGCGTAGCGGGTCGTGATGTCGTGGGTGTGGGTGACGTCAATCAACCATCCGTAGGTCGAATCGTACTCCACCTTCGAAACCACTCCATCTCCTGTGACCTGTACCTTGCTTCCATTGTCGAGCGAGATATCGAGCCCCTCATGGAAGGATGAGCGCCCTGAGAATGGGGAAGCTCGTCGACCGAATTTCGAGGTGAGCTCTCCCTCGACCGGGGTGCCCATCGGCAAAGAACGTAGAAGTGCTGTGTAATGTGTCAGCCGCTCGAGCAGCGCGCGTTGATCGCCGGACCACTGTTCTGCGGTCAGCGCCCCACTCTGCTCCTGTTCGAGGACCTTCACTTCCTGTGCGGTTTTCGGATCGGTGGGCTCTGTTTCGGTATCGACGCTGGTTGCGCACACGACCTTACCAGCCGGATTGCGACGACACTCGACCTCCGCTCCTCCGAGACCTTTGTTTAGCTGTTTGAGCTCGTCCAGGAACTCAGGCTCCATAGGCTTATCCGCGCCTTTGGAGAGGCCTTTCAGTTCGGGGGCGTCCAAAAGGGCCGCTAGCGCGTTGGGATTCTTTTGGTTCTTCTGGTCTTTGGTAATGACAACGGGCTTGGCACCGTTACGTTTGTCTTTGAAGACCTTTATCGAGGTCGAGGACTCGATGATCGTCTGGAGCTCGTCGAGGCGGTTCTTTACGAGCGACTCAAACCCTTCACCTTCCGAACTCTCCTCTCGAACAGCGGCTAGCTGTTGCTGCAACATGCCGTTGTTGAGCGCCAACGCATCACGTTCTGCAGTAAGTCTGTGTACGAGGTATGCATCGCGCGCTTGACGCACGAGAACGTGCGCGAAGTTGCCGGCCAAGCACACAGATATACCTGCGGCTATACCGAAGCCGATAGCTACGATAGCCAGCCAGCGCATAGGAATGCGGATGGACCTCTTCTTCCGTCGCACTGCCTTGACCCCAAATTGGGGGAAGCTTTGTGGTTGAGAGCAACTCTCCATGTTCCAACCTCTGTCGCTTGTTATACAGAAAGCGACAACTCGGCCGTATAGTAAATCCACGGCCATCACTTAGTACTTGCAGCGCACGCTGCGAACTTGCTGCGCACGCTGCTACGCGTCTGGATACTACGACGCGTCTGGCGCTCCGTACCCTCCTACATCCTGCGGGGTACACACTAGCCTCTGGCACTGTAATACTGCTCGTCGGGCGCCAAATGGTAGGCAAGGACGCTACGCCATCCCATGAAGGGCGTCAACCAAGGGGCAAACGCCATTTCAGAAAGAGCCAGATTACAACTCTCTTACTTAGATGCTATCAACTCGCGTGCGGACGCCCGAGAAGCGTCAGTAATCGTGTAACCCGCTAACATCCTTGCAATTTCATCGACTTTTTCTTCGTCGTTTAACTGCCTAACTACGGTAATTGCTCGCTCCCCGACCTCTTTATTGACCAAAAAGTGCCGATCCGAGAGGGACGCCACCTGGGGAAGGTGGGTGATACAGATCACCTGCGATTGGCCGGAGATCTCTTTGAGCATCCGGCCTACAGATCGTGCGACACCACCCGAGATACCGGTATCCACTTCATCGAATATGAGCACGTTTACCCCGGAGCGCTCACGCAGGATCTTCTTCAACACCAACATGACCCGCGAGAGCTCTCCTCCGGAGGCTATCTTGTGCAAGGCGGCGTGCGGCTCACCTTTGTTGGTTGCCATCAGGAATTCTATACGATCGAGACCTGAAGCCGTTGGCTCAGCCACTGAGAAGCGCACCTCGAGGGATGCGTCGCGCATATTGAGCTCCTTCAGGTCGGAGGCTACTGCGGCACAGAGCTCCTTGGCGCCCTTCTTGCGAATCTCGCGTAACGTTTGTCCAACCGCTAGGACCTGCCCGTGCAAAACTTCAACCTGCTGCTCTAATTCTCGAAAGCCCGGGCCGCCGTTCAACGCGGAGAGCTCTCGCTCGGCTCTGGACTTCAGCTCGCATAACCCGGTGTCATCCACCCTGTATTTGCGCTCCAAACGAGCTAACTCCGAAAGCTCCGTCCGCAGCGCTTCCAGAACCTCGCCATCAAAGTCGAGTCCTGCTACGTAGCGGTCGAGCGCGAGTTCACTCTCAGCCAGGGCCTCGCGTGCGACCTCAAACTCTTCTACTAGGGTCGCTGCCGAGGGGTCCAAACGTTCTATCTCTTGCAGGGCAGAGCCGACCTCCTTGAGGCTGCTGGTAACCCCCTCCTCTGCGGCCAGTACATCAAGTGCGCGTTGGCCAGCTTGCATCAGCCTCTCGAAGTTACTGATTCGCTTAATCTCGTTCTCTAACTCCACCCGCCGCCCCGGCTTGAGGTTTTCGAGTCCACCGAGCTCTGCCAGCATCTGCTCCAGCTCCTCGCGACGAGCGGCACCTTTACTGTGTGCTTCGCGCAGCTCGTCCAGCTCTGCACGCTTCTCGTTCCAGGTTTTATAGGCGCTGCGCATCTGTTCGACCTGTGTGCCGCAGCCACAGAAGCCGTCCAGCAGCTCTACGTGATAGCGGGGATCGAGTAGGCGCGTGTGGTGGTGTTGACTACATATATTGACGAGTTTCCTGACTATCTCTTCGAGGAGCGACACGGTTCCAAGGCGTCCATTGATCAGCACCTTACCGCGCCCCTCGCGAGGAAACGTTCGGGAAACTGCCAGCTCGTCATCCTCCCCGACGATATCTGGCAGCTCAGCTCTAATCTCGGCAGGCACATCGCTCAGGTCAAAGAGGGCCTGAACCTCCATCTGCTCGGCGCCGGTACGGATCACGGTTGGGCTCGCCTTCCCGCCGAGGATGAACTCGAGGGCGTTAAGGATTATCGATTTGCCCGCCCCAGTTTCACCACTTATTACGTTGAAAGCTTGATGAAACGAGAGCGATTGCCGGTCGATGATGGCAAAGTTGCTGATCGTTAGTTCAGATAACATCGAGAAACCCGCACAAAGATGGCCGTGATGGCACATGAACTCTGCATGAAACACCCACGAAAGGTTGTTTTATGCTCTTGAAAGCATCGGATACCACGCTTCGCAGCCGAGGCAAAGGTGCTTGGAGGTTAAACTTTCCTTTCCCGAGGGAAGCAAGGGAGAACCTACCCGTCGCGAGAAAGCGCAGGTTGGGTTGATATTCGATGGGGACGTCGAAAAGCAACCCAAGATCCGCTTTCTGCGCAGGGAGGGGGTTTGCCTTGCTTCCCAGCTCCCTATTCTATCGCCCGTATTCCCTAAAAGTTGCGCGACCCGCTTCTATGTGGACAATGTCAGGCGGCTTTGCCAGATATAGGAGTCCATGTCTTTATCATCTCGAATCGTCGTAAAACTGGGGACCCAAGTCGTCGTAGATCAATCTACCGGTCTCCCTTCACTCGAGCGCTTGAGCGCTAGTGCTGCATGGAGCGCCTGATATCCTAGGACCGCTATTGGGTAACAAGGTCGACTTGACCTTTGCAGGTGCTCAATTTCAACTGGTTCCACCTGTACATCCGGAATCAAGACACCATGTAATCCTGAACCTCGTGGCAGGTTCCGGTTTGCATGGACGCGTCAGTGAAAGGGACTTAGTCGAGGGCGCAGGCTTAGCGATGATAATAGCTCGTAAACTTAGTAGTTTTCTTCATGGAGATGAGCACCACTATACCATTTCAAAAAATGGCTCTGCGACTGGAAGCGTGCCAGAGATTGAGCATTGGCACATCTATGCTTTTAGGGATCGGGAGGATAAAATCGAAACATGGCTACGAAATGTTTCTGGATATACAAGGCGCACGCCTCTCTCGTCTGACGAAACCTAAATTCCAGTCATCGAGGGAGCACCGACTTATTGGCTAGAGAGTAGCCCCGTACCAGTCTGCAGAAGATTGGCAGTTTACCTGCGGCGCATGGGACCGACCACCAGCCCGCAACAAAGGTAGTCAACATCAAACCAATCATCAAGCTGTGCCTCTCTCCTGCCGATGAATCCTCTCACAGATCGCCTTAAGGGGAGAGCCTATGCGCATAATCATCAAGGGAACGCTCTTTACAGCAATCATTACGTTGTGCACCGCGGTGCATGCGCTACCTGCCGATGGATCGCCACAATCGGCTGGCGCAGTATCTGTAGAGATACAACCACGAATACCAACCGCGGAAGACCCGTGTGGACTTGGGCCTCCTCCAATCGGAGGCTGTTCTATACTGGTCACAGCCTATTGCGAAGCACTTGCTAGTTGCTGGACCACTGCTGCCTCCGTCCCGAAGACAGTTGGAGGAACGCCGGCGCAGCAGGGAGGAGGGTCGACTAAATCAGGAAGGCCTTCAGTACTCCCGCTTCAGGTAGTGGAGAACTCGATTAAAGTCGAGTGTACCCGTAAATACGGCTGCGCAAACCCGTAGTCTCTGTAGCCTGAACTAGTTCAGTCGAAAGTTCGCAGGCTGGGGTCGGCTTTGGCGTACCCGTAGCTACGCATCTTGGAGGGAAAGGGATTAAAATCCCACGGCTCACGAATCTTCCCCGGATTTCCGAACAGAAGCCCCCGATCCGCGTGCGAGTGGGTCGCTTGCTTTGAAGGATCGCGGAACAGAGCACGAAGCGGCTCACTTGAAGATGTGGCCCCTAGCCCCCACTGAAGCAGGACAACCGCGGCCTCCGCTGATACCTCATTAGCTGAGATGATGCCTGGAATCTGCTCCACCCCGGCAGCTATCGAATAGGTCCCCAACCGGGTGGCGCCGTGCACACATTTAGTGACGAGCACGACGGGCTTCCAGCACTCATTGCCTGCTGAATCGAAATATTTCGCCGCTTCCGAAAGTTTGGCGGCCAGTTCGGTGCTGATACCACTCGTTCCCGGAATCTTCAGTACGAGACCCGCCGTGGTAGGACTTTGAAGTACTGCCGTTACTACGGCCTCCGAGCCCATGTTGAGATCCATCGATGCAACATTCGGATTGTGATCGTAATCGCAGAAGGTACCGAGCTCGTCTCGACCATACGTCTTCAACCATTGGCGCTTTTCGGAAGGGAGCAGATAGCGTTCTTCATGAATGGTGAACTTATTACTGAAGGAGTCGACCGAACCGAGATCTCCTCCAGGTGAGTAGGAACGAAAGGCATCGAGCTCTTCGGTCGAGAATTTGTACGCATCCATGGCGTTGAGAACCCTACCTCCGAAGACGATATAAACGCCCGGATCGAGGTGCTTCGCCATCAAGAGAGAATCCCTGAGATTGCGCTCAACGTCGTTTCTCGGATCAGAAAGAGTCAGTTGAGCGCCGGTGAAGATTATCGGACACGGAGGGTCCTGCAACATGAGAGACGCCATCTTGGCGATATCCGCTAGACGATCAGTGCCGCACGTCACCACCACGCTCTCTGCCACACGGGTGTGGTAGTACAACCTATCCACGACTCTCATAATATCAGCGAAGGAGAGAGCCGAACTCTCCATCGGGGGTCCGAAGTAATATTTGCGGCTTCCTGGAGCTGCCACGTACAGTTCGGGCCACGGGTCCTTGCTGCCGGTGCCCCGAAGAATCTGGGCAAACGAGAGTGCCGGCGCTTTACCGTCCGCGCCTGGGACGCTCGCTATAGTTCCACCTAGCTCGAGAATCGAAGTCGCGGCCAACCCCTCAAGCAGGAGTTCTCCGTTCTTTGTACTCTTAAGCGGGGTGAAGAACTCCCCGGGCAGCCTGATAGTATTCCCGTCGGGCGACGCGGGTACGGTGAGGGCTCCAGCCCAGGCGCTGCATGAGGTCCTATCTGTCTGCGTATGGATCATATGATAGTTATGCGTCGAGCAGAGGATTATGTATACTCATGAGCTCGATTTGATTCCCCTTATCCTCACGGCTAACATGCCAAGATGCTTCGAGAAAACTCGAATGGCGTGTATTGCTCGGAAGTGCAGATGACGAAACACCCCATAAACCAGCTCCAGGAGCAGCAAGAGGTCGTAGCAGCTTCGACTAAAGCTCCGTGCCTTGCGGACACGACCAGAGCTACGTCTCGAGACGTGGAGATCTGGGAGGGCATCCCACTCCGCTCTGTTCTAGAAGCTACGGAAACCTTCCCCTCTATAGGCGTGGTCGCCGACGAAGAGAGAGAGGACTTCCGAGTACTCAGCTCCGCAGTCGCTTCGAGTGACCTGAGGCGCTGGATGCTCGATCGATTCGAGCGCGAGCTTCAAGGCAAGAGACGAATACTGTCAATCGGCGCCGGCACGGGAACTCTCGAGGCGGAGGCTTTAGCGCGTGGATTCGATGTTACGATTGTCGAGTGCTCTCCACACTTCGTACGCACCTTGATGCAGAACGGCTTTCCCTCAGCGAAGATCTACCGAGGGGATGCTCGACACATGGAGTCATTCGGCTTTTCGCTCGCGAGCTTCGATATGGTGCTCATCTCCGAAGCGGTAGGATCCATCGGCCTGAACGTACTCGGAGCTGTTCGTCCTTACATCTGCAGCGAGGGATGCGTCGCGCTCGTTGACAACTGTGAAGATGTAGAAGCTCAACTGCAAGCTCTGGGTATCCGGCACTATATTCCAACCAGAGACGAAGTATTCGAAGCCGCACATCGTTTCGGATACTCCAGGGTACAGATGGAAGAGTGCCCGAAATTTTTCCATGACGATCTTCTCGTAGCGATCGGCTGGGACCGCAGCGAATTACATGAGTATCCCGATCCCGAGACACAACAAACAACGGCTGTACTGTATATGCTGTATTGCTAATAAAGGCTCATCGCGTTTTAGAGTGGGTGATAGCGAGCTTGGAGATAGCGTACACCCTTGTTTTGACCTATAAGTCGCGCCTTTCCACGTGAACGTGCTCGTGCACGTCGGGATAATACCGAATCCTACCCACTCGAAAGTCGGAAGCGCCGAGAAATTTATGGCTAAGTATTAGCTAAGCCATGTGCGTGACAAGCGCTCTCCTTCGATTTCTTGGCTGTCCTTGAGTAATCGGTATCGGCGAGAAAAAGTTGCTTCAGACCGTCGATTTTTGCCGACGACTATGGGCGGGGTGTACATCACGAGCTTCAGGTACGACCCGCGCCAAGAAGGCTATGCAGGACGGTATGCACAAGCAGGTGGCTGTTAATAGGAACCGATTCCCCGGCCCCGTTACCATCCACATTTGATACGAGAAGATATAGAGGGTGTACAACAGCGCCGTCGAAAGACACACCCCCTCAAACCACCGATCTCTCTGATGACGGAGCGAGATAACCACGAGAGGCAACAGAAAGAGACAAGAGGTCACGGGAAAGACTCCCGTTTCTCCCCACAGCTTCGCGGGCCAGTCGCTCAGGAACGTTTCGAGATCAAATCCTACTGGATGCGTAGAGATGAACAGTTCCCCGTTGCGAAAGCTCGGTAGCCGTTGATACGCCGTCGCAAACGAATCTCCCCACAAAATGTAGTTCAACATGAAAACGATCCCTAGACCGAAAGCAACCCCCACACTACGACGAAGAATTTCCCGGTGCCATTCCGGAGTATGCCTATACACAGCGCACACAAGGGGAATAACAAGTAAGATATACGATGGACGCACGAGTATGGAGAGCGACATCAGGAAGGCACCAAAGAACTGGCGGCGATGTATCATGTTCAATCCACCGAGCACGAGGGCGCATCCATGAAGTTCCGACGAGAAACCGTGCGAGTGCAGGAGCAGTGGCGATAAGATCATGCTTACGACGATAGTGGTAAGCGGCAGACTGCGCCCCGCGAGGCGTGTGGCTATTGCATAGAGGGAATAAAGCAACCACACAAAGAGGAGTTGTTGAAGCACCCAAAAACCGAGTTTTCCGAAGATTGCGTAAAACGGCACGGCTATAACGGAGCTCAAAAGCGCGTGCTTCGGAGCTAACCCCCCTCGTCGATCGAGAGCAAAGACATCCTGCCATACCTCGGCCCCGGCGGTCCTACTGAGATCACTGGCTTCGCGATAGATCTGGTCGAAGCGCTCAGGGCGCAAAGAGTGCGTGTGCCAGAGCGATTGCGTAACTTCCGCTGTGTAGAGCGGAGGTCCGACCGAGAGAAAAGGGAGACCTTGCAGATAGCCAATACCGCTGAAGGTCAGCGAGATGAGACACACGCTGACCAGGAAAAAAAACTTTCGTTCAATCATCCTTGAACCTCGCAGGACGAGCGGTGAGTGAAGGCTGACTCACGAGATCAATCGGGCCTATTTGGCCTGCCCCAGTTGAGCTTAGTGCGCAGGATGTCAAAGTACCCTTTCTCTTTGGAGAGCACGAACTTTACCGTCTGGCGAGCCTGACTGACCCGCACGATATCCCCCGATTTAAGCTGCTCTGAAACCTGCCCATCGACGGTCACGAGAACCTCGTCGTCGAAGCGCGGGAGGTTTACCTGGATATTCGAAGACCCTGGAAGAATGAGCGGTCGATTCGTCAAGGAGTGCGGACAGATCGGCGTCACAAGAATTACACTCAACGAAGGATGCGCTATCGATCCACCTGCGGCCAGTGAATAGGCAGTAGAGCCTGTAGGAGTAGCGAAGATGATACCATCCGCACGGATGCGCGCGACATCGTGCTTGTTCACCGAGAGGTCGAGCTCCGGCAATCGAGAACGCGCCCCTTTCTGGACTACCACATCGTTCACTGCTTGGCTTTCGAAGATCACCTTCCCATCTCGCTCGAGTTGCACCGTAAGGAGCACTCGCTCGGCACACAAGACGCGCTTCTCGAGTGCCTGCTCGAAAACCGGAAACAGCTCGTCCGGCCGCACCTCGGTCAGAAAACCGAGATTACCGAAGTTCACCCCGATGAAGATCGGCGATGTACCGCGCACATGGCGCGCTACCCCGATGAGGGTGCCATCACCACCTAACGTAATGATCGGATCGGCTCGCTCAACCAACTCGCGCGCGCTTATACCAGGTTCGGAGAGCTTGAGGACCTTGGCAGTCTGAAGGTCGACGTCGACCGGAAGCGACCTCTGAGTGCACCACGACAGCACCTCACGCGCCAAACTTACCACCTTTGGACTTCCAGGACGGATAACCAGTCCGATACGAGCACTCATGGACGAAATCCTTTAACCGATACTGGAGCGCTTTTTCCCTGCTCCTCTTCGACTCGCTTGAACAGCTCTTGCATCTTCATCTTACCGACCTCTCGCGATCGGTACTCTCGACCTGCCATAGCGGCTACCATCTTTCCGGGCCCCGACACGAGCTCGTCGTACGTATTAGACCACTGTTTACCATCCTCTTCCGGTAATATCGAGGAGACTGTAATGGGTTGATATCCGCTAATGGAAAGGATCGCATTACCGAGGAGGTACACCGCATACGGCGGAAAGACGACAACCGTACCAACATTCAAGGCCGTGCTCCCCAACCCAGGTCCGTAGGCGAAGTTCCCGCCCATCTCCGAGAGGATCTCTTTGGCCTGCTCCGGAGGTATCGGCTTGCCGACGATATCGATCCCAGTTGGTTCACTCTCCGGCTTTTTCTTGATGACACCACACCCTGAGCAGAGTGCTGCCATCAGCACCACAATCAGAGAGAGCCACACCGCCCTGTCCCTACCTCTCCAGTATAAAACCATGGAACAACCGACGCCTCTCTTGAAATTCTCCCGAAGAGTGTATGTTGCCCGATTAGAGCAACACCCAAAAGACGGAAAGTGCCCACTCTGCCACACCCGGCCGACAAAACGCCGTTTATTTAAAATGACAGATCGGCTGATAGCTACTCTCTACTGACCATGGCCACGATCATAAATAGGGTCAAGGACCCTTGATTGTGAGCCGATCATCAAAGACGATATGGGGTTTAACAGGCTGCGGAGATATACTTCTGCTGCGAAATCCGCACACTACAATTAAAAGGGTAACCCAATGACACGTAGCACCTTCCCTCTCGTTGCCACCCTGCTCTCAATCTTCACCATTCTCAGTGTCGAGAGCACACATGCACAGGTGTCGGCGGATCCAGTCCTAACGACTGAAGGGATTTCAGGCGACATCGATAAAAAACGGCGTGGTCCGGTACTTTCGGTCGGTGTTAATCGCACTCAAGCTGACAGCAGCGCTGCTCCAGGTGGTGCCGAAAGCACAACGCTACTCGTTGATGCATTCGTGCCAAATAAAGAATATGAACGGTATCCGATTCGCTTCGACTTCTTCGTGAACCGCAAGCTGGTATCCTCTCAGCTACGCTCAGTTGAACTTCCTGGACCGATCGGCGTGCTCGTGACCCCTGAGATGGGAACTATCCCCTTCAACTACTCCGTCGTCGCGACCCTACTGCACCCGAACCGCGAGTTCACGACGATTCTTAACGGAGCTGTCACCGCGACAGGTCCGACTCCACCAGCGACCGCTATCGAGAGCTGCAATCTGGAGATCGTCCCCGGTGAGGGCGAAGAGCTTACTGTGTATGTAGCCGACTCGGTTACCGTGACACCTGGCGAAGACGGCAATTTTTCACTCTCTTTCACCACATCCAAGCTCGACGACGGCAGCGAGGGAGCGGCAGTTTCCGCAACGGCCGACTTCACTGTCAGCAACGGGGAGGTAACAGGTACACTCACCACCAGCGTCAATGGCAACGAGGAGACAGTCGATATCTCAGGTAGCGCAGTAGTCGAAAACGACTCGCTGCAGAGCATCGATGTCAAACCGGGAACGGGAGCTACGGCGCTTAGCTGTTCGTAAGCTGCTCGGCGCAAGATTCCTGCATTGAAACGTGAGGCGCGTCGAAAGACCTCAGCGGCTTGATCGAACTTTGCAGAGCCGCGACACAGCGTCCCGCTAGGCTTGGGCTCAACGGCGCGAAGCACAACGGCGCTCGTCGATACCATTTCACTAGCGTTTGAACACCCTGGCTATACAAGCGTATTCCGCGAGCCATGCGCTCCTGACAGCGGTGGTATGCTGCTAAGGCTCGGGAGGTTGCGATGCTGCCTTCACACGAGCGTCCGATGAAGTGCGCAGCGGCTATTCCTGTCGCGAGTGCGTGACTCATGCCCATACCGCAGATCGGATCGAAGGATTCCCTGGAGTCCCCAACAAGATACAGCAACGGGTCGGTACTCGCGTGCCTCGCCTCGAAGTGAGCGGCTCCTATTCCCGATGATTCAAATACCAGATGTAACCCTAGGCGTTCGCGCAGCATCCTCTCGAGCACCTTGCTGCATTTGTTGGCGTGGACAAAGGTCCGTGTGCCTACGATACTCACGTTTACTCGACCATCACCTAAAGAGGTTACGTAAACCTCACCCTGATCGGAAGGAACAAGTGTCACGAAACGACTAGGCTCACCTGTCACTATCGTTGCGACCGAGGAGTAACCCACTCGCCTGGAACCCGCGTACTTCTGAAGAACGTAGGGGGTTGTGAATCCTGGAAGAGAAGCCCCCGTGGCAACAACCACGTAGCGCGCTTCGAACTCATTCACCCCTTCAGTCACAACCCACGACGTCTTCCTCCTTCGAAGAGCACGCACTGCTCTCCCGAAGCACGCCTCGACTAGGGGTAGCTGCAAGGCTCTTTCGACGAGCACGCGATCCAATACTTCGCGCGAAAGGCCCCAACCACTCGGATATGGTGTTCGAGCCACAAGCTCTCGAGGCACTCGACTATCCGAGGGATATGTAACGATACGGTATCCGAGGAACTCGTTCATTCCGTTCCGACACACCTCAGGAGAGATCCCCAGATGATTCAGATACTGCGCACCGTGCTGAGAAAACCCCTCACCGCACGCCTTTCGACGGGGAAACGACCCCTTGTCGATTAAAAGCGTGCGTAGACCGGCCCTTCCCAACTCTATTGCAGCGGCACTACCGGCGAGTGACGCTCCAAGAATCACGACATCAAAAGTCCGCATGGGTGAGGCCATATCCCCCATTTAACGTATCCATAACCTCGGGATCAAACACGGGATAGTCGACAAGTGCTGCTCGTATCCTGGGCGCCGCGCTAGATGACTCTCCTCGTACTGAATCCGAAAAAAGAGCACTACTCCATTCAAGAGACTCCATACGAGAGCGGTGATCGGAGCGCCTCCGACTATCGGTAGGGAGAGAAATTCCAGGATGACAGCGAGGTAATTCGGATGTCGCACGTATCGGTACGGTCCAACAGTGACCAATCCCAACTGATCATTGTGTAAGTCCGGGGCCATGACCTGCACATTCCACTGCGAGCCGAGCGACCGCAGCGCCCACAAGCGCAGCATCTGTGCCGCTACGAATACAACGAGTGCGAGCCACGACATCGCTCCGAGCAACGTGCGCGGAAAGATCGTGTGTTCGAGAAGCATCGCTACGAACCACGTCGAATGTACAACTACCATGCACACATAACTAAGAGACGAATCAACGCGGTTGAACCCGTGCGTTCGCATCGTGCCTTGATTGGTACGCGAGCGTACGAGTTCAAAGAGCCTCTGCCCGATGGTTGCGACCACAAGAGCAACGAAGAGAGTAGTAGGCACTGGAGCAATAGTATCAAACATCACTTACTGCTGCTCAAAAAGGATCGATTCAATCGTCAAACCAGGGCCGACCCCTAGCATACATATGCGGTCGCCTCGCTGCGCAACCCCACTCTGCATAAACGCCTGGAGCACAAAAAGCACCGACGCCGAGCTCATATTTCCGTAGCGCTCCAACACCTCCCAGGCCCAGCGAGAACGTTCTCGCGGTATCGAGAATGCCTCCTCGAGCGTTGCTAGCACCTTCACACCACCTGGATGAAACAACCACCATGAAACATCGTGATGCGTGAGACCGTGAGACTTCAAAAAATTGGCGACGAAAGGTGGTGCCTGCCTCGATAGCGCTTGCGGGAGCGCGCGATCGAGGCGCAGATGCGGACCATCATCTTCGATGCCGTAGCCCATCAGGTGTACCGAATCCGGAACGAGATAGGATTGGGCATCTACGATGCGCAGACCTGCGCCTGAATCCGCCACCAGAACCGCCGCAGCGCCATCTCCGAATATAGCCGACCCGACGAGGTTACCACCGCTTAGATCTCCTGGCTGGTATACCAAGGAGCACAACTCAACCGCCGCAAGCAGACACAGTTCGTTCTCCTTTAGGATACGGTGAGCAATTCCAAGCCCCACGACACCACCCGCGCAGCCGTGCTGATACACGGGGATACGCTTGACGCTCGGCTTCATCCCTACATCGCTAACAACCGATGCATCGATGGCGGGGATAGTCGGAGAGCTACACGACGTGAAAATGAGGTGCTCAATCTCTTGAGGCGCGATCTCGTGCGACTCAAGCAGGTTGTTGATGACCGTTCGCAGCAACGACCGCCCCTCGCGTTGAAAATGCTCCGCACGCTCCTTCGTTCCCTTCAGCGCGAGTATCGTCTCCAAGGGTATCGCAAAGTGACGCTGCTCAATGCGCGAGTTTTCGACAAAACGGTGAAAAAGCTCACGATCGTGAGGGGAGTTTTCAAGCCACTTCGCACCCACGCGCTGGATGTCTTCACGGGAATGTATATGCTCCGGAAGAGCTGTCGAGATAGTGCGTATAACTCCCATTTTTGTTACCTTTCCTTGTGATCTACTGCCAGGCGATCTCGCGCCGGGTGATCTACAGAAGGGAGATCTACCGCCGGCAATGAATCCAGCGCAAGGACCACGTGCGGGAACTACTCACTAGCCATGACCTCGCGCATGCGCGGATCGCGGCTCTCACTACCTGTCATAACCTCTTGGCCCGAGAAATTGCCCGTTGCGCGAATTGGGGCGAGCTTAGCAGAACCTGCAAACCGTACATGCCCTTTGCTCCCTTATGTTTCCCCCTTGGCAACATTCAACGCATACGATCACTCACCGCTCTTGGATCGCTACTGGCAGAACCAACCCAGCGAAACACTCCCCCGCATGCGATTCACCACCAGGCCTGTACGGACATGCGTCCGGGAGTAAATCGGGTTTTTCTGCCGGTTTCCCCGGCCTTTCTATCGGCGTTGGCGACGGCGACCTGAAGGGCGCAGGCAGTGGCGCGGGGGGGTTACGCGGAATCGTGCTGGGGAACTGGCCGGGCGTTACCGGAGTTGGAATAGGCGCGCTTGGAACTACGGGCATAAACACCTCACTTTAGATTATCTAGGAATTGCAGAGACTCACTCCCAACGTAAAACCGTAGGTCCTTTGAGGACTCTTGAATATGAGGAGCAACGTACTCATCCCAGATCCCGTTTACTTCCTCAAACGTATCCTCTCCATCGAGTGGTAAGACAACTCGCTTCCCCGTCGAGGTGGTTAGGGAGAGATCGTCGATAGAGAGCACCACCGGCGAACGCGGCTTTACTGAATAGTCCAACGCCTCTGCCACGACGAGCCTGTAGTGCCGCGAAGCCTCGTGTGCTCCCTTAAACCGATCTCGATAAAATGCGTAGGCCTGTCGAAGCATAGGGCTGCGCACGCCCATAAATTTCGAAACCGACCCGGCCTCGCCTGACTCCGAAACATGCCATCCTTTGTGCCATAACGATCGCACAAGTCTGAACGCGTCGTGCAGATTAAAAAGTTGTGAAGCGATCTGATAAACCTCCTGGTGAGCGGTTCGCAAAGCACTCAGTATCTGCGTACTATCCTCTCGGCTGTAGGCATACGCCTTGTGGACGTGCCCGGCACGATCACTACTTAATGCTGGTTGCGGCCGGCGTCTGTCGCCCCTGAGTATCTCGTTTCGGGTCCTCTCGTTCCTCTGCACCTCCCACAGGTGATACGGCGCGCTACCCGGGGGAAATGCGTTACATAGGCCCGCCACGTTCGACATCCAACCTAGAGAGAGAATGCTAAGCCCCTTGCGCGCAGCTGCCATCCTCAGGCTAAAGAAGTCGAGCGGGGCAGCGGAGCTTGACGCGTAACCGGCAACAAAAGCCCCCGAGTATTCGCGCACAGGAACGGATCTTCCGCGCAGGGCCTCGGAAAGTATCGATGATGGCACAAGATAGAAAGACCACGGAGCTTGAGTGGGAAAGTGATTACTGTACATAACGAGGGAGTAATGACAGCCATGCAGCGCATACTTTTCCGTGCTCGGAGGAATCACTGCCATCAGCCCCCGAGAATACAGAATTTGAGCTTTCGGCAGATCGTCTAGCTCTTCCGCCAGGAACGACCACGCGAGCTTATAATCAGCGTAAGGCTCTTTCGGATATCTGTCGCTCTTTACGAGCAGGCGTTCGAGCTGGATACCCGAATACAAGATCCCTGGCCCGGGCATTGAATCTCTGTTGTCGCAGTTGAGAACTGCCCCATCGGTGCAGAACAGGCGCGCGAATTGCAGCGCAAGAGAATCCGATCCATCGAGCGGGCGCTTAGTCTCCAGCGTCATCGCGCCGAAGCCTCTCACTCGCTCATATCCACGCCGGTAAATCTCGACAACTTCGCCGAGCATCGATTGCCTATCTGCACCGCGCCACAGGAAAGGCAAGGAGTCAAGTGAGTAGGCCCTAAAGGAACTCCGCAGATGATCAGTAAGTCGTGCGCCACCATCAATGTAGCCACAGATGGTATCACGCTGTATTAGAGTCTCGCCGCGGGTACTCCTCTCGTACACAGTAGCGAGATACTGCATCGGTGAATTCGATGTACTGTCAGCAAGCGACTCTCCAAGCTGCTCGATCGACGCTCGCATGAGCCACCCCACGGGGTCTGTGTGCGCGTGGGTATCATCTATGATCATCTCGTCAAAGACGAACGTAAAAAACATCTGAGTAAGCCAGGAGGCATCGTCTCTTGAGTACTCCCGCAGGTAATCTCGGAGAACCTCTTTGACACGAGGCCACCTGTCAGAATCGGAAAGGGCCACTACTGCTTGGAGCATCATCGCTTTCTTGGCTGCTTGCTTTTCCGAGGTCTCTGGCGACACAGATACACAATGAAAGAGTCTACAAGCACGGAGGAACAGCTCTAAGGACCGCTCAAACTCGGGCGCAAGCGCCTGCAGGATCGTTGCAGGAGCAAACTTCTCAACCGGAATCCTACTAAAAACCTCGCCCCGCTTCAGCATAAGCGCAAAAGCACCCGGAAGCGCAGTGCGCTGCCTGGCCGTGCAGGCCTTCCATGACCTCAGCCAGCGCACAACATTTGGCCAACTCTCTGGCTTCCATGCATCTTCAGCGTCCATCAACTCCTGCAGCCCGCGCCACGCGGGAGTATCGAGAAGATCAAACCCTCCGCTGAGCACAAGAGCACCCAGCTCAGGAGAGCGCCGCAACTGCTCCGATGCCTCCGCTCCAGTCAGAGATCGCATGTATTGGGACAAGGTGGTTCGAGTATGCGACCCGCTCTTGACGAAGACGCCACAGCGGGCCAACACCTCCACGTGTTTGACTGATTCGAGTCGCAGCGATCGCTCGGCTATCATCAAGGAGAAGGTGTGAGCACAGATCTCAAGTGCTTTGCTAACTGCAACGGTTGAATCATCATTCAGCCCCTGCTGTACCGCTTCTTGCACCGCTCCTTGCACCGCAGCGAGCGCTATTACGAACTGATTGCGAGTGGCTCCGATCTCCGCAAGTTGTTCCTTGGACAGAGCCTGGAGAACATTCCTGAGCTCCCTCGCCAGACAACCCACCGATTTCGAGTTCTGCCTGAGCTGTACTCCTTCTTCCGCATACATCTGGACAGCAACGCGTACTGAAGGCACTGGCCAGCTTTCGAGGAGCAACGAACAGCACTCTTTAATGAGGCTCTCTGACGTATTAGGCAGCGACGTCGCAAGCTCGAGAACCTGCAAAGCTCGCAGCAACTCCGATGAGCGAGCAATCGCCACCTGCTTGAGCGACTCCTCTAGACCCCCGGTAGGCAGCACTTCGTTTGGCTTACTCCAGCGAGCACATCCTGCGGCGACGGATTCAATTGACCGCGCAAGTGAGAGCGCCACGTCGAATTCAAGACGACTACCTGCTCGAACTGAGGCATAACCAGAAAGAATAGAATGGGCGACAGGCGAATGCACCAAGACCTTGATCAGATCGAAGCCCGAAACAACCGCTCCCGAAGCAAGCCTCTCTCGGAAGAGCTGGTGCGCATCCGCAAGCGACCCTTCGTCGAGTGCGGCACTAAGCTCGCTGATTTGCGACCACCCATCGACTGCAATATCGATCCTTCGCGTTGCCTGTACCGACCCTAGCGACAGCAGCGTATCGGAAAACTGTCGAAGGAAATCCGTATGCTCCCTATTATCTACCGCCATCGTTAGCAACGCCTCAACGCGCCGCAAGGGGAGTCGTGCTGCGCTGTGGTGTACGGCTCGCAGCAAGTCCCGCATGCAGGAGAGAGCCTCGGGGCGATCGGCGAGAAGTTGTAGCTTCTTGGCGCAGTTTTTGAGGAGCGCTACCTTCGCAGGCGCCTTACCAGCCGGAAGGAACTTCAAGATATCGGCTAAGACCTCGATGAATGGGAATGCCTTGACCTTGTCTCGCGCCCCACTGCCCTGGATCTCTTCAGAACACAGATCAGTGATTGCGGATAGTTGACGCCGGGTCACGCCGAAATGATTTGAATCGAAGCTTGGTTGCATACGTGAGACCGTCAGCGGGATGTAAGGGAGCCCAAACGGCCAGTAGCATAACAACCTAGAAAGTCTGAGCAAAGACCTCAGGAACTAAAGCGGACCGAAACGTGCTCTAAAACCTACCCGTAGTAAGAAAGCGGGGTTGTTAGAATTGGATTGTGAGCCTCGCCTTTGGCAAGAAACTCTCCCCAAAGAAGGTACTGAGCTGACACTGCTCATACGCACCAGCCGACATCTGTGGCAGTAAAGCTAGCTCATGTGTCATGGCAGCTATACATTTCCATTCCCAAGGCCTTTCAAGTGGGTCAAACACATCTTTCTCATCCTTTACTGTGTCTGCACGATCCCGGAATCCCCCGCACAGCCGTCCCTCGAAGGTCTCAATCCTCCACTGATATCGTTCAATTTCGTAGCTAATGGCGAATCGCTCAAGTCTGACACGGATTACGTAAATCCATTTGGGGAGCGCTATCAAGTCCGGACCCTTATGTTTTATGTCTCAAGGATCCGTCTATCTAATTCAGTAGGCACAAGCACTGGGCACGATAAAGAATATCATCTCATAGACTATTCGAACGCTGCGTCTCATACGGTCTCGCTCAAGGCTCCGAAGGGGCCCTATGACAGCATTCAATTCATGCTAGGTGTGGACTCCTTTCACAATACGAGTGGGGCACAGACAGGGGCGCTTGATCCGTTACATGGCATGTTTTGGACATGGAACTCAGGATACATTTTTGCAAAATTTGAGGGACTGGTGGCTCGCTCATCGGGATCCCATATTCCCTTTGCCCATCACGTGGGAGGATTTCGTCCAGGCGAAGACGCGCAGCGTCTGGTTCTACTCACGTTGCCACCGCACCGAATTATCGAGGTCAAAGAGCAGCACAGCCCTCGGATAGAAATAACGGTCGAGGTTTCTCGATGGTTTAATGGCAAGCACGCCCTATCTCTCGCGGATTACCCTACCGTGATGACACCCGGAGCCAAATCTATGCTTGCTGCAGATAACGTATCCACCATCTTTAGCATTCAATAATTAACCTTCCTCGGACTACATTAATGTACCTCAAAGAGACACTTCATGCCTTGTCCAAAGAGCCCCTCTCCAAATTAACGGGTTTCATTAAGAATCCACGTCTCCCACGGCGCACCCTGGTTATCGGAGGGTTGGGACTCTTAGTCTTTATCTTTGTGATAACCGCGGAGCCACTTCGTTCGGCTCACCGAAGCACACTTCCCGCTGGCGCCTCGCCTCTTCAGTGGGAGACTCCTCCAGGTTTTCCACCCCCTGTTTACACATTTGCTTCTAATCCGCTTTCACTAGAGGGGGTCGAGTTTGGGAGACGTCTTTTTTATGAGGGGCGGCTCTCCAAAGATGGAAACTTTCCCTGCTCGTCATGCCATCAGCAGTTTGCGGCCTTCGCAACGTATGCCCACGATCTGAGTCATGGATTCAATGATCAATTCACTATGCGCAATACCCCTGGACTGGCTAATCTCATGTGGTCACCCTCCTTTCATTGGGACGGTGGAATAAATCATCTTGAGGTTCAACCATTAGCGCCCCTAACAGCCCCCAACGAAATGGCTGAGAGCTTGGAGAATGTGCTCTCCAAACTCAATCAAGACCCCGAATACCGAAGAATAAATGCCGCAGCGTTCGGGACTCCCGAGATTACCTCGCAGAGTATGCTGAAGGCATTAACACAATTCATGGGCATGATGGTTTCAGCCAACAGTCGATACGACCAGATGAAGCGTGGTGATATTAATTTCACCCCGAAAGAGCAGCGTGGATACGAGATCTTCAGGAACAGATGCGCGACTTGTCATCCAGAGCCGCTCTTTACAGATCACTCATTCCGCTACACAGGGATGGGGGTTACCTCCGGTGATAGCGACCTCGGACGTCAGCGCATTACAAACGACCAAACCGATGCGCACAAATTTAAGGTCCCCTCGCTTCGAAATGTAGAATTGACCGGGCCCTACGCTCACAACGGACGATTTCAAACCCTCTCATCTGTTCTTGATCACTATCGGTTCAGGATCGGTAACGATCCACTCGTTGATCCGGCTCTTAGAGGAGGGATACCACTTGAGGAAGCCCAAAAGGGAGACCTCATCACTTTTTTACGAGCCCTCACCGATAGGGATTTTATCTCTAACGAGAATTTTCGAGACCCCGCTCGCAGTACAAGATGCAGGCCCGATCACGTGGGCTGTAATTCGGACCCCCACAGATTGGGGCTCCACCGCTAGATGGAATCCGGAAGCTCCCCCCACAACACTACTTCGCAGGGACTCTTGAGTGTATCTTCTGGGTACTATTGCTCCCGCTGCTCAATGAGAAGCAGCATGAAGCATCATGAGAACACCGAGCATTAGAACGATCGCGGGGCTCAAAATCTCCATTAAACGAGCGACTCTACCCGATCCGATAAGATACTGAGCGATTTGTCCTGAAGAATGCGTAATCGCTATTCCGAGAACTGAAATCGTCGTCGCAACCCCAAGCGAGAACAATGAACTTAGGAACATTGCATCCCAGTACGAACCGACCTTGCTAGCAGACAAGCATATGGCTAACGCACTCGGACACGGCACAATCCCAATTAAGAATCCAACTACGGATAATGGCACCTTGCTGCTGTGCCCACTACAGCCGCACGACCCACGCGAATCGTGAACTATCCCGAGTGCTGTGCCCTTACGTTTTCGTACTTTAAGCACGCGCACGAGCAAGGAGAGCGCTATAACAACTACAACAGCTCCCATCGCTAACTCCACCATATGTCGCACTTCATCAGCCGCGACTTCGTGAGCAAGAAAGAATGACGCCGAAACAA